>CACZPS010000028.1 GCA_902783125.1 uncultured bacterium | reverse complement strand
TTAATTTTAAACTGTAATAGCAAAAGAGAGCCATTCATACTTGATGTCCAATAATAGAATTTTACATCTTTTGCATCATTTGGAATTGTCTTTGGGAAATGAATTATTTCAGATTGTTTTTCTATGCTACTTAAAACACTTTTATATTTTTGAATACTCGTAATTGGTCGATTTGAATAAAATACACCAAATAACAAATAGATAAACAAAAATATAATTGGAACAATAATCCCAAAACTAACAAAAAGCAAAATGTTTCGTACTAAAATATCAAATTTCATTCTTTTACATAATACCAAATAATTAATACAAATGTAAAGCAGTAATGACAATATTTTTTAGTGACTGCATTTTTGACATTACAGGATTCTCCAATATTTTTATGCTGTTACATTGATTTTGTAACACTTTTTTAACAAAACCACTATTTTGTGGCAAGTTTAGTCATAATTTTGTCCTTTCATTTATTTTGTTATAGTATGTTATTACTATGTTTTTAAATAAATTTAATAAATTTAATCAAAATATCAGTTATATCATTTTTGCATTGAACGGTTATTTTGCATTATATCCATTTATCGCTTTAGCATTAGAAAAAATTGGATACGAAATTTATTTACTTTATATGCTTATTACTGCAATATACTGTTTCGCGGGGATTATTTGGTGCTTAGAACAAATCTTTGAATATAAATTACCATTTGCTTTTCTTAAACATATTTTATGCACTATTGTATTGCTGTTAGGAGCAATAATATCAACTGTTAATTTATGTTTACTCGCTATGTTTTTTATATATTGCTTATTGTAATGCCTATAATATCGTAATAGTATGGTGCGTCGTTTCAACGCACCAAAATACATTTTACCACTTTATTCCTGCAAACTTTTACAAAAAAAACTTTGCCTGTTGATGAGTTAAATGGGGAAAGGGATAAATTTATCCGCCCAATCTCTCCTTTAGGAGAGAAAAATTTTTCAATATTTTACAATGTAAAATATTAGAAAAATAAGAGAGGTTTTATATTATAATATATAGTAGGGTGCTGTCTTTAGACGCACCAAACTACATTTTACCCATTTACTCTAGCAAATTTTTCGCCAAACCTATTTCCCCAAATACCATCTGATTTTATTTCTGATAAAATCCCCGATTTTGTCTTTAGGGACCCCTGGGAAAGGGGGTAAATGAATAATATCAATTTTTCCTGCTGATGAGGTTTTAGGGTTCTTTAAACCAAACTCATAATGTGTCATAACATTGTTAGAGGTTACAGCGATGGCATATTTTTTCGCCAACTCAGCGACGAACTTAAACATACTTTCGCACTGAACCCGAGTCAGCGGATATTTTCCAACATTATCCGCCCCTTTAAAACCGCACATACCGCACATGGCGACACCGATTGAGCCAGTATTTCCGCCGCCTGTGTGTGCTGCATATCGACCGTCGTAACAATTCAAGTTATCTTCGGGGGTAAATATACCATTATGGATTTTTCCTTTAGAGTCAATCAAATAGTGATAATGTTGTTTATCAACAGAATTAGGACTGCCAGTACCTGCAGTCCAATGAATAATAATACGTTTCATAAAAAATTCTCCTTTTAAACCTTGCATAAAAACATAAAAAAACTATAATAATAGTGTATAAGATACAATAAGGAAATATGATGACAAATATAGACAAAGAGCAATCCGCTCGTAAAGGCACTGTCACAATAACAGACGAGGGCATAATTGACATAATTGATAATTCGAAAAATTCTAATTACCTAATACGAAACCACAGAATAGATGACACAAATCAAAATATTTTTATATTTGACCAAAATTCAGGCAAAGACACAATAAATAATACAAACGCTAATGACAAAATTCTGATAAAAGATGCTTTTGTTGATTCTTCTAAAAATATAACTAATATAAAGTTCACAAAGTCACAAAAAACTGACGACTTAATTATAGAGAAAAACATCAATTCAAAAGGAAATGCCAAAGATAAAATTACAGTAGAAGATTATTTCAAAAATACAAACAACATGCCGGAAATACTTTTAAACGGTTCATATTCAGACAAAACATATATAGGAGATATCATATCGCTAACTGATTATTATATTGAAACAAGTGGCAAAGGCAATATATATGGAATAAAAGATTATAAGAACAAAATAATTGGCAGTAAAAAATCTGATATTATATATTCCTATAATCAATCAAACTATATAGATGGTGGAAAATCAAATGACATTTATAATATTACAATAGGAGAAAATATAGTTAACAAAATCCGCATAAAACAAGGCGATGGAAACGACACAATAAATTTTAATTGGGATGAATCCGGCAATTTTTCAGGTATTCCGAATATAATTTTTGACCAAGATGTTACATTATCATACGAAAAAGAATTAAACGACTTAATAATCAGAGCGATTCATTCTAATAAGAAAAATGAAACTGTAAGGATAAAAAATTATTTTACAGCAAATTCTGAAAAAACACATATAATTGCAGACGAAAGAATAACTAATTTAACAACAAGCATTGGCGAAAATACTGATTCTAAAATCTTCAATATAAATGATATTGAACTAAAAATTCAAGGAGTCCTGTCAAACAAAATAAAAGGGCTATATGTGTTTGAGGGTTCAGACTATAACGATATAATAACGGGCAACAACAAGCTCAATGACATATACACTTATGGCGGGACAAATATAATAACAACAGGGAAAAAGGGCGGAACAGTTATAACTTCACAAAATGCGAACAATAATACCATTAATATTTCAAACCTGTCTTACGGCACAATTATTAATAACAATACAGGAACAAATGAAATATATATAACCGCTTCAAAATTAAACGATATCCATACAGTCAAATTAGGGACATCACTATTCATAACGACATCTTCCGGTTTAAAATCACTAAGCAGTTATGTAACAACTGATGATTATACACTTGCTAAAACGCTAAAAGGATGCCTTATAAAAAACTACTTCTCCACAGAAGGCGAAATTTCAAATACAAAAATTACCGTTAGAAATAACGATGATTCATTTGACTATACATATAATACAGATGAGATTTTTAACAAATATATTAGTACAAAGATAAAAACTTACCTAACAGGGTTACACTCAAAAGGTTTAAACTATGACAATGCAATGGATTTATTAATGGCACAAGGTACTAGCTCATCGGAGAAAAAGAAAATCAACAGTGCAAAATCAGGTTTAATAGACATCTACAAACATTGGTACATTGGAACGGATAATAGCGACTTATATACAATTCAAAAAGGCGGAGCAATTATAGATTCTAATTCCGGCAGTGACCAATATACCTTCAAAGGAATTTTAGGAGATGGTGAAACAATAATTTCATCACACCTTCAACAGGATAATAACGAAAACGACACTTTTGTTTTCAACAAATATTCCTTTGAAGATAAAACCCTTTTCTTGAGTCCATACAATAATAATTATGATAATGATTCAACATTTGTATTAACGACGGTTGATTATGATAAAAAATTAAAATATTCATCAGAACACAATATTATATATATGCTGGACTATGAAGAAAATATATACAACATTGATTATAACTCACTAATAATAAAAGATTCAAAACGGAGATACGAAATATCTGCCTTCAAATCAGACGAAGCAATAAATATAGATATCTCTAAAGATACAACAAACCATATTTTTTCAATAAAAGGTGATACAAGAAATATACTATCAAATACTGCCCACAATATAATATATACTACCACCCAAAATGCTACTGAAACAGAACATGGCAGTATGACATATACCTATAACGGAGGTTATGACTATATTTTATCGATAGGATACTCTGATGATACTTACAATGTTTCATATGACAGTAATACACATGTTGATATTGACGATTCAAAAGGGATTAATAAAATTAATATAAGCGGAATAACCTCCTCCCATATGAGATTATTCACTGATGTAATACTAAAATCCAACAATGGAGATTATGAATACGTTGATAACAATTTTATTCTAACCGATGAATATCAGATGAAAAGGGGTAATATAACATCAAAAGACGGTAACATAACCGCAAATAAAGGATTTATATTTATAGGAACCATTGAGGAATTAAATATAGGACAATACGGAGGGCAAATTGATATATCTGAATGGCTAAACACTGTTGCATACAATGTAGCAGGCTGGTTAATAAATAACAACAAATGGGGATATCAGAGCTCAACAGAAGTATTAGAAAGCGGGAATAAAACAGCAATAGATTCACTATTAAAAGTTTATACTAACACCGCCGGAACCTTTTACAAACAATAAAACCATGTCTGATGATAAAAAAAACACCAGACATGAAGAACGAACTTTATTTATAAAGTCAAAAGATAGGGCAACATCTGCAACATAACGGCACCCATATTACCTAACGTGCTGCCTGAGCTACCGTTTCCGCCTGTTGTAACAGTTTTAGTAGTGCCATTACCCAAACTACCCTGAAGGGCTAATGCCTGATTTCTATACAAAGAATTAACCCCGCTCATATAATTATTCATTAAATTATTAATCATATCGGCAGAATTTTTTTGAGATTGAGCCAACAAACTATCAATATAATTAGATATATTATCAGACAAATTATTACTAAAATTATTATACATATTAGTTGCCTGAGATGAGCGAATCATATTTCGTTTAGACAACTGATTAACGACATTATTTTCAAAATTTCTGTTTGCCATACCATCAAGATACTTTGTATAATTCTGCAATAATGCTTTATTGGTAGTCGTATTCAAAGATGGATTTAAATAACCATATAAAAGCTGAGCAATATTATCATTAACAAAATTATTTATTGTATCAAAGGCCGAACCCTCGGGAAAACTTGAATTAATTTTTTTACTGTTAACATTAACAGAAGCTACGGGTGAATTTATTTTAAAATCCCCCCCCTTATGACTTTGCGTCGATGTAAATGTCGAACTGCTGCCACCTAATAAATTGTCTAAAAAATTCATATTCATATCCTTTCCGGAGCGAAGCTCCAATTATAACTGTTTCACTTTAATTCTTGAAAATTCAATATTTTTAATAGCAAATCCCTGAGCTTGCGCATTTTCCTCAACCTCTTGAGTATAAAATTTCATTTCGAGAGTTTTAAAAGAAGAAATAGGCAAACGTTTTATAGAATCAGTATTTTTAGGTTTCCAAACATCACCGTTATCCCACAAAGAAACATCCCAACGAAAAATATTTTTCAAAGTCTTTGTGGTAATTTTTTTAATTTTAACTTTTTTGAGATAATCATAATCCCTGACATATTGAAGCATAAAATTATTATTCTGGGTCATATCCATAGTTATACGGGGAGGGATATATAAAATCTTCATTGTATTATCAACAGATAAGTTCATTGGAGAACAAGTATAATACGCCTCAATAAACTCACCGTCAAAATCATTCCCCAAATATTCCTGATAAACTTTATTATTGCCTGCGGAATACAATTCTCCATTGATAACAGCAAACGCATCAATATGTTTTATTTTTCGTTTTACCCATTGCAAATGCAGATAATCAAAAATCAATATAGTTGACAACTCGCTATTATCAGGCAAAAGGAACCATATTTCATTATGTTCGGGCTGAACGACAGAGATTAATTTAATTTTATCTAAATCATTAGCTGATATTGAAAACAACTCTTCTTGCACATCTTTAGCAATATTATCAACTAAAGTTGTATCACCATTGATTATTTGAGAGAAGGCAAAAAGAGATTTCTTTGTATAATCATAAAAATACAACTGCGCCCCGTGAAAGACTAAGGAATCCATGCCGGCACATCCCCCTGGAGAATCGGCAGACTTAGAATATGAATAATCCTCATTTATGCTAATAATGCAGGATGATTCCTTGTGAAAGACAGCAAGCCCATTCAGATAAGGCGCAATAGCAGTAATTTCTTTAACAAACTCAATAAATCCGGCAGAAGTATATATTCCGTCAGAAGAAGTAGCAAAATCGTAACAATTTTCTTTAACCGAATATAACAAACGAGTTCCGTCAAAAAGCCAGAGTCTGCCGTCAAAAACAGTTAACCCTAGCCCTTTAACTTTATTTTCTTCTACATCAAGTGTATCAATTATTGTAACTTCGTCAGGCTCAAAATTTTCATCAAGTTTTCCTAATTCAATAGATAACAATTCCTCACCATTTGAAAAAATAAACAAATCAGACCAACCCTGAGCAAAATTCACACCTGATGATTTTCCTGTTAAAGATAGATTATCCGCTTTCAAGACCAAACTGTTTGAATCAATATTATATAAATATATTTTCCCCTCTGTTTCTGATTCAGAATGAATGAAACAATGAGTTTGAGCTTTTTGAACACTTTCGAAGATATTAATAATTTTCTCACCGTTCGGCAAATTAATAACAGCGGTATTTCCTTTCATTGTACGAATACCAATTCCTGAATTTATACCTGTATCAAAAAGTTCAACATTTTGCATATCAGAGGCGGAAATCATTCCGCTTGAAAACGATGAGGAAATACGTTTTATCCCGTTAAACTTATTACAAATAAGTGATGAATCTGTTGTTAACATAAAACCTCCTTCCAGTAAATATTAAAAAGTAATTCTTCTGTTTTTTCTGCGACCGCCAACAGCCTTGATTAAAAGTTTATATTCTCTTTCAAATTGAATAGCATATCCTGCATAATTCTCGTCAGAGGGAGAATTAAGCGCATACATCATAGCCTTTGAGATTAAAGCATTAATAAACAATTGTTCATATTTTTCAGGAAGAATAATTTTGTCTGTTGCATCACGCAGAGCATAAATAGGCTTATCTTCAGAGTCTAATCCTACGGCAAAAGTCAAATAATCAATATTTATTTTATACATTTTGTCCGGCATAGGATAAAAACAGAGATGATTTCCACGAATAAAGAACCCGTATGGTTTACCTGATTCAATTTCCAAAACTTCAGGATCTTCAATAAATTCTAAATATTTTCTGCCTAAAGTTACGCAATAACTTTCACCATTTTTAGTAGTTTTTTGTAAAATTGCGCCATCCGGCAACGAATATCTATTAATATACTTTTGAGTTAAAACCTGCTTATGTTTAAGCCTAAATTCAAAAGGATAAGAACACCATATTTCAACCAATGCCTTATTTATAGCAGAAAGCAGCGACGGCTCAAAATCGTCATTTTCTTGTGCATCATTATCAAACATAGACCAAGGCTGCGAAGCGACCTTGTTATATAATTCTAATAAAGTAATAGCCATAATAACCTTTCCGAATAATTTCCAATTTATTCATCTAAAATTTTGCTGAGAACAGAATCCTCAGATAATATATCTTTCTTACATTTTATAATTTTTTTATTTTTAGAAACCTTAGCAAATATTTCAGGAGCGACCTTTAAAAGCTGCTCTGCATCAGATTTCGGCAAATCAAAAATCACATTTGTATTCAAATTTATAATTTTCATAAAACTCACCATTAAAAAATCAAAAAGTAACACATCTCCCAAACACTTTCTTCCCTTAGAATAAGGGAAGAAAGTAAGGGGAGAGGGATTTAATCAACCCTAAACATTTAATGCAGTTGACTTAGCGACAGCATAAATATTTCCAGTGAACCCTGCGCCAAAATCCATATCTAAGGATCCGTCTTTATTTTCAAATCTTGAAATATCCTGAATTTGAAAAACGGTAACAGTTTCGGCAAGAACCGGCTGAGTTAAGTTCCCCAACATAGCATTAGGATAAGCATCACCGGCATTAAAAATGACTGTTGAATCAGCATCATCGGTATTTTCAACACAAACAAAAAGTGTATTATTTTTATTAGCAAACGCTTTTTCAATAGAAACACCGTTTTCAGCATTAACAACACTCTTAACGATAGATTTAGCCCCTATTGATTGAGTTCCTTCTAGAACGGGACTTTGAACTTTAATAACATCTTTAGCCATATAAAAATCTCCTTATAAACTAATAACAAAAATAAGACTATGCACGAGCGGATAATGTAAGCGGAGCTGCAACCTTAACAGTGCCTAAGAAATCAGCACGCGGAGCGCCAACACCATACAAACCGTAACCTTTATAACAAGTATTAAAACTCTTTTCAGGGACATAAGCCTGAGTATTCAAATCGGAAGAAACGCCGCCTGCGAGAGTCTTACCTGCAATACCAAATAAAGGATAGAAATACCCGTCAGAATCTTTAGCGATATTGTTAGAAACCAAAATATTCCAACCGCAGAGTTTACCGATATAACCTTTAGCGATTTGTTTTTGCCCTGATTCAACATATTTAAGGTCATCAAGTTTCCCTAAATAGAATTGGTATTCAGGCGGAACGATACAAACCATAGAACCGTCAATCCAGTTAGTATGGCCTTTACCGTCACCTCTTTGGAATTCAGCCTGCATATAGGCAAGAATTTCTTTAGCATAATCGGCATCAAGAGTAATTGCACTGCCGTTGTCATCAAGATAATGACCTGCACGGGTATAAAGATTAGCAAAAGAAGCATCAACGCCGGACGCAAATTGTTTAATAGCATCAGCTGTATAATCAGAAGCAAGACTTGTTTGTTGTTCCATATCAGGAGCATTCATAATTTTCTTGACATCGATTTCAGCCAATTCAAAATGGAAAGCCTTACCGCTGTTGATTTTTACTTTAGTAGAAGAAAGAGTAGCCAATTCAGCATCTCTTAATTCTCCGCCATCGTAATCGAACATAGTAACAGTTCCGGGCATAAGCACATCAACTTCGTCACCTTTTTTGACACCATCTTTAAACTCGGTATGAGCAAGTTTCCCGATAACGAGTTCATCATAGAAATTTTTCTTGAAAGCTTGGCTAAAAGTACCAATAATCATGTTTTCAATAGACATACAAAATCCTTTCTAACACGGGATATAAACAAGGTGTTGAAATCTCCCGAAAATAACAACACCAATCGATATAAAAAAGAAAAGGAGGACCTTTGGGGTTAAAAAAACAAAATAAAAGGGGCAAACGCCCCGAAGTAAAAAATTAAAGAGAGAAGCTTTATAGATTAAATATACTTAGCAATATATCTTTCTAATTCATTTTCAGGAATATCCTGCATTCTTAATTTTCTGTCAGCTTTTTGGGATAAACCTGAATTAAATTTAAATTTTTCGGTCAAGTTCTCATTTTCCTGCTTAGCCAATTTTTTGCGGGAATTTGACTCAATTCTTGATAAAACGTACTTATCAACAAGATTAATAAATTTTTCTGTATCAAGATTTGTGCCAATCTTGTTAAAGACACTTGTATAAAGCTCTTTAAAACAATCATTTTCAAAATAATCTTCAGTATCATAATTAACAAGATTAGAAATAAGATATTCTCGCTTATCATTAATTTCCTTTATTGCCTCTTGCTTTTTAGAAATAACTTTTTGTAAAAATTCAACAAACTCTTGCGCCTGTTCATCAGAAACATAATTTTCCAGAACAGGGGCATCTTCTTTTTCAACAGAGGTTTCTTCATTAACATCAGCTTCATTAACAACAACTTGGTTATCATTTTTCGCAGATACTTCTTCAGAAGCTTCATCATTAGAAACATTTTCATCAATAGCAGCAACAGCTTCTTGAGTATCAACCTCTTGTGAACCGGTATCACTTGTTTGATTTTCTAAAATTTCAGACATAAAACACTCCTTGTAAACGGGGTTATACAAACATCAGGAAAGACTCTCCCCCTAAAAAATCTTTCCTATAAAAAATCAAAACCCTTTAAAAATTCTTAAAAATATGTTAGGATAAATGAAGAAAAGTAAAGGATTATATATGAAAAAGTTTTTAGCGATATTAATTGGTTTCATGCTTGTTCAAAGCATTTCTATGGCAAGGGATTACACAAAACTCCAAAAACGAGAGATGGGACATGCGCAAAAATACGGTTCAACGAACCGATATTTTGGCAATTATGCGAATAATCAAACCTTCGCAAAAAAACTTGTAAATGTAAAAGATCCTAAAATCATCAATCTTGGGATAAAATACAATGTTATATCAGATGACGATTATGACAAAAAACTAAAAGAAGACGAAAAAGAATACGCAAGTTTTGAAAAAGGGCTAAAGAAAATAACCTTCACAAATTATAATGCTCAAGCACAAGGCAGAGATTATTATAAAGTATATAGAATAGCTGAGAGAATAATCAGAGCAAACCGACTTGATTACCAACCTTGGAGAATAGGAATAACAAGAGAATCAAGGGAGTTCAACGCATTTAGTATGTCAGGTAACTATATTGAGTTATACACATCAGCCATAGACAGTTTTATAGATAATGAAGATGCTTTGGCTATGATAATAGGTCACGAAATCGGACACTTATTATTAGGACATGGTCAACGAAAAATACCTGATTATGCAAGAATGGAGAGAATGAAAAGAATAGCAAAAGCGGGTAATATAGCTGGGTATATTCATTATGCGGTATTGCACAGAAAGATATTAATAGATTCCAAAAATATGGAATACGCAGCAGATATTGAAGGTGCAAAACTTATAACAAAGGCTGGATATGATTTAAACAAAGCTGTAGGAGCGTTAACCTTCATGGAAACAATCGGACACGACAGAGGAGATTATCACAGTGATCATCCTACAACCCAACGCAGAATAGAGAGTTTTAACCAAAACAGAGAGTATTTTCCGGTTGCTATATGGAAAGATATGGGAAGATATAATATTTATAATACACCGGTGTTAGAAGTTACTGCATCATCAGACAGAAAATCGATAGTCATAACATCAGGAGAGGGCAACAAAAACCCGAGCGACTATTACAGACCTGAAACAATGGAGCAGATATATACAAGATTCGGATACTGTGCATATATAAACGGTAACTTTAAAAAATCACTTGAAAACTTTGACAAACTGTTTGAATCAGGGAGTCAAAATGCCAGTGCATATTTATATGCATCCTATGCCGCAAATGAACTGTACAAAAAAACACAAGACAAACAATACAGAACAAAGGCAATAAATTATATTAAACAGGCAGAAGAATACGACCCTAATAATAAATATATAAAAGAACAAGCTGAGTCATTATAAATATTCTCAAACAGGTGTTTGTTCAGTGGATTGAGTAATATTATGAGGCTTTTCATTAGTTTTATTTATTTGTTTTTTAAAGAACTTATTTTCAAACTTATGAAGTATCCCCTTACCTTTATCAAGATTATTTATCAGTTTATTAGTATACATTGTCCCGCCGACAAGTGACGCAAAAATAATAGGTGCTCTAAACAAGGATTTCATATTTTTCGTTAACCTTGTTGACATTGACAAGAAAAATAAAGGGACAACGGAATTAGAGATAAGGCACCCTGTAGCATGCTTCATTCTTTTTTTGAAGGTTTTCTCTTGAATGACATCGAAACCTTGAATTCCTACCATCGTTGAGCCAAACATTTTCATTGCACGCAAATCTGTCATACGGGAATATATATTTGATTTCACTTCAGAACCGACGGCATTTTCAAAATTCTTATTAATTGAACTATTCATAAGATTTGATTTAATCTTATCTTCATAATTATAAATAGTATTAAAGGTGCTGTCGCTATATTTATTTAGATTTCTAAGTTTCTTATTTTGTTCAATATGAGAGTATCTTATTCCATAATCAGCGCCAATTGCGCCAAATATACCGCAAGCAAGCATTAGAGTATTATCAATGCAATCTTTAGAAATATCCAAAAAAGTTCTAAATCCAGCCATAAATTTATTTTTAAAAATATTATTTTTATTGTTAATATGTGAATTATTAACAGAATTAGTCAAAAACTTTTTTGGAAAAAGATTTTTTTTTAGTAATTGACCTTTAGCGAGAGAATATAAGCCAATACCAAGGGTTGTTCCACCCAAAATAATACTGTCCCTAGCCAAAACGAATCCTTTTTGCTCCTCGTTAGCTTTATTATAATCAGAAACTACTTTTGCAAATCCTGTTACTCCAAAGACAGAAAAAGCGGTCACTTTTGAATCTATAATTTTATTAATACCAAAACCCATCAATAATATAAAAATCTAAAAAAATAAATTTGCTATTATATGCATAACTAGCCCTGTACCTTTAGAGAACAACTCACAACTTTCTGCACGCATTTACTAAAAAATTTGTCATTAAGTCAAGTACAATATTGAGTATAGATGTGTATTTGTTATTTGTCAGGAATTGTAACGAAATTGTTACAAATAGTTATAGTTTATCGAAGGACAAAGTCCTTAGATAAACTATAATTTAGTGTCCAATATTGTTTTATTATTTCGAGCGGGATATAATGGATTTAAAAGAGGGATGTATAAAAATGATTGATTGGGAAAATTTAGGATTTGGATATATAAAAACAGATTATCGTTATGTATCAAACTATAAAAGCGGCAAGTGGGATAATGGGGAAATAACTACTGATTCTAATGTTGTTTTAAATGAAAGTGCAGGTGTGCTTCAATATGCACAAACCTGCTTTGAAGGAATGAAAGCCTACAGAACAATAAATGATAAAGTTGTTTGTTTCAGACCGGACTTGAATGCTCAACGAATGATTGACACCTGTAAAAGACTGGAAATGCCAATATTTCCTGCTGACAGATTTATTGATGCCATAAAATCAGTTGTAACTAAAAATATAGATTATGTTCCTCCATACGGTTCTGGTGCAACCTTATATATCAGACCATATATGTTTGGAACAAATCCGGTTATGGGTGTAAAACCTGCTGATGAATATCAGTTCAGAATCTTTACTTCACCTGTCGGACCTTATTTCAAGGGCGGAGCAAAACCAATCACATTAAGAATCCCTGATTTTGACAGAGCTGCTCCGTTAGGAACAGGTCATGTTAAAGCGGGTTTAAACTATGCAATGAGTTTACACGCAATTGTTGATGCTCACAAGCAAGGATTCAACGAAAACATGTACCTTGATTCAGCAACAAGAACAAAAATAGAAGAAACAGGCGGAGCAAATATTATTTTTGTGACAAAGGATAATACGATTGTCACTCCAAAATCGCCTACAATTCTTCCTTCAATTACAAGAAGATCACTAATGTATGTTGCCCAACACTACCTTGGACTAAAAACGGAAGAAAGAGAAATTCACGTTGAAGAACTTTCTGACTTCAAAGAATGTGCTTTGTGTGGCACTGCAGCGGTGTTGTCACCTGTCGGAAAAGTTGTTGACCACGGCAAAGAAATTTATTTCCCTTCAGGTATGGAAAAATCCGGTGTAATAACCCAAAAATTATATGATACTTTAACAGGTATCCAAATGGGCAGAATTGAAGCTCCTGCCGGTTGGATTTATGAAATAGCATAATTTTTACAAAAATACACAACCCGTTGTGATAGGATATTGTTATGTCAAAGTTTATTCCACTTCACATTCACACAGAGTATTCGTTGTTAGACGGTGCAATCAGGGTAAATGACCTCGTTGATTTTGCCGCAGAAAATGACATGCCTGCAATTGCCATAACAGACCATGGAGTTATGTATAGCGCAATTGAGTTTTATGAATACGCAGAAAAAAAGGGGATAAAGCCGCTTGTTGGTTGTGAATTTTACGTTCATGACGGTGATATCCACGAACGTGATCAACATCACAATCCTCTGTATCACCTTATTTTGATTGCAAAAGATACAGAAGGATATATGAACCTCATTAAACTTGTATCTACTGCGTGGTGCGAAGGTATGTATTATAAACCTCGTATTAACTGGGAATTACTTCAAGAACATCACGAAGGATTAATCTGTTGCTCTGCTTGTCTTGCAGGCGAAGTACTGCAAGAGCTCTTAAAAGGTGATAAAGAAAAAGCTAAAGAGGTTGCCAAAAGATACAAAGATTTATTTGGGGATGATTATTATATAGAACTGCAAGACCACGGGCTTGCTGATCAGAAACGCACTAACCCGGATTTGATTGAGATTGCGCAAGAACTTGATATTAAAATGGTCATCACAAATGATTCACATTATTTGCATAAAGAAGATGCAGATATGCACGACACCTTGTTATGTCTAAACACAAATTCTGACAAAGATGATCCTAACAGATTCAGTTTTGCAAACAACGAATTTTATGTAAAAACAAAAGATGAGATGCGGGAAGCATTTAGGTGGATGAGTCCGGAGATGTTTGAGGAATGTGTTAAAAACACCGAAGAAGTCGCAAACAAATGTGACCTTCACATCAAACTTCACGATGCACCGCTTCCATATTACGAAGTACCAAAAGGTTTTACAACAGAAACTTACCTGAACCATCTTGTTATGGAAGGATTAAAGAAAAGATACGGAGAAAAACCTGACGAATCAATCTATGACAGAGCAAAATACGAATTAAGCGTAATTGAACAGATGGGATTTCCTGCATATTTTCTTATCACATGGGATTTTATCAATTTTGCTAAAACCCACGATATTCCTGTTGGACCTGGGCGTGGTTCTGCGGCGGGTTCAATTGTCGCTTATGCTCTTGGGATAACGGATATTGACCCGATTTTTCATAAACTGTTGTTTGAAAGATTTTTGAACCCTGAACGTTTTACGATGCCTGATATTGATATCGACTTTTGTATTGAACGACGTGGTGAAGTTATTGACTATGTTGTAGAAAAATATGGTAAGGATAAAGTCTGTCAAATTATTACATTTATGACTTATGCGCCAAAGGCGGCTTTCAAAGGTGTCGGCAGGATTTTAAGAGTTCCGTTTGCAGAAAGCAATAGACTCACAGGGCTTATTGACCCTGCAATAGAAATGGCAAAAGTTGAAAACCCGAAAGCTGAATGGCTCAAAGATGCAATTAAAGCCGAAGGCTCTGAATTAAAACAACTTTATGATGAAGACTATACTCTCATGACAGATGAGGGAAAAGAAGTCAGCTTCAAACGCTGGGTTGATTTAGCCTGCGCAATCGAAGGGCTTAAAAACGGAACGGGTACTCACGCAGCCGGTGTCATAATTGCGCACGATCCGCTGGATACAATTCTTCCTGTTCAACCGTCAAAAGAAGGTATTGTTCAGACAGGTTATCCGAAACACGAAGCTACAGAGGTTCTTGACCTTTTAAAAATGGACTTTTTGGGGTTAAGAAACCTTACAATGATTACAAAAACCGTTAAAATGGTAGAAAAATATCGTGGAGTAAAACTCGATATTAACCACATTCCGCTCGATGATAAACCGACTTATGAAATGCTTTCTAAAGGTGAAACCGTTGGTGTGTTCCAGCTTGAATCTCAAGGTATGATTAATCTTGTAAAAAGATTAAAACCTGACGTATTTGAAGATTTAGGCGCACTTGTTGCTCTTTTCCGTCCGGGTCCATTGGGATCCGGCATGGTTGATGACTTTGTTGCCCGTAAACACGGAGAACAAGAGGTTACATATGCACACCCTGATTTAGAGCCTGTCTTAAAAGATACCTACGGAACAATTGTATACCAAGAACAGATTATGCAGGTCTTTCAAATCCTTGCGGATTACTCACTTGGTCAAGCTGACCAAGTCAGACGTATGATGGGTAAAAAAGACCAAAAAGCAATGGAGGAGCAAAGGGGTAAATTTATTACAGCGTCCGCTAAGCACGGGATGAGTAAAGAAGGAGCTGAGAAGCTGTTTAACCAAATACTTGCATTCGCTTCATACTGTTTTAACAGAGCGCACTCTGCCGCTTATGCGTTTGTCGCGTATCAGACAGCTTTCTTAAAATGTCATTATCCTGTTGAATATTTGTCAGCTCTGCTTTCCAGTGTTGCGGACAGAAAAGACCAAACCCAGTTATATATTGAGGAAGCTCAGAAGTTTGGGATAAAGGTTCTTCCTCCTGATGTAAACAAATCATATCTTGAATACGCACCTGACGGTAATGATATCAGATTTGGTATGGCTGCGATAAAAGGTGTAGGTGAAAACGTTGTTAATGCTATTATTGAAGAACGTGAAAAAAACGGTGATTTTAAAAACATATTTGATTTTTGTAAAAGATTAGACCCTAAATTTGTAAATAAAAAGTCCTTAGAAGGATTAATTAAAGCCGGTGCATTTTCTAATATAGAAAAAAGCAGAAAACAATTATTAGATAACATGGAACACATATTATCAACAACAATGAAAGCTGCAAAAGAAAAGGCTATGGGGCAAGTCAGCTTGTTTGCAGGATTAGAAGGCGGGAATGAATTTGAAGCGGTTCAAAATCAACTGGGGGGAACTGATGAAGAGTATCCGGACAAGATTATTCAACAGTTTGAAAAAGAGTTTTTAGGGTTCTATGTCACATCTCATCCATTGTTTTCTATAAGAAAAAATCTTCCGTTTTTAAGAACACATAATATTGTAGAACTTAAAACCATGCCTGAAAAATCTATGGCGACAATTTGCGGACTTGTGACCGCTGTCAGAAAAATCCCAACAAAAAAAGACCCGACAAAATTTATTATGATTGGAACATTAGAAGATTTGACCGACAAAGTCGAAGTTGTTGGATTTAATAAAGTCGTTCAGGAATACGGTGATTTTCTTGTTGCTGAAAATAAAGTTATAATCTCGGGTAAAATTCAGCACAGAGAAGAAGGGGCAACAAGTTTACTCATTGATACAATCAAACCTGTTGAAAATTCAAATCTTGTAACTTTAACTTTAGATAAAGAGTTAAAATACGAAGAACTGTGCGGACTAAAAGATATTCTTGCAAAATTTCACGGCTCAGACCCTGTTATGTTTAAACTGGCAGAAACCGGCGATAAAATTCTTACAAGTTCAGGGTTCTGGGTTGAAACATCTAACGATTTAATTTCAACTATTAATAAAAACTTCAAAGACAAACTTGCTGTATCTATAAAATCAATGGATTAATTTTAATAATAAAAAAAAGTATTATAATTTAGCATCCAACTGATAACCCAGCACAAAGGTTAATGGATTGTCCGGTTATCCCCTTTGCCTCTTTTGAAATCAAATATTTAACTAGTCCTGCAACTTCCGATGGCGCAACAAATCTTTTCTGAGGTATACAAGAAATGATTTCTTCTTTTGAAAATTCGCTGTCGTTGACAGATTCATTTCCCAATTCAGTATCAACCCACCCCGGATTTATGGTGTTAACCGTAATATTATATTCTGCAAGTTCTAAGGCTAATGCTTTTGTTAAACCAATCAAACCTGACTTTGTCGATGAATAAAGGCTTGCATAGGCCTCTCCCATAACTCCCGAAATCGAGCCTATATTTATAATTCTGCCCCATTTTTTTGATTTCATATAAGGTACAGCTGCGGATATTATTTTAACAGGTGAGATTAAATTAACATTATAAATTTCTGCGATTTGCTCGGACGACATATCTTCGATGTTGCCATAAATGTATTCACCGGCATTGTTAATTATTATATCAAATTGATTATCTTTAATGTAATCGCATAATTTTTTTATATCATCATTTACCCCAAGATTACATACATAATAACCTTTAGCTCCAAGAGATTTTAGTTTTTCTTTGTTTCTTGCTGTTACATAAACATCATAAACCTGACTCAGCTCATCAAAAATAGCTTTGCCAATACCTCTAGTTGCACCTGTAATTAAAACTTTCATGCTCATATCAATATTTTATTACAAACAGTGGTAAATCATTAGATATTTTTCAAAATAGAATATACTATACGTAGTTTTTCTTCAGTTAAATTTGATATGATTTCATAAATATTTAATTTTACATTTTTTATATCATCAATAGTATAAAAATCAAATAAGTCACGTATCTTACAATTAAAGATGTCGGACATTTTAATTAAAATCTCAGGCGTTGGAAAGCATACACCATTCTCAATAAGCGATATTTGCCGTTGGTCACGATTGATTTTCTCTCCAAAACTTTCTTGTGTTAAATTCAACCTTTTTAGATATTGTCGAATTTTAGAGCCAAGCTGTTCTTTTAATATTTTTTCTTTCATTCCCATCTCACATATATTATAAAGTTTTTTTGCGGGTGAATAAATACAGAATATATGTATAAAAAGGTGTATTTTATGATATGCAATATTATAAAATTTGAAAAACATGTTATGATTACAATATAGAATATCATTTTTTATAACAAAATACATAAAATAAATGAATAAATTTTATCAAAAAGAATAGTGACAAGTATATATATGTAGTTTTTTCGTTTAAAGTTTATAGAATTTTAATCAAAAACCGGAAATCCACTTAAGTATTGAAAAAAGTAGAAACAAGAATGGCAAAGAAAACTATCTGGAATGAAGTAACAGTAGAAAACGGTATAGCCAGGGGACAAAAGGAAATGACGTTTTTAATATTGACACAAGCAATATTAATGAAACGGTCAAAGTAATTTCCGGCAAAGGTAACGACATACTGTTTCTTAAAGGAATCGACAGCAGTACAAATTTGTCATTCTCTCAAAGTTCTGAGAATCTACGTGATTTAGTCATAACAACAACTGATAACAAAAAAGTCATTATTGAAAACTATTATACAAATTCAAATGCTAATGCTACTAAATCATCAGTAAAAACTTTGCGTTTAGAAACCGAAAGTGGCGGATTTAATGAGTTTGATTTGAATACATTAATTAAATATAATGCCCCATTTACTCCGAGTAAAAATTTTATATTGCATAGCGTGCTCCTAAATTCGAGTCTTGACAACCTTATTTTAGAGCAAAGCAAGATTATTGCTCGCTATGCACTTTTTTATTAAAATTATCTCGGACAGTAGTGCCTAAAGTGTAGGAGAAGGCGGAATGAGGTATGAAGAATAATCACCTCAACCAAAAAACCTCACCCCTAACCCCTCTCCCTTACTCAAGGGCGTGGGAATACTAATTAAACTATAATTTACTAAACTTGTTTGATTTTAATAATTTTGTTAAAATATAGTTATGGAAATTGAGGAACGCAGAAATCGAAAATCTCGGTTGAGAAGAATTGAACTGGTTGTTTGGATAGTTATTATTATCATTATTTCACTATTCGGAACTTTTATCCATTTCAAACACGAGAATTCATTTAAAACCCATACAATATACATGCCTGACGTTGACGGATTAATTGTTGGTTCGCCTGTTCAAATGATGGGTATTTCTATAGGATACATTAACCAAGTGAAAATAATCAACGATAGTGAAATAAAAGTCAGATTTAAACTCACCAACAAATCAATTACTATTCCAAAAAACACTTTTGCAACCGTGGAATTTTCGGGGTTAGGAGGGTCAAAATCACTTGTATTATATCCGCCTGATTCAGGGAAATTCCCCAAAGAATTAGTTGGAAAAAATGATTATATTTTAGTGGACAGACCAAGAAGGCTGCGTGATTCGATGGCACTATTATATCAAATGTATAAAACCCTTATGAATATTATTTATACAAGTGCAAACTTTAGCAATGAAATTAAGAAAGTTGAGTTACCTGAATCAACAACCAATATGATGGATTTTAACAGCTTTATAAATTATGCTGATGGATATATGAATACGTATAACGAAAATATGAAATCTATAAGAAAAATGATTAACAAGTACAGTTCAAAGCAGGAGTAGAAGTATGGATGCAAGCAATATAAGAATAATAGAGAATCCCGTAATATGTCAGAGTTTAGTGCTGTTGCGGGATAAAGCTACTGATAGTCAAAGTTTTAGATTAGCTGCAAGAAAGATTTCAAGAATACTCTTATATGAAGCTTCAAAAAATTTACCCCTTGCTGTGAAGGAAATAGAAACTCCAATCACAAAATGCAGGGTAAAAGATATTTCTGACGATATTAATATAATTATTTCTCCTATTTTAAGAGCGGGGCTTATTTTTACTGATGAAGCCATTGATATTCTTCCGAATGCCTGCATAAGACATATTGGGATGTTTAGAGATGAACAGACTTTAAAGCCTGTATGGTATTATAACAAATTACCTGCTGAAATTGATAACCCGTTTTCAACCTATGTTTATATAACTGATCCTATGCTTGCGACAGGAAATTCTATGTTGGAGGCTGTCAGATTATATGCAGAAAAAAATATACCGGTAAAGAATATTAAGAGTTTAAATATAATTGCGGCACCGGAAGGGATAAACCTTTTACACAGAGAATTTCCGGAACTTGAAATCATAACAGCCGCAGTGGATGAACGACTAAATGACAAAGGTTATATTGTCCCGGGGTTAGGCGATGCGGGAGATAGAATGTATAATACGGTTGCGGAACAAATAAAAGTTTAAAAAGTAAAATCAAACAATTCTTTTAATTCAACATCAAGTGCATCTGCAATAAAATGCTCAATCTGTTGATAAACAAGTTCAGACTTGTCAACAAAATGCATTAGACTTTATTGAGTATTCGCAACAAAATAATGTTGAAAATGTATTCTATAAAGAGGGTGATGGCTATGAATATAAAGATAATCAAGGAAATACACATGCTTCTGGAAAGAACCCCAAAGCAACAGGTGGACATGTAAATAGCAATGGTACGCGAACAACAACTTATGAAGATGGATCAACAACTACTTGGAGAACTGATAATTGCTTAAAATCAAGTTCTAGCAATGAAAATAAAAGTTATACATATAATTATAATGAGGATGGCAGTTATACTTGGACTCAAAAAATAAAAACTCTAATGAATGGCACACACGTAATTATAAAAATAATAACCAAGTAGGGGAATATCAAATAACTAAGCGTGGTAGTATAAAAGTTGTACCTGCTGAGGAAACAACATTTGACGATGCGCTTAATCAACTGGGAATAACAGATGAAAGCGTTCGCCAAGCAATCAAAAAAGCAAATCCGAAAGCAAATAAAGCAGGTAAATTTACCAACGGTAATGACTTATATATCCCAGCAAATATTGTTCAAAAATTGGACTTAGATGAAAATAAATTGCTTGATTTGGGTGTTGTTTCTCAGACATAATAAAAAATTTTTATTGAATAATTAAAAATAATTTATTATAATAGCATTGCAGAATATATCTGCAATGTTATTTGTTTCTTATGGATAGTAGGTCAGGCATTGCCTGACGAAAAATTATTTATTAAAAAAAGAGGGTGAGATTATGAAACGAGCAATAATAATGGTTATAGATTCAATGGGAATAGGTGCAATGCCAGACCATGCAGAATTCAATGATATAGCTGAATGTAATACATTAAGAAATGTTTGTCATTTCAACAAGGGTTTAACTGTTCCTAATATGGCAAAAATGGGGTTAGGAAATATACAGGAGTTTGAAGGTATCGCTCCTACTGAAAATCCAATCGGGCAATACGGAACTCTGCAAGAAAAATCAAAAGGCAAAGATACAACAACAGGGCACTGGGAAATAGCAGGGCTTGTATCGGAACGACCTTTTGCAACATTTCCGAACGGATTTCCGTCAGAACTTATTGATAAATTTATAGAAGAAACAAATTGCGGCGGGATTTTGGCAAATATCCCCGCAAGCGGAACGGCTATTATTGAGGAATTAAATGAAGAACATCACAAAACAAAATTCCCTATCATCTACACAAGTGCTGACAGTGTTTATCAGATAGCGGTTGATACGGATTTAATACCGTTAGAAACATTGTATGAATGGTGCAGAATAGCACGCAGATTGCTTGATGAAGGTGATTACCATGTATCAAGAGTTATTGCAAGACCATACAAAATTATTGACGGGAAACCAACAAGGATAGGGAAAGACCGCAGAGATTATTCCGTCGAACCGACAGGAAGAACTTTGCTCGACGAAGTAAAGGACTCAGGCGGAGAAGTCGTTGCGATAGGAAAAATTGAGGATATTTTCTCTAAGGCAGGAATAACTCATGCTATCCATACAGGTTCGAACAAAGAAGGTTTGGAACTAACTCTCAGTGCGGTGAAAGGCGAATTAGATTTGGATTCCATTAGATATACAAATGTTTCTGAATTTACTCCGAATAAATCAATTATCTTTACAAACCTTGTAGACACTGATATGCTTTATGGACATAGAAATAATCCTGAAGGATACGGAAAAGCGATTGAGGAAATTGATGAGTATGTTGGTAAAATTTTGCCAGAATTAAAAGATGATGATTTGTTGATTATTACGGCAGACCACGGCTGCGATCCTACTGTTCCGGGGACTGATCACACAAGAGAGTATGTACCGGTTTTATATTATTCGAAAAACATTGAACCAAAGGATTTAGGTTTAATTCTCGGTTTTGACAGTATTGCTGATAAGATTAGGAGATGGTTTTGGTAAATTATAGTTTAGCGAGCAAAGCTTGCTAAACTATAATTTAATGGAAAATGGAAAATGGATAATTGAAAATTACTTCGTAATGCTCACGCATTACAAATTGAACTTAGCTCAGAATAATCTCTCAAGGGGTTCAATAGTTCACGAAGTGAACTAAGAAATTTTCCATTTTCAATTGTCTTGATTTTCTTCTTAGCTCGCAGTGTTTTGTTTACGGCACTTCTTGCCTGCCAACAAAATCTGCTCGCCAGCCGGCATAAATGCCGTACAGAAAATCGCTTTCAATTTTCCATTTAAGGACGACTCCGTCCTTCGCTAAACTATAATTTACCTACTAAACTGGACATTAAATACAATCCATGCTAATATCAGAATGTGTATCAATTAGCTTATCTCTTGGAGGTATGATGAAAATCCAATCAATAACAAATTACCCTATATTCAAGGCAGTAACGGAAGAACACAGAAAACCGCCTGTCGAAATTGAACAAATTCAACAAAATGTTCATAAAAAAGTTTTAAATCCCGTATCCGCAACCGGTTGGGTTGGAGTTGGTGCAATTACGACAGCAATTATTTCAGGAATAAAACATTTGAACAAATTGCATAAAATTTCGGCATTTGTCGGCGTCGGAGCTATTGCCGGACACATCGGGTTAGTAAAGGCTCATCATCACGCTCATAATAAGGATTGCTGTTAGGATATGAAAAAATTTTTTAGTGACATTCACAACTATGATGCCTATTTAACTATTATTATTGCATTACTTTTAGGAATGTTTGCTGGTGTTTTTTTTCAGACAAAATATTCACTTGGGATAAAAACTTTTTTTCATAATGTGTACATAAAATTAAACCCTGATTCTCAAAAAGATTCAAAGACTTTAATTCTGGAAAGAGTTACAAAAGACACTCCGAATCTACCGCAGAAAGATATATTCGAAGAACCTGAAAAAAAAGATAATCCGTTCGTTCTATATATAAAACGGATTTTTATAAATAAAAATGAAAAAACTCATACAATTCATGATATTGTTATAAATTAATTATAATTTTTAGTAACAAAAAGCGGAAATCTATGTATACTTAGACATCCGCTTTTTCATATTTAAAGGTTTTAAATTATTCTACTGATTCATCAGCTGAATCTTCAGTTATTTCAGCAACTAAATCTTCTTCATCAACCGCTTGTTGATTCATTTCTTCTTCAATTTCAGCTTGAAGTTCGTCTTGAACATCAATGTCATCATCTTCTACGTCTTCTTCCGGTTCTTCATAGTTTTTGATGTTTTCAGCTTCAGCTTGTTCCATTTGAGAAACACTCTTAATATCAATCTTCCATTGAGTTAACTTGTGAGCAAGTCTAACATTTTGACCATCACGACCGATAGCAAGTGATAATTGATCATCTGGTACAACTACCATAGCTTCATGAGCATCTTCATCATCAGCCATAATATCAACTGATACAACTCTTGCAGGAGCAATAGCATTAACAATATATTCAACAGGATCAGGTGACCAGCGAACGATATCGATTTTTTCGTTCTTTAATTCACCAACGATAGTTTGAATACGACTTCCTCTAGGTCCGATACAAGCACCAACGCTATCAACTTCTTCATCGTTTGACCAAACCGCAAGTTTTGTTCTGTACCCTGCCTCACGGGCGATTGATTTAATTTCTACAATACCGTCTTCGATTTCAGGAACTTCAAGTTCAAACAATTCCCTAACGATTTCAGCATGAGCATGTGAAACAATAACCTGTGGTAATCTGTTTGTTTCTTTAACATTAAGAACAAATACTCTGATTCTGTTTCCAACTTTGTAATATTCTCCGGGGATTTGTTCTCTTTGAGGCATTATAGCATCTGTTTTACCAATGTTTACAATAACATTTCTGCCTTCAACCCTTTGGATAATACCAGTTGTCAGAGTACCTTTTTTATCTAAAAATTCATTTAAAATATTATTTCTTTCAGCATCTCTAATTCTTTGAGTAAGAACTTGTTTTGCTGTCTGAGCAGCGATTCTGCCAAATTGTTCCGGAGTAACTTCGATTTTTACTTCGTCATCAACCTCAACTTCATCATCAATCTCTTTAGCATCTTCTAAAGAAATTTGAGTATCTTCATCTTCTACTTCATTTACAACCACTTTTGTTCTGAAGATACCGATTTCACTTGTTTCATCAACAAGAATACCTTCGATATTAGTTGCTTCTTTTATTCTGAAGTGACGTTTGTATGCGGCAACCATTGCATCTTTTAACGCTCCAATGATATCATCTTTTGATATCCCACGTTCTCTTTCTAATTCTTCACAAGCCTCGTATAATCCTGTTACTTTAATCATTTCATATTCCTTTCCTTTTATAAATGGAAAATTGAAAATGGAAAATTATTTTCATATTCAATTTACAATCTTCTGTTAATTACAATTCTATCAATCAACATACAGTTTTGCTGACTGAATATTTTCTTTTGGGATAATCAATTCTTTTGCATCCTCAAATCTAAAGAATGTTAATCCCTGATTATCGTCCCAATCGACGATTTCACCTTTAAATATCCTTTCTGTTTCATTTTCTAGCGGCTGCTTTAGTTTTATACTAACCCGACGGCCTTTAAAAATAGTAAACTCTTTATCTGACTTAAATTTTCTGTCCAGCCCCGGAGATGAAACTTCCAAGTAGTATTTAACGGGTATCAACTCATCAAGAAAATCATTCAAACTTCTGGTTACATTTTCGCAATCATCGAGAGTTATCCCTCTTTTATGTGAATATAAGAAAATCCTCAGAAACCAGCGATGATTCTCTTTTGAAAAATCAATCTCAATAGGAATCAAATCAAACCTCATCGCAGTATTTTCGATTAAAGGTGTAATTTTTTCTAATATTTCGTGTCTGTTAATTTCTTGTTTCATACTTTTGTTTCGCTTTTTTGAGAAATCTCGGACTTTTCTGAGTTTTGGGTTTGAGGATTCGACTTTTTTATTTACCCCTTTACCCCTTTACCACTTTACCCCTTAGACAAAAAAGAACGGATTTATCCGTTCTTTTTTTAAAAGACTTCTTGATAACATTTTACTAAATATTTACCCATTTGTAAAGCAGGAATAAATATTTGTTAAGATAGTTTTTTATCTTACCTTAACTTTTGGTACAACAGACATTCCGGGAACTATAATGTACTTATCAGGGTCTATTTTTTCAGTAAAGACAATTTTTACGGGGATTCTTTGAACAATTTTTACGAAAGATCCGACCGCATTTTCAGGTGGGAATAGACTGGATTTTGCACCGGAACTTCTTTGAATACTGTCAATTTTACCTTGGAATTTATGATGAGGATATGTATCAATCTTCATTGTAACCTTCATGCCGGGTCTCATTTTTTCTAATTGAGTTTCTTTAAAGTTAGCAACAACCCAGACATTATTTGGGACAAGTGTAAATAAAGGTGAACCAGCCGCAACCATCATACCTTTTTCCACTCGTTTAGCCGATACTGTACCGTCTTGAGGAGCATAAATTGTTGTATAAGAAAGATGTAAAGCTGCTGCATCTCTTTGAGCTTTCAAAGATTTTAAATCAGCATCAGCAACGCTTTTGCCGCCTGAAAAAATATTCTCCTGCGCTCTTGTATGATTTGCTTTTACATTATCAAGCTTTGTTTTTGCGTTATCAAGAGTTTGTTTTGACACAGCTCCTGCTTTATATAGATTTGTATATCTTTCAACATCACGTTGAGCAAGTTCGATATCTGAATTGACTGCGCTTAATGCTGCTTTTGCATTTTTTTGATCTAATATCTTTCTCTGATAAGCCGCTTCTGCCTGATCCAGTCTTACTTGATAATCAACCGGATCTATTTTTGCAATAGGATCACCTGCCTTAACCTGCTGGTTATCTTTTACATAAACTTCTATAATCTCACCCGATACTTTTGGTGCAACACTTACAGTTGTGGTTTCCACATAAGCATCATCTGTAGATTCATAGCTTCTGATATTATGCACAAAAAAACAACCCGCAATGATAGCAATAATTCCACCCAGAATAAATAATTTGCGGTTCTTATTGTTTTTTTCTTTTTCATTTTGGTTATTTTCTTTTAATTCTTCCATTTTATACCTCTTATATATGTATTTCCGTAACTTCTTTCATTAACTCTCTCAATTGGATTATACCATTTTTTAAATATTCTTTATCATACTTTAACTTACTATGGACTTCATCAAACATAGGTTTTACTATATTTGTAAGCCTTTCTAGCGTTTCAGCGCCTTTTTTTGTTAAATTAATCATAAATGACTGACGCTTATTTTTTGTTTTTTCAAATCTTTCAATAAAACCGTTTTTTTCGAGATTATTTAACATCCTACCCGTATTGGCTCGGTCTTTTAAAAGAATTTTTGCCAAATCCCTTTGATGAATTTCGCCATTGTGCAATGTTATAACACTTAACGCTGTTAATTCATCGAGCGTAATTTCCAAGTTTAGTTTTTCTTCCAATTGTTTAGCCAGAATCCTTGAACACTTCTCTGTCAGTTTTATCTGATAATAAAGTGAATCAAGAAACCCTTGCGCTAAATCTTCTTTTGTATAAGTTTGCGTGCTCATATTAGTCATTATTGTTTAAGTTTGATGTGTTGCATTTGCAACATTACTATGGTAACATTATTAATATAAAAATTCAAGAGGGTAGGGGCAGGGGTAAATGCTGGGGTAAATGAAAAAATTAGCCTTATGAGTTAAAAACAGTGAGTTAAAGGAAAACATAATGAAAAGATTTATAACTGCGATATTGATGATTAGTTTTATAGGAACACAGGTGCTGCCTGCTCAGGCACTTTTTAAAAGCAGTGTTACCGAATCAAAACAGACAAAGCAGGAAAGAAAAGTAAAGCTAAAGGCTCAACAAAAGGCCGATAAAGAGATATATAAAAAAGTTCAAAAGCAAAAAGATTTGCCATACAAAAAATATCGTGTAACAAACAAGTATGATTTTATAAATATGCCTTGGTGGGAAGGAACAAATGATTCTTATCTTATCGGTTATATTAATAAAGCGATGGAACATAATTACGACTTGAAGATGGCAAGCTTAACCGTTGATGAATATTTTCAATCCGTAAGATTACAGATGGCTAATGAATTCCCACAGCTTCAGGCGGGTTATGGCGCAGGTGTCGCAGGAATTCCGCCTGTAATGAAGAATCCGAACAGAAAAACTGTTCACGGAATGGGTTTACCTATTATTGCAAGTTATGAAGCTGACATTTTCTTAAAAAATCACGATAAAACAACCTCGGTAAAAAAACTGTTTCAAGCATCTGTTGCTGATGAAAGAGCGACTTATATAGCAATTGTTTCAGCCGTCGGAACGGTGTATTACAATATCGTAAGATTAGATAAAACTATCGAACTTCAAGAAGATATTGTTGCATTAAGGAAAGAAATTTACGAACTTATGAGTCTTAGCCATGATGAAGGGGTGACTTCTACAAGTGATATGATAAAAGCAAATAAAGCCTATATCAAAAGTCAGACTGATTTAATTGATTTAAAACGACAAAGAATTGAACTTTTGAATCAGTTTGCTGTACTTATCGGAGAAAGTCCTGCAAATTCTGATAGTTTTGAAAGGATAAAGTTTGATGAAATAGCTTACAAATGCGATATTCCTGAACAAATATCGTCTGATGTTATTATACAAAGACCTGATTATATAAAATCGGAAACAATGTTAAAAAAAGCAGGAATTGACGTCAGAGTCGCCAAAAAAGAGTTTTTACCAATAATAAGCATAGATGGATTGGCATTGTTTAATTCAGTGCATTTAGGGAAATTATTTACTACAAAAAATATGATTTGGGCCGTTGCAGGAAACGCAATGCTTCCACTATTTACCGGCGGAGCCAGAATTGCAAATTTAAGAATGAACAAAGTTAGAATGGAAAAAGCACTCAGAAACTATCAAAAAACTAATCTTGTGGCAATTCAAGAGGTTAACGATGCTTTATATAAAGCAAAACTTGATAACCAAAAATTGGAGCAAAACAAAGAACATCTTAACCTTGAAAATAAAGATTTTTCTTTAACTGAAAAAAGATTTGAACAAGGAGTTATTTCAAAACTGGACTGGTGTCAAATGAAAGAAAATCTTTTAACAATAGAAAAACTAGTTGCTTCAAATACTCTTGACTGTATGATAGACAGAATAAATATCTATAAAGCAGCAGGGACAAAATATTAAATATTCTAAGATAAAAATCCATATATGTACTGTTCTTTGATGCAAGTATGATAGTTTTTTTGCAATAACAATCTGTTTTGGGGTTGTGAGATAATAATAATCTTGGGAATACGGATTACAGTTGCTTCTTATCGCGTTATGCAGAGTTTTAAGTAGGTTGCAATTTATATATTGCTTTGTCTGAACTATAGTTCTCAATCCTTGCCAAAGCATTATTATGTTGTATAATCATGGGGTTAAGTGGATTTATGAAGGATGTTTACAGATGAGAGAATTATTTAACGAATATGTGAAATCAATGACTACATATATTATGTTTAAGATAAAAGCGGCTGCAAATAAACTCAGACCGGAGTTAGAATCAAAGGGCAGAGCGCCTATCTTTTTATCAATGGGTGCGCCAACAGCCCCTCCACCGCAAAAATTGTTAAACAGGTTAAAATCTGCATTGGATGAGGACGGTGTTCATCTTTATTCCACTCCCCGAGGCGAAGGTTTTTTCTTGGATTCTATAGCACAATATATGAAACGCAGATTTAATGTGGAACTTGATTCCGGGAAAGAAATCGCTTCTCTTATCGGTTCAAAAGAGGGATTAGCGAACTTTTTAAGAGCATTAATAAATCCGACTCTTGATGAAACAGAAAAAGAGGTTGTATTTGTACCTGATCCTGGTTATGCTTCATACGGGCAAATGGTTGAAATAGCAGGCGGTAAAACGTTTTCTATCCCTTTAACTCCGGAGAATAATTATTTACCTAATCTCAATAAGGTCTGGGATAATTATATAGAGCAAGGCGGGACTCCCGATAAGGTAAAAGCTGTTATTATCAATTATCCTAATAATCCTCTGGGTGCCACTGCAACCAGAGATTATTACAGGCATGTTATAGAATTTTGTAAAAAACATGGTGTAATTCTTATGTCTGATGCAGCATACGCTGATTTGTATTTTGATGAAAATGACAGACCTTTCAGTATTTTGGAATTTGAAGGTGCAAAGGATATTGCAGTAGAATTTTTTAGTTTCTCAAAACCGTTTGCAATGACTGGTGCAAGGCTCGGCTGGATATGCGGAAATTCTGAAGCTATTGATGAACTTTGCGTGCTTAAATCTACAATTGATAACGGCATTTATAAGCCGCTTCAAATTGCTTGTGCTGAAATTCTTAATTCACCTGAAGGTGATGAATATACCAAATTGGCTAATCAAGAGTTGAAACGTAAACAGGATATTTTTGTTAAGGGGATGAAAGAATTGGGTTGGCCTGATTTTTATGTCCCAAATTCAACTTTTTATTTGTGGATGCCTATCCCTCCAAGATATGCAACTTCAAAAGAATTTACTGATGATTTAATGAAGACCTCCGGTGTAATTGCTGTTCCCGGTCATGCTTACGGAAATTATGGTGAAGGTTTCTTTAGAGTATCTATTGTTTGCTCAGAAGAAAAAATCAGAGAATGTATTTCCCGTATGAAAGAAGATGGATTTTATTACGAAAAATAAGCCACCCAAAGTATGTTATTTTATAACACTTTTTACAAATAATTTAACATTTTTGTAACATAACTTAATAATCAAATTTAAAAAAGGCAATTTTTTTTGAGATATAAACTTTATATATTCAAGAGGTACAAATGACAAAAGAGAGAGATTCCAAAATGAAATTAATTGTTAATGAACCAAAGGTTACGCAAACTACAGATGTTTCTATTGCAGAACCGATTGAAAATAAAGTTTATCAGTCTGATCCGATTAAGACGGATTTATTGTCAAAATTGCACGCATTCAGGCAATCTCAGAAGAAGTTCAATGTTCAGGATTTAATCAAGGACAGATTAAAATAGATGTATAACACAAAGCGAAGGATTTATGGGTATTTTGATAAAACGCAGAAAAGTATGTTATGTACTTTTCTGCGTTCTTTTGTAGGGTTAGGGGTAAATGTAAATGTAAATGATGAGGATAAGGATAATATAACTCCTGATGAGTTGTTAGATAAGTTTATAGATGAGCAAGAGTATTATTTAAAGATAGGGGCTTCCAGATATCCGTTTATTGAACCGTATTTGAACGATGATACTTTTTTGAGTGAAACAAAAGAATATATAGCTGCTGTCAAAAAATATTATGATTATAAGAAATCACAAGCGCCGCTAATAGTAAAACAAAAAGAGTATGAAAAAAAGAAAAGAAAATTTTTGCAAGAAGTTAAAATGTCAAAACAAGAGCCTACCAAAAAACAGTTGTATTATTATGAAAGATTGTGTAAAAAATATAATCTTGATAAAATAGATGTGGAAAAAGCATCAAGGCTTGATTTAAGAAATGAGATTGATAAGATTTTAAATGAACATTCAGGAAATTGTAGAGATATTAGTGAGGAGCGGGATTGAACCAAATGAGGCATCGAAAGAAGTTAAGATGCTTATTGAACATTTTTGTAATTATACAGCAAAAGATATTATTTTAGGGACTCCGCTTGATTATGAAAAATTGGAGATAGTAAAACAAAAAGCTCAGCTTAGGGCAAATACAAGGAAACCTATACAATATATCATAGGGCAGTCTTATTTTATGGGTGATTTTTATGAGGTAAATGAAGATGTACTTATTCCACGTGATGAAACAGAAATTGTGGTAAATCATGCGTTAAAAATTATAAAAAATAACGGGTTTAAAAAGGTGCTTGATATTGGCACCGGTTCAGGCTGTATAGCGTGTGCAATTTCTAAATACGCAAAGGTTGATGTTTGCGCTGTCGATATATCTGATTCTGCACTTAAAATAGCAAAGAAAAATGCTAAAAAACTTGGAGTAGGGGTAAATTTTATTAATTCAGATTTGTTTTCGAATATTAACGAAAAATTTGATTTAATTATTTCAAATCCGCCATATATTCCAAAAGGTACAAAAGTTCAGAGAGAATTGGGGTATGAACCGCAAAATGCGTTATTTACATCAGAGGAAACAGGTTGTGAATTTTATAAAAAAATCATAGAAGATGGTGTGGATAAATTTTTAAATAAGAATGGATATATTGTATTTGAAGTTGGGATAAGTCAATCTGAATTAGTAAAACAATATTTTGAAAATAACGGTTTTGTTGATATCGTTATAGAAAATGATTTGGCAAATATTCCTAGGGCTATTTCCGCGAAAAAAAGTTATAATAAATGATTCAAATCAATATTACTAAGATAAAAAGAACAGTTTACGATTTTATTAAAACCAATTTGTTAAAAAGAGTTGATGTTTATTCGATAAGGTAAACAAAAATAGAATTTAATAACTTAATCTAATTTTGCATAAAAAATTGTGGCAAAATATTTTTTAAATTTTTCTATCGGATATTGGATAATGTTTTCAGTAACGGAATCGTAAAGAGTGACGTACCGGTCAGAAATTTTTTTAACAGCCAAATTGTGTTTAGGAACAACTCCAAGTTTTTTATCATCTAAAGGAATTTCAAAATTATTTGTTTCTTTTTCAATAGTTCCGGCGTTAACAACTCCATTTCCTGATTCAAGACATTGTCTTGCTTTAAGTAAATCCTTGTTGGTTATTTTGCCATCAGATTGGTTCATTTCTTTTCCGGTTAAAGCATAGAAAATTTCTGTCGGGTATCCGCTGTCAACGACTCTGCCATAATGTTTATCTCTGTGGAAAAAATATTCGGGTAGATTATCTAAATCTTCTCTGGTAAGGTCTTCTTGTCTAAATTCTTCAAACGCTCTTACGAGAGCAGGATAGTCAGCATCGCGTCTTCCGAGTCTGCTCATATTGTGACTGATTTCCGGTTGTTCAATATAATATCTGCGGTTTAATCCTGGGAATGAAATGAGTGTTCCATCTCCGTTTTTGCTTGGTTTTGAAACCTCATCAAGTAATTCACGACCTTTCGGTATAAAAGTAAGACTGTTTACGAGTCCTGCGATATAGCATGTGCCTGATGTACCTTGTCGTATCGGAGCATCAATTCTGCCGTCTATCGGGCTTTCATTATACAGTCTTTCACCAAAATACTTATCTGAGTAATTTGTAATTCTGCCGAGCTTGTCATAATCTGTTATCAGTACGGGTATCCCTTTGTTATAAATAGTTCTTTTTGCAGAAGTTCTGTTTTTTGAATAAACTTCTATTATTTGTCCGTTTTCGAGCTTGATTTCTTGAAAATTACCCATGTCTGCGACAGTTTTATGAACCATTTGTCCTTTTGTATCATATTTTATGTTCACTTCTGGAGTATCAATATTAGTTGTGTGGAGTGAAAATCTTGTTCCGTCTTTTCTGTAATCTATAACTTTATCATCTTCATAATTGACTGTATCTAAAGATCCGTCTGAACGATATTTGTATGTTGTTCTTTCGACTCCGCCATCTGTTCGTTCCAGATAAGTTGATGCGATTTTGTTATCTTTTGTGTAAGCAACTGTTGATTTTGGTTTTTGTTCTTCATTATCAGGGGTTTTATTACTTTCATTGAATAAATGAATAACGTTCTTAACCATATCAATAAGGGCTTGTGTCCAAGTGTGTTTGCCATCAGTGTATTTGTCTAAAAACTTCAGATATGGTTGCGCCAGAGATTTTGCTTTGTCTGAAGAATATAATATGTCTGATTTTTCAACAATATTATTTTCATCTACAAAATCAATAGAAATATCCCCGTCAGAAATCTGCTGAAACGTTTTGATTTCTGTCTTTTCGGGAATCGTGTGTTCATTAATAGTCGGGTCTACTTTGTTAAAGTGCATAATACTCCCTAGTAATATCTGTATATATAAAGTATATATTATGTTCAAAATTGACTTTTTGGGGGTGAAATATTACGCTTTTTTACAAAAATTTTATACCGTGATATAGGCAATAGCAAAAATATTTTTTAGAATTTTTATTCTGAATATGAATAATATATCTTTTACTTCAAGAATACGGTTTGTAGATAGAAAATTTTTTGATAATTTCTGTCAAAAAGGGATTTATGTTGATTTTCGTCCGGATAACGATATGAGTGCACTTGATATGATGATGTTGAAACCATCAAAGAAGATAGCTCACCCAAGACTCGATGTGTTGAAGGCGGATGAGTTTTATACTGATACAGTGAGAACTTGTACCGCAGGCGGGGTTGTGGATACAAAAACCGGTGAGGCAGTTGGATTTCATATATATGACAGTTTAGATAATCTTGAGAAAACAGATGATATATTGGAAAACATCTTTGGTAGGATAGAAAATCCTGATAGAGCATTGATATTGGGGAGTAAAGGTTTAAAAGTAGCTTGTGAATCAATTCCGATTTTTCAGAAGTTGTGTGAAGGGATTTCAAAACGGGTAAAGAATGTAACTATTTTCAAGGAACATTTATTTCCGTTTTCAGAGAGCGATATGCATTATATAGCGAAAAATGATACTTGGACAATCCGTTCTATGTATAGACCTATAACTGATTTTCGTGAACATGATGTTCAATCAAAAGAAGAACTGGAAAAATGTTTCCGAGAGGTACGACTTGCCGACGGTGACATACTGGAGTTCGGGTTAAATAAATAATATAATTAAGTATAGTTTTGTGAGAGGAGAACCTTGGACGTCAATGTGTCCGTCAAATTGCAAAAGAATGGTGCCGCGTCTCAAGGACTCCGTTTGCGTACTTAAAATGATTAAATATCATTTTGAGATAAGTAGTATTAAATATAAAAAGTATCAGAATAAGCAAATGGAGGGTATGGCGAAGCCATTGTAAACTAACAATCTAGATGATTATTTGTAACAGGGTAAATGATTATTTGAATTTTATATTAAATCGGTATTTTGAACAGCATTAAAACTACAATAAAACGTTATTTGTTTATATATAAAATAAAGAAATAAAATCAG
>CACZPS010000027.1 GCA_902783125.1 uncultured bacterium | reverse complement strand
TTATTATAAATACACGTCGAGCGAAGCTCGACATAATTACTTTCCACTTTCCATTTTCAACTTTCCACTGTAAATTATAGTTTATCGGCTTTCAGCCGATTAACTATAATTTACCATTGAATCCACAACAAATATCCTGTATAATCGATGAAAAAGAGGTGTGTTTATGGATAAAAATATTTTAAGAAGTTTATCTTATGGTGTTTACGCAATATCAACCCTTGATGGGGACAGACCTGTCGGCTGTATTGCAAATTCTACCATGCAGGTTACATACGATACCGTCGTTGTCAGCATGAATCACGATAACTTTACCCACGAATGTATGGAAAAAACAAAAAAATTTGCGATATCAATTTTAGGTGAAGATATTGAAATGAACACAATCGCCTTTTTAGGTTTTCAATCAGGCAGAGAAAAAGATAAATTTGAGCATATAGAAACTCTAACCATAGACAATATGCCCGTCATCAAAAATTCAGTTGGCTATTTAATTTGTGAAGTAATTGATAAACTTGATACAGAAACACACACACTATTTTTAGGCAAAATCCTTGACGGTGCAGTGTTAGACGATACAAAAACCCCTATGACGTATGCGTATTACCATAAAGTTAAAAAAGGTAACAGTCCAAAAAATGCTCCTACTTACATTGGTTAGTAGGGAACCCAAAATATTTTTTTTGTTTAAAAAAAATATTAATTCAAATATATCTAAATTACGGCGAATTGAATTGTAAAACATACACTTTAAAATGGCGAAATCTCTATTTATTATTGGGTTTTAGGCTTGCAAGGTAAAAATATAATATTTATAATAAAGGTGTGGTCTAGAACGAGGTGTTTGTTATGAAAGTAGTGTTTCCCATTAGCGGGTTAAGTCATACTTCAAAGGACATTTTGCCGGCAAGCTGTACGTCAAAACCGCAAATATCCTGTACATCTGTACCAAAAGTGAAAATAAATGAAGGACTGACAAACCAAGAAATTTATCAAGGTCTTGTCAGCGTAAAAGAACACTTAGCTTCACTATTTGGCGGAAGTACAAAAGGGACTAAATCTGTAAACTATTTAATTTAGTAAAAAAAGTTTGGCGGGAACGTCAAGATGGCACTATTGTGCCTATTAATTCACAATTATTTTTATTGACCCTCCCGCCTTTTTAAATCAGTACTTTCCCCTTCTCGCTATATATAAAAATGACAAGAGCAAAAAGCACTTGTCATTTTCTTAGATTAATTTTTTCTAAACTTACACGTTAAGCAGTTGTTTTACTTCTTTACGTTTTACTTTAAGAGTGGTCGTTTTTGGCAAAGCGTCTTTTGTAATAATAACATTTGTCGGACGCTTATATTGTGCCAAATGCTCAGATAATGATTTAACATCTAATTTAATCATTCTCTCAACATCTTCATCAGAATATTGGTTATACAATTCTGATTTTGGAACAACAACCGCAGTAACTTCTTCGGTTCCGTCTTTTGAACCTCCTGAACGAGATGTTCCAAGTACACAGACTTCCGAAACATAATTGCTATTCTCAATTACTGCTTCAACCTCCTCAGGGAACACCTTTTTACCGCCGTTTAATACAATCATGTTCTTAATACGACCCGTAATAAAGATATGACCGTCTTTATCTATTTTAGCGATATCACCTGTATGCAGCCAACCGTCTTCGTCTATTACTTCAGCTGTCATTTCAGGCTGATTATGATAACCCTTCATCACAGATGGTCCTCTCAACCATAATTCACCTGTTTCTTCGTTGATTTTTGCTTCAAAATGTTTGAGCGGACGACCGACTGACGCAAGCTCATTTCTCTTATCTATATTAACTGATACAACAGGACAAGTTTCAGATAGACCATAACCTTGATATACTTTAATACCAATTCTTTCAAAGAATCTTCCGACATCAATATCCAATGGTGCGCCGCCTGAGATGCAGCCGAAAAATTCACCACCAAAACTATCATGTATCTTTTTGAACATAAGTTTCTTTACGCAATACCAAGGTGTAAATTTCGCTAAATGATACATTCCTTTAAATAACAATCTTGTAATTAAAGGTGCGCTGTTTATTTGTTTTTCGACCCCTGCTTTTAACAGTTTTAAGAACGCAGGAACAACAAGCATAAACTGGATTTTCTTTTCTTTCATTATTCCTAATATATCTTTTGGTTTAAGACTTGTTGTGTAATAAACAGTATGCCCAAAGTTTAAGAAAGTTCCAAATCCCACTGTCATTTCAAATAAGTGGTTCATCGGCAAAATAGATAACATCGTTGTTCTTTCCCCGCTTGGAAGAATATCGTTAATTGCATAAGTTAAATCTTCTAACTGTGCATTTACGTTTTTAAACGATACTTCAACCCCTTTTGGCGCGCCTGTTGTGCCTGAGGTGTAAATAATTAATGCAGTTGATTTTGAACTTCTTTGACGCCATTTTGCTTCAAATTTTTCAGGTAACATATAAATATCAGTCAAGCCATCTTTGTTTATATGTTCGTCCATCAGGATAATATGCTTAATAGACTCTATTTCTTTTTGAAGTTCTAAAGCTAAATCCAAATAATGTTGTGAAACGAATAATACTGCTGGTAAACAGTCTGACAAGATAGATACTAATTCATATTTGGAAAGTTTTATATCCAAAGGAATTGTTGTCCCACCTGCAAGTACAGATGCAAATACGCATGCTCCGTATTCAGGCTTTGATTCTGAAAGAATCGCAATTCCCTCACCTTTTTTAAATTCCAAATCTTCAATCAAATATCTTGCGGTCTTTTCTGCCAAAAGGCTTAATCCTTTATAAGTAATTTCTCTCCAGCCGTAAAGACCTTTAATCCCAAGCGCAATACGTTCACCATAGTCAGTAGTTTTATTTTGCATTAATGATAAAATTCTACTGTTTCTTAATTCGTGTTCTGTCATTTAACCTTCTCCATTATGATTTTGCAAAAACAATTTTTGAGAAAAATAATTCCCTTTTTTAGTCACACTTCCTAGTAATATAATTCTAGTATTTTTTATATATAAAATCAACTATTTGTTTTGATTTCAGCGGGTTTTACATAGAAATGTAAACAAATATTACAATATCTCTGACCAAAATGGCAATTATTAATATTGTATATACTTTATATATACATAAGGGATAACTTATTACAGGGTACAACTAAATAGGTAAAATTATACGAGGATAAAAACACAATTATC
>CACZPS010000026.1 GCA_902783125.1 uncultured bacterium | reverse complement strand
GATAATTGTGTTTTTATCCTCGTATAATTTTACCTATTTAGTTGTACCCTGTAATAAGTTATCCCTTATGTATATATAAAGTATATATCAATAAATAAATTGCCGTCAATCTTATTTTGATGTTAATATTTCGTTACATACCCATATTAACTGGCGTTACGGGTTCAATATCAATTCGAATAAATGGCTAATGTAACAAAATATTACAAAAAATGTTATCTTTTTCTTAAAAAGTGGTATATAAAAAGTATATAATAGAAATCGAGTTTTATGAAAGAAAAACGTGTTGAAAGGATATGCTCGTTAGTCTATTAAAAATAAGTGAATAGTAAATAGTGAATAGTGAATAGCTGTTTTATTGTATTATTTACCCCACGGATAAATTTGTGTACTAAAAAGGCGATAAGGCAATAAGGCAATAGGGCATTAATAAGTACCTGATGTCAAGAGTTTTATTGTATTTACCCCTGTGTATTAAAGGAGTTTTATTATCATGACTAACAACGATTTACCTATCAGAATGAAACAGACAACAAAAGCAACAAGACCTTCAAGTAATATTGTGTTGAAGTCTTGTACAGATTCGGATTTAGCACGTTATATCAGAGATATAGCAAAATTTCCTCAGCTATCTACTGAAGAAGAACGTGAAGTGGCAAAAAGAGTAAAAGCAGGGGATGAAGATGCCAAAAGAGAATTAATTCAAGCAAATTTAAAACTTGTTATCAGTGTGGCAAAGAAAGCTATCCACATGTCAGCATTACCACTAATTGACCTTATTCAAGAAGGCAATTTAGGTTTAATGGTAGCTGTTGAAAAGTATAACTGGAAATTGGGTTACAAGTTCCAGACTTATGCAACGTGGTGGATTAAACAAGCTATGTTCAAAGCTATATCGGAACAATCTCACAGTATGAAAATCCCTGTATACATTCAGGAAACTTTATCTAAGTTCTCTAAGATTAAGGCAGAAATGGAAAGAAAATACAACTGTCAAGTAAAAAATAAAGATGTAGCTGAAAAGATGAATATTTCACCTGATAAATTAGATACTTTCTTGTCGGCATATTCTAAAACCATCTCTATCGAAGGGAGCATGGACTGCGGAAACGGCAAAGAAATGAATGTTGCAGATATTTTAGAGGACACAAAAACAGATGTAATGGCATCAGTTGAAGCAGACAATCTTAAGCGTGATTTGGAAAAAGTAATTGCGACACTAAAAGAGCGTGAACAAGATGTTATTAAGATGCGCTACGGACTTGGGAATATTTCAAAACGCACATTAGAAGAAATCGGAAACATTTATGGTGTAACAAAAGAATGCATCAGACAAACAGAGCTAAGAGCGTTAAAAAATATGAGAAATAACAAACTACTCAGCTGCTACGCTGATTAATTAAAGACAATAAGGCAATCCGACATTAAGGCAATAAGTTTTTTAATATTACAATGTTTAGTAAATATAAGTATAGCGGATAATGCCTAATAGAATCAATCAACCGACGAAGTGTAAGAGTGTAAGTAGGTGGTGGAAAACCACCCCTGTATGAAAGGAAAGTTCAGTTTATAACTTTCCTTTTTGTTTTTCAAGTAATTAATAATCCGAAAGACATCTAGATTGCAATTTTTTCAATAAAAAACGACACCCTTTCGAGTGTCGTTTTTATTATTCATTATTTGTCGATTATTTTGCGCCATCGACTTCTTGAGCTGCTTCTTGGTTTGGAGTGTAATCAACCGGTCCGACTTCCTGCCATTCACGTTTGTGGAAGATATTACCTTTTCTGTGAACGCCATCTATACTCATAAAGATTTTACCATTTTCTATTTTATATTTTGCTTTATTTGCATATTCATCAGGTACTTTGTGTGCAGGCACTTGAGCATCATCAGAAACCTTGATTGTAAATTTACCTTTTTTTACATATTCGCCTGATTCATCAGGAGATAATTTACCTTTGAAGTCTACGCAGACAGTTTCACCGTCTTTTACAAACCCTGCTTTTACAAGACCATTTTCAAGAATTTGTTTAGTTGTTAATTTACCTGTCACTGCTACTTTTTCCTTATCTTCAGGTACCGGTTGCGGTTGCGGTGCCGGTTGCGGAACAGGTTTTGGCTCTGGTTTTGGTTGTGGTTTTGGTTGTGGAGCTTTTGCTCTGGTGTAACCAAATGCTTCATAAGCCTTTTGTAAATCTTCTTCTGTTGCTATTGTATAATAATCTGATTTTGCACCACCTTGATGGTTATACGGATTAGTATAAGGGTCACTGTGTGATTGCAATTCAGCTAACTTATAACCGCCTGACCTTGCATCTTGAACCGTTAAACCGTCATTACCTTTATCATTTAAATAACCGTTTGTTGCTGAACGCATAAACAAATCACCATATTCATAAGATGCACCTGCATGATTCTTATCTTGTCTTTGACGAATAGGAAGTGATATTGGTTTAAATTCACCGGTTGTAAAATAATTATCTAATTGTTTACAAGCCTCTGCATATTCTGCATTTTCTCTTTTTTGTTTTGCTGTTTCAACTTTTACTGCAGTATGCTTTGCATTTTCTGCCTTTTGTGCTACGTTTTCATAAACTTCATAACCGCTTTGTGTTTTTGCATTAACTTTTACGTTACCCATAATAAATCTCCTTAATTCCCTGTGTAATACTTACACAGTTATAAAGTTTTTTTATTTCAGGAAATTGCCTCTTATATTCCTTCATGTTTATAAAACTTTACATTATGGGCATGAAATTCAATAATTTCAACAAAACCCGCATGAGGACATGGTTTTTACAAATTAGAAACTAACAAATAAAAGCTATTTCCACACCTACCCTTTAGTATATATAGTTCTTAATATATACTCTTCAAGCATTTTTTTATCGCCGTCAGAAGACGAAGGGTGGTTTATCATAATACTAAATACATAACGTTGGTTTCTTTTTGTGGAAATATAGCCGGAAATTGCACTGATGTTACTTAGAGTGCCTGTTTTTGCGTGAAGAAAACCTTTTAAGTACAACATTCTTTTTGAAAGTGTGCCTTCTCCTGCAGTTGGAAGCTCAGGTTCCAAAAATCCCTGAACTTTTAATAAAAAGTCTGTCATAAAATCCGTTGTTAAAAGATTATTTTTAGAAACACCGCTTGCATCAGTTATTCTTATATTAGAGATATCAATATCGTGTTGTTTACAAAAGTCTTTAAACATCTCAAATCCGTTTTCAAAACTTCCGGTATCTTCTTTATATTTACCCCCTGCCAGTTTAAAAACAGTTTCTGCAATCATATTATTACTGTTTTTATAAACATCTTTTTTTGCCTGATTAATACTGTGACTAAGTGTTGTAATGAGTTTATCCTTTGAGGTCACGTTAATCTCTTTGTATTCACCGCTTGAGGATATATTTTTGTCGATAATAGCATCGCTTAATCTTATATTGAAGTATTTTTTAGGGTTATTAATAGGAATTTCAATAATTTCACTTTGGTTATATTTAATATTTCCTTGAATAAGTAATATATCAGGTGAAATTTGGTTTTGTCGTTTTATAATATATTTCGTTGAATCAGAAGTTTTTGTACGGTTTATATATGTAATCGGATAGGTAACATTTTGAGTAATTTCAGCAGGATAACCTTTCATACCGGGGATAATAGTTATTTCCATAAGGTTTTTGTCAAGATTATAAGCACTAAATCTTGGCATTGAAGGATTTAAATCATCGTCCCATTGCCAACCTTCACCCCATTCTGTCTTATCAACAATATTTGAATCTATACATATTCCGTTTTGTTCTTTCGGGATAAAACTAACTATTTTTTCCAAATCTCTTGATGTCAGATAAGGATCTGCACCTAATTGTATAACATATTCATTATTTAGTGTTCTATATAGTTTTGTCGAAAATTTGTATTCATTTCCGAGCAACATAAACGCAGGAGTTGTAGTGATTATTTTTTGGGTTGAGGCAGGTGAAATCGGGGTTTTTGTATTTAACTCATAAACTGTTTTTCCGGTATTCGCATTTCTTACGGAAATAGAAATAGCACCCCTGCTTATGCTTGATTTTGAGATAACTTCGTTAATATCAGTTTTTAAACCTGCAAAGGCACTGTTTGCAAAGGTTAAATAAAATAATCCTAATAAAACAATATATTTTTTCATATCGATTTCACCTCATAATTTTCGTGTATATCCTTCAAAACAGTGCATTTATCTCTAAAATCACACATTTCAGGCAGATTTAAGGTTGCAGAAATTACCCCTTCTTTTATATCAATTTCACATAAGATATTCCCGCTGTAATCATAAATCATTGAATGACCAAGATTCTTCGCCCCTGTAGGAAGTGTACCGGTTTGAGTGAGTGCAACCATATATGTCTGGTTTTCCACTGCTCTTGCGCAAGTCAGTGAATCCCAATGTATTTTTCTTGATAATGGCCATGCTGCCATATTAACCAAAACGTCCGCCCCTGATTTTCTGTAAGCTCGGTAAATCTCAGGGAATCTTATATCATAACAGATAGTTAGTCCGAATTTTACTCCGTCAAGTTCTACCATAACAGGATTTTCACCTTCTGTTATATACTTGTTTTCACAATCATCATAATAAGAAAACAGATGATTTTTGTTGTAAATTCCAATAAGTTCACCCATCCTGTTTATAACAGGGCAAGTGTTGTATAATTTATTCTTATATTTACCCCCTTGTTTTGAAACAAAACTTCCGCCAAGGATATTAACATTATATTTTTTTGCTATTTGACCTAAAAACTTAACTGTTTCAGACTCCTCCAAAAATTCTGCCGTTTTTGAAAACTCATCACACGCCCAACCGATAGTCCACAATTCCGGCAATATGATGACATCAACCTCCGGAGTAATATTTTCATCAATTAATTCGGATATTTTTTGATAATTTCTGTATTTATCTCCGATAGCCGATTCCATCTGGACGGCAAGAATAGTTACTTTCTCCATAATCCGAATCTGAACACCTCTTTAAACGCTTTAGGGGCTTGCTTTTCAAGTTCTTCAAGCGAATGCTGAACTTTTAATCTTATTTTTTCATCTTCTTCTTTTTCACAATTTGGGTCGATATAAATTGGTTCACCGTAGATATTTATTAATTTTGTCCATAAAAACGGTAACCTAAAACTGTCCCAAGACGGGAACTTTAAAAATGTAGGACTTGGTGAATACCAATAAACAGGAACAATAGGAACTCCTGCATTTTTTGCGACTCTGATAGCTCCATCTTTCACCACCTTTGCAGGACCTTTCGGCCCGTCAACCATAATTGCGCAACATTCACCGTTTTTGAGTGCGTGAATCATTTGCATAGTTGCTTCCACACTGCCTTTTTTGCCTTTTGACCCGTGGATAACTTTAAACCCCCATTTTTCTACAACACCTGCTATAATCTGGCCGTCACGAGAACGACTTACTAATACATTACAGTTTGCCCTATTTGGAAGCCCATGCACACAACATTGATGTGAATGCCACATTGCATAAACACATGGACCTGCATTTTCAGGGAAATTAACATTTTGAATATCAGTAAATATCTCTTGTATCTTAAAAATGCTATAAATTATATCAGTAAATTTTTCTCTATTACTTTTATCTTTATCAAAAAGTTTGAAAATATTTATCATATACAAATTTTACAACAAATTCTCAAATTTTGAAAGTAATTAGAATTAGGGGTAAATATATTATCTGATTTCACCTATCAAGTCGTATTCATCGCAGGGGTAAATGTATTATATGATTTCACCAATCAAGTCATATTCATCGCAGTCAATGATTTTTACGTTTTCAATATCTCCGGGGGTTAGTGGTTCGTCTGTTTTAATATAAACTACCCCGTCAACTTCAGGTGCATCATTTTGACTCCTTGCAACTACATAACCGTCATCTGTAAAATTCTCTATTATACAAGGAATTGTTTTACCAATAAATGATTTATTTATCTCTAATGATATCCCTTGTTGAAGTTCCATAAGTTTTTTATATCTTTCGTGCATTATTTTTTTAGGAACTTGCGGTTTCATAGAATAAGAAGGTGTTCCTTTTTCTCTGGAATATTCAAAAACCCCCATTTTGTTGAATTTCATATCTTTAACAAAATTATAAAGATGTTCAAATTCTTCTTCTGTTTCATTTGGATAACCGACAATAAAGGCTGTCCTTATCGCAACATTTGGGATACGTTTTCTTATATTTTCTATCATAGGTCTGTAATCAAAAGCAGGTCTATTCATTCTTTTCAGCATATCAGGGTGTGAGTGCTGGAGCGGAATATCAACATATTTAACCACTTTGTCACAAGATGCTATTGTATCTAAAAGTTCATCTGTCATTTGAGTAGGATAAGCATACATTATTCTTATCCAACCTAAACCTTCTATTTCATTTAGTTGTTTCAAAAGCTCTGATAACATCGGTTTTTTGTATAAATCAACCCCGTAACCTGTGGTATCTTGAGCTATCAGAATAATCTCAGTTACCCCTTTTTTTACTAAAGATTTTGCTTCAGATACTATATCTTCCATCTTTCTGGAGCGATAATCCCCTCTCAAATACGGGATAATACAATATCCACAGCGATAATTACATCCGTCGGCAATTTTTATATAAGAACTGGAACCCATAGTTATTTGTTGCCGTTCAATATTTTCGGGGTATATATATTCTGGATTTTTGCCTACAATTTCTTTATATTCACCGTTATCTATTGATTTAATAACATCAATTATTTTTATGAAATCCGTCGTTCCAACGAGGGCTGATATTTCAGGTATAGCTTTTTTTAGTTCATCACCGTGTTTTTGCGCAAGACAACCCGCAACTATTATTTTCTTACCTTCATTAACCATTTCCAGAATTGAATCTACTGATTCTTTTTCAGCATCATGGATAAATGAACAGGTGTTTATAATCACAATATCAGATTGAGTTTCGTCTAAGGTAATCTCATAACCGTTTTGGGATAATAACCCCAGTATCAATTCTGAATCTACAAGGTTTTTTGCACAGCCGTGACTAATTAATGCTATCTTTTTCATAAATCTATTTTATCACAATTAAAACATCACAAATAAAACTTGCGAAATATTAAAAAAAACGTTAAAATGAAAGTGGTATTTATACCAACAAACAAATGTTACAATTTATTTTAGGAGAAACTGCAAATGTACGAAGATGAAACACTTATTTGTGAAGACTGCTCGGCAGAGTTTGTTTTTACGGCTGGAGAACAAGAATTTTACGCAGAAAAGGGTCTTACAAATAAGCCAAAAAGATGCCCTGAATGTAGAAAAAAACGCAGACAAAGAAACAGAAAGAAATTGTACGATGCAGTTTGTACCAAATGCGGTGCGCAAACTCAGGTACCTTTCAGACCAAAACCTGATAGAGAGGTTCTTTGCAGAGAATGTTTTGAAGCATCAAAATAACTTTGGAACTTAAATTTAATAATCATAACAAACAGGTCAGGCAATGCCTGACCTGTTTACTTTATATATAAGTTATAAAAGATAACTATATACAATTTTCAATAGATTAAAGTAAAACACAGTCATTGCGAGGCTTTTAACCGAATAATCTCTAAAAATAATTGACATTCTAATTTTACGCAGTAACAAAAAAGGTAATTATATACAATGTTACAGTTGGCAATTTGTCACTGCGAGTGCAGGAGCGGGAGCAAATATCAATTTACTCATTCCCGCATAAAAATCTTTGATTTTCGTGGCAGTCCATAATTTATATTTAATCGGCTGGATTGCCCCGTGCAAAGCACTCTCAATGACATTTACAGTATTATAGTATATAATTCCCATAAAAAATCTTTACTATATCACGAGATTCTTCGAGCTAAAGCCCTCAGGATAACAGGCTCAGGATGATGACAAAGAGATTCCTCGCCTAAATGCTCAATATAACCACGTTTTGACACTGTCCTGTATAACATTGTATACAAATACCAAAATAAATATTCAACAGCCGAATTGAATCCAAAAGCCTGACTGATACGTCATTTGTAAGTTCTGCCAAGGATTTTTCGTGTGCCATTTGTTTCTTCTTTGTTACAATAAAATTAAAACTAAGTTATATATAAATTATAATATAATTACAATTGTAATATCAAGTAAATTACAATAAACTTATAATTAAATGTAATGTTATTTATTATGTTGTCATTACGAGGGCATTGAACAAAACAAACCGGAATAATAATTATTTCCAACTGGATTGCCACGCAAATCACAGATTTGCTCGCAATGACACACGACATAATTTTTAAGTAAAGGATATTTAAAATGGCAGAAGAAAAAAAGAGATTTGTATTACTTGTTGATAACGATATTTTTGAAAAATTCAAATATTTAGCAAAGGAACAAAACCGTACGGCAGGAGATCTCGGGACAAAATTAGTGAATGATTATGTAAAAGAAAATTATTCTGATAAGAAATAAAAGATAGGTAACCTCTAAAAACTCAAGTTCCCTTAGAAAAAGGCACTAAGGCACTAGGGTTCTAAGGCACTAAGAATTAGTTATGGCAAGCATTTCAAGGTTTTATAAATATAATAAAAGTATTATTATCTTCTATCTCTCTTTTAGGAGAGAAAAATTTTTCAATATTTTGCCCGCAAAATATTAGAAAAATGAGAGAGGTTACATAAAAGAAAGGACGTAAGATGAAAGTATTATTATTCAATGGTTCACCACACAAAAACGGTTGTACTTATACTGCATTAGAGGAAATGGCAAAAGTACTCAAAGAAGAAGGGATTGATTCAGAAATTTATCAAATAGGAATTAAATCACTCACCCCATGCAGAGCGTGCGGAGCTTGCGCAAAGATAGGAAAGTGCGTGATAAATGACGATGATGTTAATAATTTTGTAGAAAAATGCAACGACTTTGACGGATTTGTGTTTGGTTCACCTGTACATTATGCTTCAGCTTGCGGCGGAACAACAGCATTTTTAGACAGAGTATTCTTTTCGGCATTTATGTCAGGCAGAGGAGAAATTTTTGCTCACAAACCTGCAGCGGCAATAGCGAGCGCAAGACGTTCCGGCACGACTGCAACCTTAGATCAGCTGAATAAATATATGACAATTTCTCAAATGCCTGTTATTTCAGGCAGATATTGGAATATGGTGCATGGTCATACCCCTGACGAAGTAAAACAAGACTTAGAAGGTATGCAAAATATGAGATTTCTTGCACGCAATATGGCTTGGTTTTTAAAATGCAAACAGGCAGGCGAAAATGCAGGCATTATGCCTCCAAAACAAGAAGACCCGGTTTTTACTAATTTTATTAGATAGTAGAAAAATGTGTGATATTTTAAATTATTAAAATTGTAATAAAATTTTGGTAATTATATATTACTTTCTGCTAAGTAAGTTTTAAAAATTATTATTTGAGATTTTAGGACAAAGCTCTCAAGGTTACAAAATATAAATTTTATTTTTAGACACTCCTATTACTTGTTTTTGACCTCCCCGACGGGGAGGTTTAATAATTTTCAATTTTTAAAATATACATTTTTCCCCCAGAAAAAAGTAAAAGTTGACAAGTTAGGTATTATCTACCATTAACTGAATAGAAAAATGTAATAATTATTTATAAATAGATTTTATAAATTCTTTTAATATTTCTTTTTTATCTTTTGGCAAATTGATTATTAAATCTGTTATTTCAAAATCTATTGTATTTTTTTTCGTATTGTTCTTCTGTAAAAATCCTAGTAAATATTCCGGATTAACGTTCGTTTCTGATATTAATTTTATTATCAAAAGTGTTGAATGGTTTAAATTTTGGTTTGAAGGTTGATATAATTAGTGCATAAAGTAAAAAGTCGGATAACATCCGACTTTTGAAATTTGGAATAAATTTTCCCATTTGACAATATTATTTAAAATAAATATCATCAGTGGCTTGAAGCTGTTTTTTTCTGATGTTGTGCATAGTTGCATCAACCAATAATTCAAAAGACTTGTCAGTGATTTCAGGGAAATCAGTCTTTATCACTTCGCCAACCATTGCTTCCAGCCGTCTGTTGTCAGCGATACATTGCAATTCAGTATCTGAATTTAATAATTCCATATAATCTCTGCGTTTTAATTGTTGAGATTGGATAAAACTCAGTAATAACGATTTTGGATTAACATGTTGAAGTTTTTCTACTGAATGTTTTAAGTTATCAAACATAATTTACTCCTACACACTATTATATTAATAATAAGTATTTAGTGCATTAATAATTTACCACATAAATTCTAATAATTACAAATCTTTACAAATAAATAAAATTTGTCAAATGTGTACAAGAATAATTGCCATAAGTTAAAAATATCTTATTTTTAAACATTTATTTTTTTATTTTATATTGAATATCAAACTCTACGTCCTGAACGGTTTTTTCTGTAACTTCGCCATAGTTGGTTGGAATAATTAAAGTTATATTTTCACCATCAGATTTTTTATCGGTTTTCATATAATTAAGTGTGCGTTTTTTATTTACAAACCACATTTTCGGAAGATTATATCCGTAAAAATCAATTAACGTAAAGGCTTCTTCATAATATTTTCTGTCACAAAAATTATGTTTTAATCCATAATTAAAAACGAACATTATACCTAAAACTACCGCATAACCATGTGTAAATCTTTGATATTTTGTTTCTTCTTCCAGTGCGTGACCAAAAGTATGACCAAGGTTAAGAATTTTTCTTAAACCTTTTTCTTTTTCATCTTGACTAACTACTGCTGATTTTAGTTCTAAACATATTTTAATAATCTTTGCCAGAAAATCATTATCACGCTTAAAATAATCTTCTCTATGATTTTTTAAAAAACCAAGTAAGTCAAAATATTCATTGTGATAACAACTCTTTTCAATGAATCCGTATTTTATAACCTCTCCAAACCCTGATTTATACTGTTCTTCGTCTAGTGTTTTTAGGAAATTAAGATTTATATAAACAGCTTTTGGTTGATAAAATGCACCGACAAAGTTTTTACCCTTTGGCATATCTATTGCGGTTTTTCCACCCACAGAAGAATCAACACACGCTAAAAGAGTAGTCGGAACCTGAATAAATTCTATCCCTCTCATATATGTAGAAGCCGCAAATCCTGCCATATCACCGACAACTCCACCACCTATCGCTATTATTATATCTTTTCTTGATAGTTTTAATTCGATAGCTTTTTTGATTATTTTTTCGTAATTTTTGATATTTTTTTCACGCTCTCCGTCTTTTAGAACAAAGATTTCAGATTTGTCAAACCCCAAAGATTTACCATAGATTTTATAAACTTTCTGAGAAAAAATAACAAGACGTTTTTTGTTTTTTGTTTCTTCATCAAGTTTTAATCTGAGCGTTTTAATATCATCATTATCTATATAAATAGGATAACTTTTCTTTGGTTGTTCAGAAATATTTACTGTTATAGTAGGCTCTGTCATTATCTTCCTTAGGTTTTAACTTATAGAATGCATATTATCAAAGATTTCTTTTCTTTGAACCCAAACTTCCATATCCATTTTATTACATTCTTCTTTAAGAACAGTCTGGAGTTCTTTTAAAGTTTTGTCTGACTGAGAAATAGAACAAAGCATAAACATCACAAAATGCCCCTGCATAAGAGTTTGCTTTATATCTTCTATATTAACCTTATTATCAGCAAGCAGAGTTGCAACCTTTGCAACTATTCCAACCTTGTCTGAACCTGATACTGTTATGATTATTTTATCGTTAGATTCCATAAGTCCCTCAATGAAAATTATATCTAAATAAATTATCTAAAATTATTATTATTATGTCAAATATATATTTTATTTTGACAACTGTCGGCGTGTTACCGTTAAAATTTCAGAAACACAATCTTTCTGAGGCACAAAGTGCCGAAGAATCTTTATTAAAAAGATCTTTCGGGCTTTGCCCTCAAAATGACAAAATTAAATTTTATCTAATATTTTGGCTTTTTAGACACCCTCTTTAAATAAAACACTTTCCTTTCAGGAGAGTGTTTTTAAATATTTTGACATAACTCACAAGCATCAATATTCAATGCTTGACTCAGAATGAATACGTGTGAAACCAATAATCCAACTGCTGTACCATTTTCTATTCTTTTTAAATATCTAATATTTATTTTTGTTTTATTTGATAGTTCTTGTAATGAAATATTGCGTCCTTCTCTTTTTCTTTGTAGATTTTCACCAAATATTTTAAAAATTTCTTGTTTATTCATAATGTTCCTTTCTTAATATGGACTAATAGGTCGGATTATATGTTTTATAACATGGAATAATAGGTCGTATGTCAAGAATAAAATTATTGGGACAAAACATAAGAAAATATCGAAAATCTCTTGGATATAGACAAATAGATTTAGCTACTTCATTGGATTTGTCAGAAGATTATATTTGCAGAATAGAAAATGGAAAAAAATTCATCAGTCTTAGAAAACTATTTCAGCTAGCTGATATCTTACAGGTAAAAGTCACAGATTTAATAGATTTTGATTGACTATATGTAATTTTACAAGGCATTTCAATATCACACAAAACAACGTCTAAATGCAGTCATATTGAGTCTTTAGGCGAGGAATTTCTTTGCCGTCATTCTGAGCCTGTTATCCTGATGGCTTTACACTGTTGCCCCGAAGGATCTCATGATTTGGTAAAGATTTTTTGTTTACTGCGTAAACTCAGAATACCGATTATTTTTTAGAGATTCTTTGGCTAAAAACCACAGAATGACTGTGTCTTACTTTAATCTATTAAAAAATTGTATATAGTTACCTTGATTAAATATTTATTTTTTATTTTGATTTAATGCGAATTTACAGCCGCAATAGTTTTGGCGATAGAGGTTTAGTTCTTTTGAAATCCTATTTGTTTTTAAAAACCCGTCTTTTTTCTTAAAATCTATTCCCAAAAACTCAAGTTCATAATCTTTTGCGACGGTTTCACCGACAAGGCAAAGATTTTTAAAGTTCTTATGGGGACTGATTATCATAGAAGTAGTAAACTTGGTTATTCCGAGTTCCTGAGCCTTTTGTGCGGTTTCTTTGAGTCTGAGTTCAAAACATTTTATACACCTTGCTCCGCCTTCGGGTTCATTTTCAAGCCCTTTTACATAATCAAGATATTGTTGTGGGTTATACGGTTCTATGATTAATTCCACTCCAAAATGTTCACACAGGGTTTTTTCCGCTTCCAGTCGCCTGTTGTATTCATCTAAGGAGTCAAAATTATTGTTGCAAAAATATACAATAACTTCATAGCCCATATCTTTCAATAAAGTAATGGGATACCCTGAACATATAGCGCAACAAGCGTGTAATAAAAGTTTTTTATTTTCCATTTTAGTTCTTTAAAACAATACTTTTCAGTTCAAAATATGATTTTGCTCCAAAGTAACGGTTGCCGTTTATTATTATATTTGGCGTTCCGTCCAGCCCGAGAGCTATTGCATCATCTATTTCTTTTCTTATTCTATCATAGGTTTTGTGTGAATTTATATCTTCTTTAAATTTTTCTGTATCAAGTCCGATTTTTTCGGCAAGTTTTATCGCTTCGTCATCATTTTTTGGCGGGTTTTCATACAATTCATTTGCCATATCCCAATATTTACCTTGATTTTCAGCACCTATTGAATATCTTGCCATACGTCCGGCATCTTTGTGCATTTGTTTTTCAAGATACGGGTTACATTCTTTATCCAGAGGAAAATTATGATGGATAATTAAAACCTCTTTGTTTTCTTTCGCTAATTTATGAAGCATTATGTTGTAGGAATAACAGACAGGGCACTTAAAATCCGAATATAGATGGACTTTTATTTTTCCGTTTGGATTACCTAAAACATTTCCGCTTATTTTATAAGGGTTGTGTTTCATCAACATATAATGTTTTATGGACTGTTTCCTTGAAGCAAAAGGCATTTCTACGGTTGCATAAGTCAAAAATATTCCACCTAAGACCAATGCAATTAAAAACGGAATTGTTGCTTCTTTTATACCTGAAATAAAGTCATAAAAACTATCTTTAAAACTCTTTTTTATCCCGCCGTTTTCAAAATCTGTTGCAATCAGCCCTATTCCAAGGTTAATAAAATATGTCACAAAACAGAGAATACATATTTTGTGGATTTGAAAAATACTTATAATTGCTAAAATTACGGATATAAAAAATGAAATTATACCGAAAGTCGATATGTATGAATAAGGATTTTTAAAAACTTTTAGAAACCAAAAAATTTCATGATTTTTTAGTTTTATTTTGGTTAATTTTTCTACATTAAGGAGCATAAGGATAAAGAAATATAATAAGAACCCCCAATACGTAAGAGGTATCCCGAGGAATACAGCTTTAGAAGTTTGTGCTACACTGTCGCAGTCAACAAACTCATTCATATTACAAAAACTCGGCTCTGAATACATATTAAAGTTTGCATTATAATAAACTATTGCAAGTTCAATACAACACAAAATCCCTAAAGAAGTTAATATACTGAGTAATTGATGTTTTGATAAATTCATAAAATCCTTTTTTAATTTAATTACATCAATGCTAATTTTTTACCGAGTTCAAAAGCGTTATTTTTATCTGTCGGGAACTGTTCTTCATGTACTTTTGCCTTATGCTCAGGGTCAAATAAGTCGCAATTATATTTTGAAAAATCAGCAAATTGAGTTGTATCATAAGAATACAAACCTTCTGCATAACCCATAATATGATTAAGAGATTTTACGTTTTCATCTAAAATCGTATCGTAATTAATATTTTTTGCTAATTCCTCAGGACAGTTCATCGTAAAGATTACGCCTGTCGGGATAACTTTTTCTAATCTTCTTTTCAGTCCGCCGTTTTCTTTGTCGACCATATAAGTGTGGTTAGCAAACATCAGACGTTCTACAAAACTTCTGAATATTCCTGTCGGATACGAAAAATAAACAGGAGTTCCAATAATAATTGCATCTGCATTAATACATTTTTCCAAAATAGGCTTTAAATCATCAGGAATAGCGCAAACACCTTCTGTTTTACTGTCTTTTCTCTGGCATGCAAAACAACTCATACAGCCTTTAAAGTTATAATCATAAAGATTAAAATATTCTACTTCTGCGCCTGTTGATTCTGCACCTTTTTGAGCTTCCTTTAACAACTGTGCCGTATTAAAATTTTTTCTCGGACTTCCGTTCAGAACAATTATTTTTTTCATGATAAACACTCCTATTTGGTTTAATTATATAACAAATTTTTTTAAAATTAATGCTAGAATAAAACAGTAATACTATAAGGAAACAATTATATGGCAGATGAAAAAAAGTATACTCCGCTAGAGGAATTTATGAATGCATTTACTCATTCGCTTGGGGCAATGTTTTCAATCTATGCGATAGTAATGCTTGCAGTTGCATCACAAAATGCTTTGCAGGCATCCTCCACAGCTATTTTCGGCTCAACACTTTTTATCTTGTTTCAGTCCTCTACCTTGTATCATGCAATGGTTAACGAAACAGCAAAAAAAGTTTTTAGAAAGATAGACCATAGTGCAATTTTTATGTTGATTGCAGGGACTTATACTCCAATTTTGCTATTAGTGGTTGATTTTCCGCTTTCGGTTGCTCTGATGTCAATGACTTGGTATCTTGCAATTACAGGTATAATTTATTCTTGTATGACATTAAAATTCAAATATCTCTCAACCGGATTATATCTGGTTATGGGCTGGCTTTCTATATTTCTGTTTTTTGTATTATGGAATAATACAAGTCATCTGACAGTTTGGTATCTTATTTTAGGCGGACTATTTTATTCTTCGGGTTGTATCTTTTATCTTTCTAAGAAGAAATTTATGCACTGTATATGGCACATTTTCGTAATACTCGGGGCAGTATCACATTATTTGAGTATAATGGAAATATTAAGGGTGATAAATTTAAAATAAAAAAAGGATATTTATAATGAATTTGAAAGAACGTAACATAGAACTAATGAAAAAATTTGAAACAATGATAAATACTGCAGATAAAAAATTAGCTGAGGAGCTTATTGCATCTGATGCTCAGTTTTATACTCCGGCAAGTCCTAAACCGCTATATGGCGGAAAAGGTTATTTATCTGTTGTTCATTGGATGAGGAGCGGGTTTTCCGATGTTCAATGGCATATAAAAGATATGATAGCTAATGATGACAAAGTTGCCGTACATTGGGATTTAACAGGAACTCACGATGGTGAATTTTTAGAAATAGCGCCAACAGGTAAAAAAATATCCGTAAGTGTTATGAATTTTTACTATTTTAACGAACAAGGCAAAGTAATAAATGATATCGCAGCAGAAGGTATGATTGGTATTCTGCGCGGAATAGGTATGATGTAGTAAGTTACTATAAGACCGGAAAATATAGGCGTTGGATAAACACAAAATCTACAGACTCCCGCTATTTCATATTATTAAGTGTTGAGTTTTGTAACAGAACTTATATATTATCCTATTTACTATTCACTATTCATTATTCACTAAATTATAATATATTAAGAAAAGAGAGGATTTTATCAATGAAACTGTTTAACTCATATTCAAACAAATTAGAAGAATTTAAACCAATCGAAGAAAACAAAGTAAAGATGTACGTATGCGGGCCTACTGTATATGATTACGCCCACTTAGGTCATGCCAGATGTTATATCACTTGGGATGTATTATATAGATATTTAAAATTCAAAGGATATGATGTTACATATTGCAGAAATGTAACCGATGTTGATGATAAAATCCTAAAAAAAGCCGAAAAAGAAGGTAAAACTCCGGAGGAAATTTCTCAATATTGGTATAAACAGTTTACCAATTCCATGAATAAATTAAACAATTTACCCCCTGATATAGAACCGTTTGCGACAAAAACTTTAGGTGAAATGATTTCTATTGTTAAAGATTTGATAGCAAAAGGTTATGCCTATGAGGCAGATGGGGACGTATATTTCAGGGTCAAAAAATTTTCAAATTACGGCATGCTCTCAAAACAACCAATTGATAAATTAGAATCAGGAGCGAGAATAGAAGTGGGTGAACAAAAAGAAGATCCGCTTGATTTTGCACTGTGGAAGAAAGACGAAAAATTCGGATATAATTCACCATGGGGTGTTGGTCGTCCCGGCTGGCACATTGAATGTTCTGCTATGAGCAGAAAATATCTTGGCAAAACTATAGATATTCACGCAGGCGGTGCTGATTTAATTTTCCCTCACCACGAAAATGAGATTGCTCAATCAGAATGTGCTAACGGCTGCAAGTTTGTAAATTACTGGTTACACAACGGTTTCGTGACTATCAATAAAGAAAAAATGTCGAAATCTTTGGGAAATTTCTTAACCATAGATGATATGTTGAAGAACTATGATGCAAACACTTTAAGATTCTTTATATTAACAAATCACTACCGCATGCCTGTAGAATTTTCTGACGAAGCCTTACAATCAGCACAGGCAGGAGTAAAACGACTAACCAATGTTAAAGGAAAAATTGATGAAAATATGGATATTACATCTACTCCTGAATATAAAGCATTTGTAGAAGCTATGGACGAGGATTTGAATACCTCTAAGGCGCTTGCCGTACTGTTTGATTTAGTTACCAAATCAAACAAGGGGATAGAAGGTGCATATACGACTTTATATTATCTTGCATCTACTCTGGGATTTACTCTTGAAAAAGCAACATTATCTGATAATGAAATAAAAGAAATTCTTGCGGGGGTAAATGAAAAAATAGGAAAATCCTATTCTTCAATGGAAAAACTTATTGAAGACAGAAAACAAGCAAGAGCAGAGAAAAACTGGGATTTGGCAGACAAAATCAGAGTTGCACTTGACGAAAAAGGTATTATTCTAAAAGATTCAAAAGATGGCACAACTTGGGAATTAAAGGGGTAACCATACAACTTTATAAATTAAAACTGAAAAGTATAAAGCGAACGGTTGGAAATTTTATATAATCATCTCATTATAAATAAATTTCATTTTTCATTATTTACTATAATTCCATTGTTACTAATTATGTAGAATATTGTAAAAATTTTCATGCTTATAATAAAATATTGTTATGAAAAATAGAAAATCGCTTATAATCAGTTTATTTATATTGGCATGTTTGGGATTAAATAATGTTAATAATATTGCTTATGCAGGCTTTCAGGAACATTATACATTAGCTCAACAACATTTTTTCAATGCACGTTATTCAAGTGCGATTGATGAATTTAAAAAAGCGTTGATGATAAATTTTCTTGACAACGCAGCAAGAATTGGTCTTGTTAATTCATATATTGCAAGAGGTTCTCATACCGCTAATTATGACCATAATTATCGTGCGGCTGCAGATGATTTCAGAAGTGCAATTTTTTACTTGAAATATTATGTGGATAAAGAAGTTGCAATGAACTCCTTTAGTTCAATCTCATCAACAGCTAACAGTTTGCATTATTGTGAAAAACAATGTGGCGGAGTCGGTTCTGCGGAAGCACATTACAAACTGGCTGAAGAACTTAACGCAAGCGGGAATTTTTCAGCGTCTATGTATGAATATGAACAAATTGTCAATATAGATAAATACAGAAAAACATCGTTGTTAAGAATTGCATCAATGATGAAATCCATAAATAATCTTATAAAATCATCAGAATATTACAAAATGGCAATAGAATTTGACCCGACAGATATATCTGCAAGAATGAGATATGCAAGTGTTCTGGAAAAAATGGGTAATACAGCAGATGCGTCTATTCAATATAATTACGTTCTTGCTCATTGTGATAATGCCGAAGAAATTCTGTTTGATTTAGAACGGATTTATGAGAAAAAACTTCATAATTCACCTAATAATGCAGAACTTTTGGCTGATATGGGTGCAATAAAACAAAGACAATGTAAATATGAAGAAGCGTATAACTATTATCGTCAGGCTATGTCTAAACCGGCTCGTGATGAAAAAACAGCAATGAATATTCAAATAAACCTTGCAACTCTTTTACAGGCTCAAGGTTTTTACGATAAAGCAATAGAGGCTTATAAAAATATTCTTACTCTGCACCCTGATAATTATGATGTTAATTATTATCTTGCTCAATGTTATGAAGAAAAACAAGATACAAAAAAATTAGCACTTGCACAATATAAAAAACTTAAAGAGATAAAGCCTGAGTGTGCTAATGAATTAAATGATAAAATAAACGAACTTTCCCGTTCATCTATGAATGAAGAAGATATTTATAATTATGTAAGAATGTATAATAACCCTGATAAATCTTATATAGATGAACTTTATAATAACGCTTGGACTGCACATAACAAAAAAGAATATGATACTGCAATAAGGTATTATTCGCTTGTAAAACAAGTTGATCCTGAAAGAGAAAATGTTTACGAAAATCTCGCACTTTGTTATGCGTATAAAAAAGATTATCAAAAAGCACAGGAACTTTTAGCTCAAGCAAAAGAAAAATTTCCGGATAATCAATCAATTCAAAAGTTATCTTCTGATATAAAAGCCGATACTGATGCAGAAATTGTAGATAATGCTTATAACGCATTTAATACAGGTGATTATCAAAAAGCTATTGAACTATATTCATCCGTACCTGAAACAGTTGATACATTGTTAGGTATTGCAGGAGCTTATCAGGGACTTAAACAGGACGAAAACGCACTTATATATTACAAAAAAGCGTTTGAAAAATCACCACAAAATTCTGATATAGCTTATAGTATCGGGGCAATTTATGCAAATACTCAAAATTACAAAGAAGCAAGAAATTATTTTGACAAGGCTTTAAAACTAAATTCCGATAATAAACTTGCAAAAGAAGGTTTAGAGGATATGAATGAAGTTTTGAGTCAAAATGAAGTAGTTGAGGCTGTCAAATTTATAGAACAAAAAAATTATGAAGAAGCTCTTACATTTTTGAATAATGCGATATCTTATAACCCTAAAAATCCTGATGCGTATTATTACAAAGGTTCTGTTTATGATGCACAGTCAAAATCTGAGCTTGCAATAGAAAACTATAAAAAGTCATTAGAGTTTAATAAAGACCAAGATGTTACGTATTATCTTATTGCGATAGATTATGAAAATTTAAAAAATATAAAAGAGGCTTTGGGATATTATAAAAAATTCTTGGCTGTTTATAAGACAGACGATGAGTATTCACAGTATGTAAAGGCAAGAATACCTGAAATAGAAGAAAGTCTTGCACCGAAAGAACAATAATGGAAGTAAAAGAGTTATTAAAATCAAGAGTTTCACTCGCCCCAATGGCAGGTATAACGGATTATGTATTACGCTCTTTAGTGCGTAAATATTCAAAATCTGCCTTACTAACGACTGAAATGATTAGTTCAGAAGCGCTCACTCAAGTAAAAGATGTTGTTATAACAAAACGTGATAGTGACCATAGCCCGATTTCATATCAATTAAGCGGTCATAAACCGGAAATGATAGCCAATTGTGCAAAATATTTAGAACAGTTTGCGGATATGGTTGATATAAATATGGGCTGTCCCGTTAAAAAAGTGACAGGCGGAAACGACGGTTGCGCTTTGATGAGAAACGACCGACTAGCTTATGATATTGTTATGGCAGTAAAAGAAGGGGTAAATATGCCGGTTAGTGTCAAGTTTAGATTAGGATTTACCCAAAATGAAAAGAACTTTGTCGAGTTTGGCGGTTGGATGCAGGAAGCCGGTGCAGATTTTATAACAATACACGGCAGAACCCGCAACCAGATGTATTCAGGTCAGGCTGACTGGAAAAGTATAAAAGAATTAAAAAAATCTGTTGATATACCTGTATTTGCAAATGGTGATGTTAAATCAATAGAAACAGCCGAAAAATGTCTGGAAGAATCAGGAGCTGATGGGGTTGCAATAGGTCGTGCCGCAATAGGCGACCCATCTTTAATACATCGAATAGAACATTTTTTATTGACTGGTGAAAGATTAGCTGAACCTAAATTAGATGAAAAAATCTCCGACTTAAAAACACATCTTGACGAAGAAATAAAACTAAGAGGAGAAAAAGTCGGGATAAAATTTATGCGGAAGTTTTACCCGTTCTATATAAACGGTGTCAAAAACGCAGCAAAATACAGAAGCAGACTTGTTCTTATTGATGATTTTGATGAAATCATTAAATCATTGAATTATATTATGGACGAGGCTTGTTGCGGAAATATTTACTAATTTATTTGTTGTGCAAAACTAAATTATTATAACGTGAGTTCTGTTAGATTAGATTAAAAAAATAAAATATTACATCATGTTACAAAATTTTTAACATGTGAAATTTGTCTAAAAATAAATACTTTACATGTTTAAGGAGCAGAGCATGAGTATAAATAATATTGACGGCAACGGTCAAATACAACAAAATAACCAGCAGCAGGATAATAGTCGAATTTTGTTCACAAAAGAAAAATTCACTAATAGTATAATGTCTGCCCTTAGTAAAAGCGGAGCAACAACTCAGCAAGTTAAACAATTTAACCAACAGGCGGGTTCAATCTTTGATAATCATGATGTGAACGGAGATTCTAAATGGAGCGAACAAGAAGCTAATAATGGCGGTTCTGTCGCATTAGCAAATTTCTATCAAATGGTTAATAATGCCCTAAAAGGTATAACTCAATCGCAAGACGTTGATAGCACGGAAGAAGCTAAAATTAATGATATAAAAAGCATGAACGCTGATGAGCAAGCAGATGCTATCGGTCAGGTGCTTGAACAATTCCTTAACGATGGCGGGAAAATAACTGCTTTTGATGGTGATAATCTAACTATTGTTGATAAAAATGGTGTTGAACATAAAGAATCTTTATCATCAATGGGCATGAGTAAAGAAGGGATTGAAGCACTTAAACCATTTATCCAAGCAAGTGTTATTGGTAATGATATTGATAACTCTATTGATAAGGGGATTGATGTAATTGTTGAGGCTGAGCAAAAACAATTTGAAACTAATTCACTGAATGTTGCTAAAAAATATTATAAACAACATGGCGGAATCCCGCAGGCAACTTTTGATTCATCAACAATGACAGGTATAATGACTTTCCCTGATGGGTTTGTTGTGAAAATAGATAATTATGGAAATGAAATAAAACAATAACTAACATTGGAGCGAAATAAAAAATTATAATCAGAGGAAAATTAAAACAAGAGATACTATTATCGTATCTCTTGTTTGTATTTTTTATAAAATTTCCTTGTATATGAATCGTATCCGTCAACTTCATAACCTTTATCATTAGAAATAATTTTAATAGCATGAATTTTATCTGTTCGGACAATTTTAGTATCCGATAAAAGTCTTATTGTCAGCGGGTGCGGATGACCGTATTTGTTATATCCGACCGAAACAAGCGAAATTTTTGGATTAAGATATTGAAGCATCTCTTTATCGACAACATACTTTGCACCGTGGTGACCGACTTTTAGTATTGTTATGTTTCTCGGAAGTTCGTATTTTATTTGATTGAATGCCCTTACTCCCGCATCACCTGTGAATAATATAGAGGTTTTTAAGTTCTCTGCTAATGTTATTACTGAATTCTCATTCGCTTCACTATCATGCCCGCGCTGAGGGATATTTGCTTTAAACACCTTTATTCTGAAATTCGGTTCTTCATAGATTAAGGTATTATCTTTCACTAAAACTGCCATTGTTGCTGATTTTTTGTTGATAGTTTTGTATATCTGACGGGCAAGACGTTTGTTATCGGAAAGTGAATTCATATAAACTTTCTTAACCCTTAAAGCATTTATTAAATCAACAGCTCCGCCTGCATGATCTGAGTCAAAGTGGGTGATAATCATACCTTCAATATTCTTTATACCGTTATCTCTAAGATATTTAAGTATCAGCATATCTGCCTGAGAACGTTTTCCCATATAGCCCATTTTCCCTGTATCAATAATAAAATATTTATTCTGCGGGGTCTTAAGTAAAAACGCATCGGCGTTTCCGACATCAAAAGATATGACTTCAAAATTATGGTTAGGAATATGAATTGTTGCCGATAATAATAAAACTATTGACAAACAAACCATTGTTTTTACAGCTTTTGAGTTCTTAAAACCTATATCTATCAGATGAACAAAGATACATAGAATCACATAATATAGTAATATCTGTATAACACTCGGATGAGTCGTATAAAAAAGTGAGTACGGTAATTTTGCAAAGAAATCAGATATATAAACTAAAATATGCAAACAAGGGTTAAGCACAAAGTCAAATACCATACAGGTAAATTTTGCGACAGGTGTAATAAGAGATAAAACTGAACTCAAAAACCCACCAAAACTAATCACTGCAAGAACAGGCATGGATAAAATATTTGCAAATACAGAATACAAACTGATTGTATTAAAATAAAACATTTGAATAGGTATTACCCAAATCTGCGCAATAATAGGAAGAAATATCCCGCTTGATAACCACATAGGAACATTTTTTACATATTTAAAAACAGCTTCGCCCGTAAGAATTATACCTAGAGTAACAATAAATGATAATTGAAAACTTACATCATTTATATACGCAGGGTTATAAATGAGCATAAGCATACCTACAAATGATAATAATGCAACAGAATGCGCATCTCTGTCAAAAAGTTTACCCACATATATAAAGATTAACATTAATCCCGCTCTTATAACCGAAGCTCCAAGCCCTGTCATCAAACAATAAAGAATAGTTACTAAAATTCCTGAGGTCAACATTAATCTAAAAGGAACATTAAGCCTTATCATAAAGAAAAACAAAAATGCACTAATAAACCCAACGTTCATGCCTGATGCTGCAAGGATATGCAAAAGTCCCGAATGTATAAATGATGTTCTTATATAATCAGGCGGAGCAATCGCATCATCACCAAACACAACTCCACCCAATATATCTAAGTAAGGACTTTTTAAATAAAGAGAATGTGTTTTGATTATATCATCCCGTTTGTTGTTCAGATATTGTAACAACTTCCATCTGGGAGTAAGTTTAGAAGATATTGGTTTAACGTCAAAATTGTCGGCATAAAATGTTGTAAAAGTGTTGAAATTCCTCAAATATTTTGCATAAGAAAACTGTGACGGATTTGTTGATATAAAAGGTCGCCTGAGTTTTCCTGTTATCTCATACTTATTTCCGATAACAAGATTTGAAAAATCAGGATTTTTTCTAAAATCATTTATCCCGACCAAAGTTTTGTTATTGATATTGTATGTTGTTCCGTTAGAGGTTACTTTTTCTGTCTGAAAGAAAAATTTTGTATTATTCTTCATGCTGCTGTTCGGTACAGATACAATCTGCCCTGTTATAACAGCATCCGCAGGGGCAAGTTTAAAAAGTTCGTCATAGTTTTTTATTCTGTAATTTGCACTAAGAAAACCAAAATAAAAAACCGCAACCCATACCAAAATAACTTTATACGAAAATTCTTTAATCAAAAGTACTATTGCCGATACTGTAAAAATCGAAGCTAATACTATCGGTTTATCACTAAAATATGCAAATAACCCGAGTACGTAAACAATAGTGGTTGAAAACATAAGAAAGTTCTTATTTTGTATAAGTTCTTCAAACATATTTTTCATAAAATAATTATCGCACAAAGTTAGGGATAAAATAGTTTTAACAAGAAGTTAGCTAAAAAGTCAAAATCAAGTAATATGATAAACAAAATAGTACATAATTACAATTTCGGGCACAAAAATGCACGCAAGCTTTTTTAACCTCTCTTGGATTTCTAATTTTCGTAAAAGCTCAAATTGAAAGCCTTTTCTCTCCTTTCAGGAGAGAAAGATTAACTCATTCGCTATTGCCTCAATGCCTTTATATCTTAATATCTTTAAAATATATCTACCCCTGCGGTGTTTTGTACTTATTACTGACAAAACAAAAAAGGTGCGAAAATAACCGCACCTTATTTATTTTATTGATACGTCGTGTCAAAACGACGCAACCAGCTTTAAAATATATTTACCCCTTTATTTTACAAATTCTGCTTCAATATTAGTCAAAACATCATCAACCTTTGAGAAGTCTTTTATTCCGCCTTGTGCAAAGTTTGGACGACCACCGCCATTCGCACCGGTTGCTTTAGCGATTTCTCCTACCAGTTTGCCGGCATTCACTCCTGCTTTTACAAACTCATCAGATACTTTTACAAGCACCATTCTAGGTGATACAAGGATAATAATACTTTCACCAAGTTT
>CACZPS010000025.1 GCA_902783125.1 uncultured bacterium | reverse complement strand
TTTATGGGTTTTACCTGTGTAGAACAAAATACGTTCTGTTGTAGTGGTTTTACCTGCGTCGATGTGAGCGGCAATACCAATGTTTCTCACTCTTTCTAATGGTGTTTGTCTTGGCATAATTCTTTTCCTTTATTCTATTTATATTTACTCTTTGATAATTCTATTATCAGACAACAATATTATCTCATAAACATGTAAAAAGTGAAATTATTATATATAATCTCAAATAAAATAATAATATTTGTCAAATTATCTTAAAAATGTTTTAATCCCAAAAACAATAAATATTATATATTTACTTTTTAGCCTTTTCTTTTATTCTTTTGATTAGTTTCTCAACATTTTCTTTTTCTTCATCAGGAATATCAAGTTTTGTGTAATCTTCAAAGAACTCAATAGCGTCATCTAAATCTTCTCTGGCAAGGAAAAGAACACCAAGTTTTTTATATGGCATAGCAAATTTTGTATTAATAGCAGTTGCTTTCAAATAGTTTGAAATAGCCTTATCTATCTCATTATTTGCCTCATAAGCCTGCGCAAGATAATAGTATAAAAATTCGTTATCTTCTTTATATTCAATAACATTTTCAAAGTTAGAAATAGCATCTTCATAGTTGCCCATCTCAAACATAACTCTGCCCATATCATAATAAGCATCATAGTTCTCAGGCTGAGCATCGAGAATTTTTTCAAGCTCTGTTATTGCCATATCATAACGTGAATCTTCTATATAAACTCTGGCTAGCAAGTGAGCAATAACATAGTTATCTTCCATTTCATAACTTCCACGTTCCAATACTCCGATTGCACCGGATAAATCACCCGATTTGTAGTATAAATCTGATAAATTTATATACGATTGAGGAATCAGGGGATTAATTTTTATTGACTTTGTAAAAGATTTTTCTGCCTGTTCAAAATTCCCCAGCTTTGTATAACAAAGCCCCATATTATTGTAAATCTCAGCATTATCTTCTTCGTGTTCAAGTATATTGCTGAAGATATCAATGGCTTGTTGGAATTCGCCTTTTTTATAACATTCAATTGCTCTGTCTAAATCTGTTTTGTTTTCAATATTTTCTGACATTTTGTTCCTTTATTTTGTCGACTTATTAAAATCAACATATTACTCTTTAGTAAAATATTTATTATTTACTCCTAAAATCCCGCTTTTTCGTTGGAAACACCCGCCTGATGAATAACCGTTCTTACATTACCTTCTGCTGTAAAGTTCTTAGGTTCAATAGTCATTTTTATCTTATCAGCAGTAATTTCTTTTTCGTTTTCTTTTATGGTAGAACGTCCAATCATAAAAATATCCTGCGGCTTGTTAGTAACCTTATCCGGATAACAAACAACTTTTGGACCTTTTGCATAATATGTATCATACCACGCTCTTACATTTCCGTTTCCGATAAATATACCTTGTTTTCTATTATATTGCTGATAATTAGCTTTCAAAACAAATTCTTTACCATTATCCAAGATTGTAGAAGTTACGGCATCACCCATAGCAGTTACTTCTTCTTTAGCTGATTCATATATAAAATGATGTGCGGTTGCGTGGTGTTTTGACTGATCTACTCTGGCTCTGCCTATAAGTTCTATTCTCTTTAAATCACCATGGTTATCTGTATGAATTATAGCTTTATCGCTATATGCGTTTAAATCTTTGTATTTTATAGCAACAGAACCACGGGCAGTCATAAGATTTGTTCTGACATCATATTCCTGTTCATCAGCGTTTATAACTGCAACCGGTGTTTTACCCTCGGTAATAATTGTCTGAGTATCACCTTCCGCTTTGATAACCTTGTTTAAAAGTGAAAATTTAAGAATATTTGCTTTTACTTCACGTTTTTTATTGTTCTTTACTTCATAAGCATAAGGTTTATCATAAAACGTTGCGGTATGTAGCTTGCTGTTTTTGACTGAAACATCTGCCCTGTCCCCGACAAGATTTATATCACCATATTTTACTTTTACATCACCGTCAAATTTTATTTTGCTATCTTGCTCATTAAACCCTTGAGTTTTAGATTCAATAATCAAATCTTCCGCAATAACCCCAATTGCCCCAAGGCATATTACCAATAGTGAAAGTATTATCAAAAATTTTCTTCTATTCATATTCTTTCCTTTTCTTAATTGTAAACTTTAGAACAAGTTTTGCCGATTATTCTAAATCTACTGTATTCATTATCAATTACGGCTTTTTGCGCCGTTGCTCTAAATTGGTTCTTTTTATTTATTCTAACATTTCCTTCTACATCCAGTAATTTTGTTCTAATATGAAATACTAATTTATCTGCTTTTAATGAAGTTTCATCTTTGAGTACAACAAACACATTTTCATACAAAACAATTTCTTGAGTTTCCTCGTTATATAAACCTTTCGTAGATTCAAAACTCATTTCGACATTATTATCTTTATAAAAATTCCCTACAACGTTATTAAGATGTGCAATTTTATGGTCAGAACTATATTGTCCCGTTTCACCAAAAATTTCCCAGAATTTTTGTCCGTCTTTTGTTTCTGTCAAAATCATACTTGCAACTTGAAGCTCTTGTCTGTCCTGCCCCGAACGCAACGAACTACGATTAAAATTGGTTGTGATAATTCCTGCTGTAATAAATGCCCATAACACAACCAGCGTGATACTTGTGGAAACAATAAAATAAACACGTTGCGACTTATCCATTTTTGCCCAGCGTGATTTCAGTTTTAATAATAGTTTTTCAAAAAATTCATTACTAACTTCCATAAAAATATTCTAGCACATAATGAAATGTATTTAAAGATATTAAGTTAGGGGTAAATAAAATTGGCGGGAATAGTGAATAGAATACTATTATAATAGGCAACAGAATCTTTCCTTAGAGAAAGAAAAATTTTTAAGTGTACCAAAATTTATATCAGCTATATCAATTTCATTTAACCAATTAGTTCTTCTAATGCGTCAGCTGTTTGTTGTGCTTTATGAAAATTTACGCTTCTGTTTCTTCTCATATAATTTCTAAGCGCTTCTCTGATATATTCACTTCTTGTACGTTGTTCCGAACTGGCAAGACTATCAACCTTGTTTAAAAATTCCGGTGACATAGATATCAAAACTCTGGCCATTAAACACTCCTTCTTAATATGATATAAACAAGATATCACAATTTCCGATTTTCAGCAAATAATTGTAGCATAACTTAATACGAAGTTTGGTCAATATCATATAAACAATTATAAAATACCCTAATAATTTTAATAAATATATTTATGAACGACAGGCGCAATTTGTTTTAAATCATTATATAGTGCGTTATATTCATCAGGATAAAGCGATTGAGCCCCGTCACATATAGCGTTATCGGCATCATAATGAACCTCTAATAATAATCCGTCACAACCTGCGGCAACACTGGCTCTTGACATTGGTGCAACCTTATCTCTTAATCCCGTGCCATGGCTTGGGTCAGTAATAATAGGCAAATGACTCAACTTCTTAATCACGGGAATAGCTGATAAATCAAGAGTATTTCTTGTGTATTTTTCAAAAGTTCTTATCCCTCTTTCACAAAGAATAACATTCGGGTTTCCGCTTGATAAAATATACTCCGCAGACAATAACCATTCCTCAAAAGTAGCTGAAAGCCCACGTTTCAGAATAATAGGCTTTGTCGCTTTTCCCATATCTTTTAATAGGTTATAGTTTTGCATATTTCTTGCGCCGATTTGGAAAATATCAACATATTTCTCAAACATATCAAGTTGAGAACTTTCCATAATTTCAGAAGTAATTGCCATGCCATGATTATCAGCAACGCTCCTGAACATTTTAAGTCCTTCTTCGCCCAATCCTTGAAAAGCGTATGGAGAAGTTCTTGGTTTGAACGCCCCGCCGCGCATGATTTTCACATTAGATTTTTTAAGCTGTTCCGCTGTTTTATCTAATTGGTCATAGCTTTCAATTGTGCAAGGTCCGGCAATTAATCCGACATTTCCACCGCCGAATTTTATTCCGTTAACTTCTATTATGGTATCTTCCGGTTTAAATATTCTGCTTGAGAGTTTGTAGCCCGAAGAAATTTTAATAACTTCCTGTACTCCGTCTAAAAGTTCAATATTTCTCGGGTCTATTATCTTCGAACCGACTGCCCCGATTACCGTATGCAATTCACCTTTTGACACGTGAGATTGAAACCCCTTTTCTTCAATAAATTGTACGACTTTGTCGATACAATCTTGACTCACATTCTCTCTCATAATTATTAACATCTTATCTTACCTCTTTATTGTCATAATTCTTATTCAAATTATAAATAATTTATATAAAAATAGCAATTTATGAAACAAGAAATATTATGCTTTATTTTTGTAAAATGTTAAATATTTATAAACTATTAAAAAAAATCTATTTAAATTGTAACAATTTTTGTCATCAAATTATATTAATGATTTAAAAATAAAAATTTTTATGTATCATGTGATAAAAAGAATTTTTCCAAATGGGAAATTACCTATCATAGCGAAAAAATTACGGAAAGATTTTTATGACAATTCTAAAAAATAATAAGTAATAAGAAGTAAAGACTTAATAACTTTAATTAAGAAAGAAGAAAATGAGAGTATCAGCAATAACAAGTTTTTCAACCAATATTAGTCAGCCCAAAAAAAATGACAGACACGGTTCATTTATATATGGTGTAAATGAAATTAAGAGCAATAATTCCCCTTCATTTGGGGTATTAATAATTGATAATATATATAATTGGGGTATTCGCAAGATAAATCAAGGTTATAGTAATAGGGCACAACAACAAATAAATAAAATTCGACATGCGGTATTAGATGATGTCGATTTATTAGCATCACGTAAAGGAGTATCAAAAGAATCTGTTCAAAAAGAATATGGTACAGCTATTTCCAAAGGTGGGATAATACCTAAATATGATGATAAAGAAGTTGGGTTAAATAAAGTTGTCGGATATTCATTAGAAAAACTCGAAACAATAAAAAAAGCGGTTGTACCTGTTTTAGAAACGGCTGAAGCAAAAAAAACAAATACTTTAACTGAAAAAATCTCTGCACCGAGCGGAATAATTATCCATGGCAGAGCAGGCGGTGGGAAACATTATTTTGCGCAATCATTACTTGAACATATTGATTATAAAGCAAACCGACTATCACTTCCTATAAAAACCATAACAGTTAATCAGGAATGGTGGAAAGGGGATACTAAAGAGAATATTGAAACTCTCCAAAAGGCTTTTAAAGAAGCCCGAAAAAATAATAAAAAAGGCGAACAAACTATACTATATATTGATAATATGAACGAAATATTTACCGCTGAAAATAATGAAAAACTTGTTCAGGAGTTCACCAAACAAACACAACATCCTAAAAAAGACGGTTTAACTTGGATTGGTACGATAGAAAATACTGATAATTTAACAAAATCGTTTTTTAAACCCTCGAGAACAAGCCTTTTTATCGAAATAGACAAACCAAAATCGGAAAGCGAGGCTCAGGCACTTTTATATCATTTTGTGTCAAAAACCGGCAGAGAAAGTCAATTTGACGAACGATATATAATGGATTATACCCGCAATAGTGATATTCCTTTTACGCCGGATAAAATTAAGCAAATTGTTAAATTTGCTGACGATGAATTAAGAATGGCAAAAGATTATTCATCAAAACGAAAAGGCAATTTTAAAGCTCCTATACTGGATATGCAGATGATGATGGGAGTAGATTTTGTAGCAAGATATAATAAAGATAAAGTCCTTCCTCCTATAAAAAGAGAGGCTGTTAATATACCGATGGAAACAAGGCTAAATCTTAAAAATTCTGTGTATGAGAATAAAAAAGTTGTTAATTGTTAATTGTTTAATTGACCAATTAAACAATTGTTAAGAATTATTAAGCAATATTTATCTCAAAAGTCAATTTTTGAAAATAAAAATACTTTATATAAATGTAAGCGGGATTTAAGGGAACAATCATTATTTCACTTTAAAAGAAAAAAGTTAAGTAAGATTAGAATAAAAACTTAAATCAAGTTTATAGTTAAACTAAGTTAAGTAATTAAGTTGATGTTTCTTTGATATTTCATATGAAGATGAAAAAAGACAGGTATGCCAGTGCCTGTCTTTTTTAGTTGGGTAAATTATAGTTTAGCGATGAACTTCGTTCATCGCTAAACTATGGTCGTTAGGACGTTAAGTCGTTAAGACTTTAGGTTCATTTAGTCGGCAAAGCCGACTAATATATAATAA
>CACZPS010000024.1 GCA_902783125.1 uncultured bacterium | reverse complement strand
GGTGATTAAGTGATTAAGAAATCAGAAATTCTTAGTCACTTAGTCACGGTTCACTTAGTCACTGTAAATTATAGTTTAGCGATGAACTTCGTTCATCGCTAAACTATAATTTATGTTATAATTATATTGGAAAGGACTATCACATGGGTGATGAAGATAAGCAGTTCGATGCCACACCGCAGAAGCTGCAAAGAGCCAGAAAAGAAGGTCAGGTCGTCAAATCAAAAGATGTTTCGACTGCTTTGTCATTGCTTGTTGTATTTTCTTTTATTCTGCTGATGGCTCCTATTACATGGAATCTTATTTGCGGACTGTTTAAAAATTTATATTCCCAGATCCCGAATCAACATGTCGGAACTATAGGTTATACCTATATTCTTACATCAGCGATACTCCCAACAGCAGCTATAATCGGAACTACATTAATAGTTGCGGCATTTATTGCGGCATTAGGTGATTTTATTCAAGTCGGACCCTTGGTTGCCATTGCGCCTTTGGTTCCAAAGTTGGATAAACTAAATCCAAGTAAATATTTTAAAAATATTTTTTCAATAAAAACATTATTTGAATTATTTAAAAACATTTTAAAAGTTTGTATTTTAGGACTTGTCGGTTGGATGGTATATTCTGCACATTTAAAAAGTATCCTTATGCTCGCCGCCATCGACAATAACTTTGCGGTTATGAACGAATTTGCGAGCCTTTTAAAAGACTTCATATATAAAGCATGTATTGCATTCTTTATAATAGCCGTAGCAGATTACGGGGTGACAAAGTGGAAGTTCCTTAAAGATCAAAAGATGTCTTTTAAGGAGATTAAAGATGAATATAAAAACCAAGAAGGTGACCCGCATGTAAAATCTGCCCTTCGTCAACGCCGTATGCAAATGTTACAAAGAGGGGCTATGGATTCAGTTGCAGAAGCAGATTTTGTTGTAAAAAACCCGACTCACGTTGCCTGTGCCCTAAAATATGATGCTCAGACAATGATGTCACCTACAATGTTGATGAAAGGTGCAGAACTTATTGCGCAAGAAATTCTAAAAATAGCAGAAGAAAATAATGTACCTGTTATTGAAAATCCGCCGGTTGCCAGAGCTTTGTACAGAATGGTTGAAATCGGACAACAAATCCCGCCTGAGTTATTTAAAGCAGTAGCTGAAATCTTACTTTATGTTTACAACTTGAAAAATAAACAGAATCAAGGTAATATTAATTAGTCGACATTATAATATTTTTAAACCATGGATAAACAAAGTCTATTAAAACAGTATGTTAGTATAGTGCAGAGGGTAGCTAAGATTGAGCAGCGACGTGTGCCTAATCACATGATTGAGTATGAAGAACTGGTCAGTATAGGTATTATTGCTGTTCAGGCAATGATTAAAGGTAAAACCGAAGAACAACTTCAAAAATATAATGATGCTTATATGGGAACGGCTGTTAAATGGGCTATCAGAAACGAGCTTCGTCACAGATACAAATGGTATTCAATGAAGCATAAAGCAGAAGGCGAAGATGAAGATTCAGAAAATGGTGAAACATCTCAAAGCTCTGTAAAAGAAGCTGTCTATCAGACAATCCTTTCTATTGACAGTCTTGCTGCTGCAGCCAGTGATAACGATTCACCTTTTGATTTTATCAAAGATACTCATGCTATGCCTGATGAAAATGCCGAAATAGTCGAAATGTCACGACTTATAAAAGAAGCGATTGCCACATTACCTCAAAAAGAAAGAACTGTTGTTGAATACAGGTTCTATCGTAATATGCAGGCAAAAGATATTGCAACAATGATAGGGTTATCACCATCACGTATTACCCGTATTATCCAAGGTGCGCTAGTATCAATCCGAGAATATTTACAAGCCCGCGGAAGAAATGATTATTAATTTACTATTGTTAGTTTTGTAATAAATTAAAATGTGGAATTTTATATAATAATTGCAATGGTTACTGAGGGATTTCTATGATGAAGGTTGAACCGTTGTTAACTTTGCTTACTATAGAAATTTTTCCGTCGTGCAATTCTGTTAACTCTTTTGTAATAGTTAAACCAAGCCCTGTTGAGCTTTCTTTTTTTGTATATGCACTATCTAACTGCACAAATTTAGCAAATATTTTGCCGTGATATTTGGGGTCAATCCCAATCCCGTTATCGTGCACTTTTAAGATAAATTTATCCTTTCTCTTTATTGCGCACAGTTCTATTTCATCATTTTCGGGACTGAATTTGATAGCATTATTAACCAAATTATATAATATTTGTTGTATTTTTTGATAATCGGCATTTACTTTAAAATCATTTTCACAATCAATAATTATTCTTATACCTTTTTTTGTAGCAAGAGGTTTCAAAATAGTTGCAACTTCTCTTAATGCCTTCATTATATTAAACTCCGAACGGACAAGTTTAACTGCATGAGCTTCAATTTTCGAAATATCAAGTATTTCATTTATCATCCCTAAAAGATGCAATCCTGATACTCTGATATCTGATATATATTCTTTTTGTTTTGAATTAAGTTCCCCGTATAATTCTTCTGATAATATTTCCGAAAATCCTAATATTGCGTTAAGAGGTGTTCTAAGTTCGTGTGAAACATTTGCCAAAAATTCTGTTTTTACTTTGTCTGCTTCAAGAATTTTTTCGTTTTGTTCTTTTATTATTTTATAAGCATTGTTTTTTTCTATTAAACCGTCTTTTAAGGCTTTTAATTGAATTTTAAATACATTGGATAATTCTAAATCTTTAATGACGTATGATAAAATTGAGCTACAAGTTTCAAGAACGGAGAGCTCCTGTTCCGCATAAAAATCAGGTTTTTTACTCCCTAATATAATAAACCCAAACACAGTTTCTCCAACGGCAAGTTTTGATAAGATATATGATTTCCCGCCAATAAAATTCAGCGACTTTATAATAGATGACTGTTCATTTAAAATACAATTTTTATCAGAATAAAGAAATTTTATGTCTTTTTTTGAGATTTTATAAGTTTTATCTATAAGTTCTTTATTGATATTTGAGTATTTTAGTTGTACTGTATCGGGATTCAGATAATAAATATATCCATAATCAAACTCAAATATATTTTTAAGTTTGATAAAAATATTATTCCCGCTTTTATCAGAATTCAGATTTATATTGAACAATGCCGGCAATTCTTTTAATAGTTCTTTATTTGTTAATTTAGTCATAAAATAATTTTACCAATATTGATACGTTAACTTCAACTTATTTACAAAACTTTTGGACAATCGGCTAGGATTTTGTTATTATTAAGAGAGTTATCATAACAAGCGGAGTAAGAGATGGAACATATAACTAATATTTTTTCAACATATAATATTGATTTGTGCCTGCGGGTTGTTTCAGCAATTTGTTTAGGTTTTATAATAGGTTTTGAACGTGAAATAACCAATAAATATGCCGGACTAAGAACACATATCCTTGTGTGTTTGGGGGCGTGTGTTTTTACAATAATATCAATATACGGGTTTCCGGAACTTGTTGATTGGCAAATAGAAGGATACAATCCGACAGGTGTCAGAGATACAGCTCGCGTTGCGGCACAAGTTGTAACGGGGATTGGTTTTATCGGTGCCGGAACTGTTTTGAGAAACGGCCCTACCGTATTTGGGTTAACGACCGCTGCAACATTATTTATGGCGGCAAGCATCGGTATGGCTTGCGGGGCAGGCATGTACGGTTTGGCACTCGTTGCTGCAATACTTTCTGTTGCTGTTTTAACTCTAATAAGAAGTTTTGAAAAACGTGTTTTGAATAGATGTGTTAAAAATATCAGACGCCTTAAAATAAATCTTCATTGTCATAACGAAGATATAGATTCAATCAGAGATTATATTGTATCAAATTTTAAAACTGTTGATGCCTTAAAAATGCATAAGTTGATTGAAAATCCTGATTTGACAAAGTTTTCAATTATAGTAGAAATAGTAAGTAAAAAACCTGTACAATATATTTACGATAAATTAGGAAATTTAAAAGGAATTGAGTCTATTTCAATTGATACCGTCAATGAAAATAAATAGATTTTTTTTTATTAAACAATTTTTTTATGATAAAATTAGGTTTGAATAAGAAGGAATTATCACAATGTCAATTATAATAATGTTGCTCTTATTGAGTTTGTTAATAATAGTACATGAATTAGGGCACTTGATTGCTGCTCTGTCTTTTGGAATAAAGGTGGATAAATTCGGATTTGGTCTGCCGTTAGGTCCTACACTTTTTGAAAAGAAAATAGGCGGGATAACAGTTTTAGTCCATGCTTTATTACTGGGTGGGTATGTTTCCTTTGCAGAAGATGACAAGGACTGTGATTTACCGGAAGATTCCCCGCAAAGATTTTTAAATAAGCCTATTTGGCAGAGATTAATTGTCGTTTCGGCAGGGGTTATTGCAAATGTAGTATGTGCATTCCTTTTGGTGTTATTTTCGGCTCTTGTGTGGCACTATTTACCATCAGGAAATTATGATATAAAAATAAATCATATAGTTGCGCCAAAAGAGGCTTCCGTGTGGAATTCAGGTCTTCAAGTCGGGGACAGACTTGTGTCGGTTAATAATTCAAAAATAAAAAATACATCATCTTTATTGACAATTGTTCAGCTGAGTAAGGCATACGATTCTCTTGTTAATCCTGAAACTGTACAAACAAATCTTGCGAGATTGAAAAAATTAAATCCGGGACTTACAAAAGATGAAATAATTCCTCAAGGTGTAATGATAAGGTTACCTGAATTTATGTCTGAAAAACCTATAATTATGGAAAGAAATGTTGCGTTAGGCGTAAAACAATATAAAGATAATCAATATAAAATAAGTTCAGATATTGCAAAATTGCGTGATGAAATAGGAAATATTCAAAGGGCTTCGTATTACGCTTCAACAGGACATTTTTCTCTGGAGAATATAGCAGAAGCCATTTCGGATAATGTAAGACCTTTGAATTTTGTAATTGAACGTAATGGAAAATACCTAAAATTAAAGCCTATTTATCCTTCTAAATCAGGTGCGATAGGAGTTCAAATGGAAACAAAAGAACGTTTAAAAAAGACAGACTCTTTTGTCGATGCCTTCAGAGGAAGTGCCCGATATTTGGCGGAAAACACTTACTTAATGCTTGTGGGATTAAAACAGGTGTTTACAGGTGAAGTACCGTTGGCAGACTTGCACGGTATTGTTGCAATAACAAAAGTTGGTGGTGATATAATAAGTCACAATGGGTTCTTTTACGGATTGTTATTAACTGCTATTATTTCAATGGATTTGGCAATAGTGAATTTCCTGCCAATCCCTGCTTTAGACGGCGGGCATGTTATGTTCTTGATTATTGAAAAAATCAGAGGGAAACGGGTGTCCGATGACGTTGTTGAAAAAATCGCCAATGTTAGTTTTTTGATTCTTATCGGGTTAATGATATTTGTTATATTTAACGATATTTACGCATTAATAACTCAAAAATTATAGTGAATTATTATGTATTCTCTCTTACTCTAAACAATAATTTACAAATACTCGACAAAGTCTTATGTTTGAGTTAGGATGTGTGTACAATGACGATATAAATAGCAAAAGGAGAATATAAAATGCAAGTTATATTAAAGAAAGATGTACAAAATCTTGGTGAAACAGGTGACGTTATCACTGTTAAAGATGGTTATGCAAGAAACTTCTTAGTTCCAAAAAATTTAGCGGAAGTTGCAACAGAAGGTGCTTTAAAAAACAGAGAAAAGAACCTTGCAAGAATCAGAGTAAAACAAGAAAAATTACACCAAGAAGCATTAGCAAAGGCTGAATTAATAGAAAAAATAGGCACTTTAGAATTATCTGCTAAAGCTGGTGAAAGCGGTAAGTTATTTGGTACAATTACAACTAAAAAACTTTGTGAAGAAATTAAAGATAAACATAATATTGAAATCGATAAGAAAACGGTTTCTTTAAACCACCCAATTAATAAAATAGGTGATTACGTGATGTTAATCAAGTTAACTTCTAAAGTTAAAACAGAATTAAACATTTCTGTTACGGCTTCTGAAATTGTTAAAGAATCTATAGAAGAAGTTGAAGAAGTTGAAGAATCAACAGAAGCATAAGATTTTATAATAAGTTTAATCATAAAATGACGGTTTATTTGACCGTCATTTTTTATTATAATTATAGGAATTATGTCCTAAAAAAAACATCATTTTACGCATTATTCAAGTTCTTTAAATATTTATTTCATAATATCAAAGGATATCAGTTTTTTACGTGATAACGGTTGATAAATGGTTATTAGCAAAAACATATTCACACAAAAAAGAAAGCCTTGCAGTTTTGCAAGACTCAAAAATATACATTTACCCCACACACATACTATCATGATTAAGAATATTTGTCAATATATACCTTTTTATTTTGTTAATAATTGTTTAGAATAATTACTTGGGATTAGTGCAAAACTTCATTGTTTTTATATAATATTGTTATAGGAGTTTTGTATTATGTCTATAAACGATACATTGGCTATGATATTAGCAGGGGGCGAAGGTAAACGGTTGTACCCTTTAACTAAAGATAGGGCAAAACCGGCAGTGCCGTTTGGAGGAAGATATAGAATTATTGATTTTGTTCTGAATAATTTTATTAATTCCGGTATTTTTAAGGTTAAAGTTATTACTCAGTATAAATCGGATTCATTGAACAAACATATTTCAAGAGGATGGCAATTATCACCGTTTCTTGATCAATATATAGATTTAGTTCCTGCGCAAATGAGAACAGGTAATGACTGGTACAAAGGTACGGCTGATGCTATATATCAAAATAAACTTCATATTATAGATGAGAACCCTGAATATGTTTGTGTATTTGGGGGAGATCACATCTATAAAATGGACGTTTTTCAGATGGTAAAATATCATAAAAAACGTAAAGCTGATTTAACAATATCCGCTATACCTATTCCTGTTGAGGAAGCTTCTGAATTTGGGATTATGGAAGTTGATGAGAATTGGCGATTAGTTAATTTTGTAGAAAAACCACAATATACCCCAAGAACCATTCCCGATAACCCAAATTTTTGTCTTGCATCAATGGGAAATTATGTTTTCGGCAAAGATGTTCTACTTAATGTTTTGGAAGAAGATCATAATAACACTGAATCAAGTCATGACTTTGGTAAGAACGTTATACCAATGATGCTTGAGCAGGGTAAAAATGTTATGGTTTACAATTTTGCAGATAATGAGTTTAAGGGTATGAGCTCAAAAGAAAAAGGTTATTGGCGTGATGTAGGAAATATTGATGCTTATTGGCAAGCGAATATGGATTTACTTGATTATGAACCTGAATTAAATTTGTATTCAAAAGACTGGCCTTTGAGAACCTTCAACTACAATTATCCACCTGCAAAATTTGTATGGCAGGTGAATGACAGAGTCGGGATGGCAACAGATTCTATGATATCAGAGGGTTGTATTGTTTCAGGCGGTACATTGTCTAGATGTATATTATCACCTGAGGTAAGAATTAATAGTTACTCTCAGGTGTCAGAATCTATTTTGATGGAAAATGTAAATATAGGTCGTCATGCTGAAATAAGACGTGCTATAATTGATAAAAATGTTGATATTCCGCCTTATATGAAAATCGGATTTAACAAAGATGAAGATATTGCAAGAGGATTTTATGTATCTGAAGGCGGAATTACAGTTGTACCAAAAGGTCTAATTTTGAAGTAAAGAGGAGTTATATAAATGGGTAACGAAGAAATGAAAAGATTTACTACTGCAAATTTTCTTAATTTTGCATTAGGTTTTTTAGGTTTGCAGTTTGCATGGCAAATGAGAATTATTTTGTCCGCACCTGTAACGGAAGGATTAGGAGCATCGCCTTTTATATATGGATTAATTTGGCTGGCGGGTCCTTTTACAGGCATGGTTGTTCAGCCGCTTATAGGGGTTTTGTCCGATAATACAAAATCCCGTTTTGGCAGACGCCGTCCGTATCTTTTAGGCGGTGCTTTGATTACAGCATTGGCATTATGGGCTTTTCCTAATTCTGCAGGAATATCAGATTTTATCAGTAAAATCGGCCATTTTAATATGCCTGCTTGGGGCGGCTTGTTGATTGCTGCGATTATGATATGGATTATTGATGCATGTATTAATATTGCACAAGGACCTTATAGAGCATTGGTTCCTGATGTCGTTCCAAAAGAACAACATTCTGTTGCTAATTCTTATATTAGTCTTTCAATAGGGTTAGGCTCAGTTATTGCAGCTGCAACTGCTCCTGTCTTGAAATATGTCTTTGATATTCAGATGTCTATACCTGCTCAGTTCATTATGGCTGCTTTGGCATTTTCATTGGCGATGACTTGGACTTGTATGACTATTAAGGAAAAAAGTTCTATAAATACCGAAATTACAGAAGATAAAACGGAAAAACAGTCTTTTGCACAATCTCTGAAAGAATTTTTCTTGTTATCACCTGAAGTTGCAAAAATATGTACAATGCAGTTTTTTACTTGGATTGGTATGATGTGTATGATGATTTTCTTTACTAATTTTGCAATTCATACTGTTTATGGTGTGCCTGATTTAACAAAATTAACAGCTGCTGTTCAGGATACATTTATGCAAACACAGGTTACAGCAACAAATTATTCATCAATTTGTTTTGCAATATTTAACTTTATATGTTTTGTTATCGCAGTGCCTATTGGATTATTAGCGAGTAAATTCGGGAACAAAAAAGTTCATATAATATCTTTGATATCAATGGCAATTGCGTATATCGGAATGGCATTGTTCAGAACTAATCCGATTGCGGTTGCATCGTTTATGGCGTTATCAGGTATTGGTTGGGCTAGTGTTTGTGCACTTCCGTTTGCTATGTTATCTAAGTATATCAAAGCCGGAACGGAAGGTTCCGTAATGGGGATTTTTAATATCTTTATTGCAGGTCCGCAGGTATTTGTTTGTACCCTTGTCGCTTGGATAATTAATAATTCAGTTATACATTCAGGTGAATTTATAAACTACCACTATGAATATTCTTTCTATATCGGGGCTGTTTGTTTGCTTTTATCCGCACTCATAACAAATATAATCAAAGAGGATCCGGTATAATTTAAAACAGTGTATTCGGATACAATTATATATAAAAGGGAGTAGATTAATATTCTATTCCCTTTCTTGCTGAAACTCCAATATCCCAATAGTGTTTAATCGGCTCTATTTTGGATACGAGATGCGCAATATCAATTATTTTTTCATGGGCATTACGACCGGTTAATACTATTTCCATATCTTCCGGTTTGTTTTTTAGGACTTCTACAACTTCATCAACATCAACAATACCAAGCGAAATTGCAATATTCATTTCGTCCAGAATAACCAACTTATATTCGTCATTTTCAATTGCACGTTTTGCGACATCCCAACCTTCATTTATTACTTTCTTGTCATCGGTTGTAATATTAGTTGAATAAACTATTCTGTCTAAACCTGCCTGCATTATGGTAAGGTTTTCCTGAATTTGCCCTGACAAGTTTCTAAAGGATTTTAATTCGCCATAATTATCTCCGCCTTTTGTAAACATTACAAGTAAGACTTTCCAATTCCTGCCTAACGCTCTCATCGCAAGCCCAAGTGATGCGGTGGTTTTACCTTTGCCATCACCTGTATAAACCTGTATATATCCATGTTCATCCCACTGCGGATTATATAACTCACCCATTTTTATTTACCCCTGTTCATCCCACTGCGGGTTGTATAGTTCATTCATTTATATTTTCTATTCACTATTCACTATTCACTATTAATTATATAATAAAACTATGAATAAATCAGAATTAAGAATTTGGGCAAAAAATATCAGAAAAACGCTCAATTTGCCAATAATAAGTAATGATATATGTAAAAATATAAGGGAATTAGATTTATATAAAAAATCAAAACATGTAATGATTTTTTATCCGCTCCAGAATGAAGTTAATCTATTACCGCTTCTTGAAGATAATAAATGCTTTTACTTACCTTGTGTTAAGGGTGATAAACTTCTAACATGTCCATATCAAAAAGGCGATGAACTTATTTGTTCTGATTTAAAAATAATGGAGCCTAAAACAAGAGCGATTAAACCAGATATTTTAGATATTGTATTTACCCCTGCATTGTGTGTCGATAAAAATTTTTATCGTCTTGGTTATGGCGGAGGGTTTTATGACAGATTTTTTAAAAATGGAAAATTGAAAATGAAAAATGGAAAATTAAAACCCAAATCTATATGTGTTATTCCTGAAGAATTGATAATTAAACAATTGCCGATTGAAGATTATGATATCTGTTGTGATGGAATTATTACACAAAAAAAAGCCTCTTTTTAAGAGGCTAAGGAATTTAGTTTATTATTGGTTATTAAGTAGAGTAAAGGTGGTTTGGGGGTTGGTTAGACCGCCCATTAGTTCGGAATGGTTAGTTCCAATTTAGGTTTAAAGCTAAAGTAAAGGTAGATTTATTTGGGTTTATTAAAGATTAAGGCTATATTTTCCCTAACCTTTAAGTCCGAAGGATGATATTGAGCTTTGGATACCGCTCGAGATACCCTGATCAAGCGCTTGAAGTTCTTGTTGAATTTGTTTCTCTTGCGCTTCTAACCTTGTCTTTTTAGCTTGCAACGATTTTTCTTCTTCGTTGTATTTTATTTGCATTTGTTTTTGAATTTGTTTTCGAGCATTTTCATACATTTTTTGCTGAGTGATTTGAGCAATCATCGGATCAACATTTTGACCAAACATTCCTGACGCAACCGCTTGGTTAAATTGCGCACCGGATATTTGAAGTGCTTGATAATGGGCATTTGATAACTCACCCATTCCTGTCATAAACATTGATGTCGGAACACTTGCGATATCTGTATAACTAACTGAATCTTGAGACAGAATTGATACATAATCTGTTAAATTGTTTAATTTGTTGTTAATATCAATTAATTGATATTGAATGTTGTTCTCTTGATGCGTAAGCTGAATTTTACGCGCTAAAAACATTAGGAAACCCATAATAAACCTACCTTTACTTTAACCTTAAAACTAAACTAACCTTTTGTAAGATATTTCAACTCACAAAAGGTTATGAACTTGTTTTTGATTTACTGTTTGATTAACTTAAACCATTTGTTAATCTTTAATCAACCTAACTAAATTCTTTAAACTAACCTTTTATTTGTCTACTTTAACCTTACATTTATATAAAGTTTTTTTCTCTTTAAGAATTGACTTTTTTGTTTTATCTTCTTAATATTTTGTTACAATTGAACTAAAATCACTTTTATTGCAACAAAAAAGAGGATGACTTTTTAGTCACCCTCTTAAAAAACTATTTAACTAAAAATACTTATTGATCTTTAATCATTTGTAATAATTTACCGTAAGTTGAACAAAGTTTGTCTGCAAATTTTGAATCACTTAAAAGGTTTTTTATTTCATTAATGTCACCGGAACCGACAATTTTATCAGCTTTATAATCGCCTGACGGAACATAAGCAGCGGCTTCAATATATCGCATTTTAGGGTCGGGGTCTGCTATTTTGGGCATTTTATATATTTTTAGTCCATATTTACCGACATAATATTGAGAATCTTTGTCAAGATTTTCAAAAACCTCTAATACAGGCGAAAATTCACCGTATTCAGGGACTTCACGTTCCATTCTCGCTGTGATTTTTTCCAACATTATATCAACCTGATCTTGAAAGTTTTTGGGCTCACGTTCAGTCATTTTTTTTACTCCTAATATTTTACCGATATTTTTGCTGAAAATTTTGTTATCCATTTAATTGTCCTTTTTTTATTAACGAAGTGATTTTATTTGTTCATTTACTAATAGTATAACTTTCTTAGATGTTTCAAAAAACTCGTTATCTTTAACATATTTTTCTATGTCTTTTTTGAACCCTTTTTTTAAAGTACAGAGGTATTCATCGCCGCTAACTTTGTCTTTTACAGACAAATCAAGATTTCTTACTGTTTTAGATAAAGACTCTCTATCGTGGTTGCAGGAAATTTTTATTGTAGAAAACTCTCTTAGAGGGTTTTCAGATTCATAACGTTCCACAACAGGCGCAAAATCACCGTATTCAGGCATTTCTCGTTCTAATCTTTTGGTTAGATTTTCTTGAATTTTGGTAAGATTAAGGTCTAGCGGGTTTATTTCAAACGAGGTTTGAAACTTTTTTGAATCCATAACCATTTTATTAACATTTATATTTTTTATCGGTACCATTCTTTCTCCGTAGTTTTATTTTATCATTTTTTGTTTATATATTAAAGTATCGTAAAAATATTTTTTGCTAGGTAAATATAAAAGGTATCCTCTAAAACTCAAATTTTCTAAAAAAAAAGCACTAGAGCACTAGGGCGCTAAGGCACTAAGAACTAGTTTTGGTATGCACTTCAAGGTTTTATAAATATAATAAAACTTTAAAATTATATTCAAAAAAATTTAGAATTGTCATAAATTTACCGCTTGACAAATGTCGGTTTAACCGACATAATGTAAATATGGAAAAAAAAATTATTTATTACTATACAAAAGACGGAAAATGTCCATATAAAGATTGGCGCAGTGAGTTGGATGTATCTATAAGATTAAGAGTTAACAAGCGAGTTGATAAACTTAAAGACGGATTGTATGGTGACCATAAACCATTACAAAATTCTGAGCTATCAGAGTTGCGAATGGATTTTGGTAAAGGATACAGAATATATTACTATGATTTAAAGGACACTTTGGTATTATTTGTTGCGGGAAGTGATAAAAAAGACCAAAAGAAAGTGATACAACAAGCAAATAAATATTTTGAAGACTATATCGAAAGGAATAATTATGACATTTACAGATAAACAACAAGAATGGATAAATAATGCACCAAACTTTGACGATGATATGATAGAACAATTACAGGACCCTGTGTTTGAGGCGGGTTGGCTTGAACTTACATTACAGGAATTTTTGGAGGACGGCGATTATAACAGATTCATCAGATGCTTGACTTATGTAGTTAAAGCGCGCGGGCATGGCGAAATATCAAGGCTTGCAAAATCCAGTTCAATCGATAGAAGTAATTTATCCGAAATATTGAACGGAAAAGTTGTTCCTCGGATTGATACCGCTATTAAATTAATCCGCGGACTTGGTTATGAATGTAATGTGAAAATAAAATCCGCATAAAATTATGAAAACAGTAGTATAAGAATTCAAATACACGGGTTTTAGAGTGCAAATTCTATACTTGAACGTACTTTTTACGTTTCTGTTAAAACGATGGTTGAAAGAAAAATAAATCGCAGAAATAATTTTTTTGCGGGGTAATTTTAATTTTATGTAAGAGATTTAAGCATTAAAATATTTTTGAGTATTTTCTTCCCCTAAGAATTTAACACGGATATTGTGGATTGCGGTATCGTATTTTTCAGTTGATAATCCAATCTTTCTAGCCCAAGTCTTCATGTTGTTATACAATTTTACTTCAATCCTTGCACGTCCGATATTATCAATCCCATCTTGCTCTGCTTGTTTTACAAATGCGTCATGGTGCTGTTCCATTATTTTTATTTGTTCTTTTACAAGGTGCTCAATTGGCTTGTTCGTTTTTTCACATTCTAGCACTTGTTTTGTTATTTCTTGACTTCTTGTTATTAGTTCTTTTGGAAACTCCATTCTGTTCTCCTTGTTTAGTTAAATTTTGTTATATGTACATTAGATATATATTTAGTCAATATATCAATCGGTATATGAGTAACTATAGCTCCGTTATGAGGGTTTGATATAATAACGGTTTTTGTATTCTTATCATAACCTGATACAGAATATGCGTGCTCAGATACTATATTATATTCAGGCAGCAACATACTTTCCGCATCGGCGTTTGGTTTTCCTATTGTTCCAAACTTAACCATTGAGCCTTTTTTAACAAACCGTTCAAGATATCCTTCAAATTTTGAAACAGCATCAGGTGAATTATTTTGGAATAGTATACCTATTGAAAATCTACCTTTGTCAGGAATAGGCGTATTCCATTCAACCTTGCCGTTTTCAGTCCTTGCTATATTATCTATACCATGAATTTCACTCATAACTTCGAACGGTTTTCCGCCATTAACTCTAGCCATAAGAGTCTGTGGTGCTGTATCCATTGTTAATGATGGTAAAGGATCAAGTCTTTCTTCTCTTAATGCAACTCTTGCATAGGCTTGTTCATACATTTGAAGTCCCTTACAGCCTGCCATATGCCTATTTTCAGATGGCAGAACAATATTACTGTTTTCATAAGTTGTGCTTCCGTCATAATCTTCATAGGCTTTTATTGTAACGACAACATCGTTTCCGTTAAGTTCAAATGATTTATATATATCTGGTCTTGCTGACGAGTCTTCCATTGATGAGAATAATGATGTTACAAAGAAGCAGTTTCCTACCCTTTGTTGTCCTGATGCAAATCTCAATACAGGAGGGAATAATTCTAGGTATTTTTCTTTTGTCATCTTCCACTCAACAAGATTTTCTCCGTCATTGATATACATTTTATCGCCGATTGCAACAGCATCACCCATTTCTGTTTTTGAGAAAATGTGTCCTAAAGGGGTACCTTTCACAAACTCAGGAATAATCGACCTTCCTTCTTTCACAGCCTGCAAATCTGCGTACATATTAGGAGTTAAGTCAGAATTATGATTTAAGCGATATATTGAATTTCGTGGTAAATACCCACTCTCTACCATATCAAAGAATCCTGTTTCTTTAATTTTTTGATATTTTTCTGGAGTATGTAATTTCATATCAACTAATCCTGCATAATACCAAGGATCCTTTTCTGCATAGAATTTATTGGTTAAATCATTCATTTTAGCAACAATATCTTTTGTACCTGATTTAGCATTATTCAGTTCTGTTTGGAGTCTTGTGTATTCGGTTATGTATTTATCAAACCCAATAACATCTTTGATTAAGTCTGTTATTTCAGTACGTCTGTCAGGATTTTTAAATTCCTGAATACTCTTTGTATATTGTTGTAAGAATACATCTTGACCGTTAAAGATACCTTTATTTACTCTTTCTTTTAAGTAATCAAAATTTTTCTCTGTTGTATTACTTAAAATATAGGTTAAATTATTCTTAAATTGGATTTTTAATTTGTTTAATAACTCTATATCATTAAATTTTTCAATAAACTTAATACCTTGATTTACATCCGAAAATTTAAATTTTGGTTCTGGTTTTTTTTTGTAAACATCCAGAATATCATTTATTACATCAGGCTCTAATTTTGACTCACTGATTGTTTTTGCCAAATCATATCTTTGAGAAATTGTTCCTGTAAAGCCGTTAGTTAATTTTAAAATCTCAGGTTTTTGACTTGCAAACTCAATAATTTCTATAAGTTTATTATTATCTTTTGTTATATCTTCAACATTATCAACAAATCCTTGACCTTCACGTTCTGCTCTTTGGGTATTCAATTTTTGTATTCTTGAATTAATCATGTTTATTACATTTGCCATAACATCCTTATCTTTTGCATTCGATATAAAGTTTAATATTCTATCTGACAAAGTCGGGTCTAACTCTATAATCGCATCAATTTTTGATTTGTCATAATCTTTTAATTTGTCAGTACTAAGATTAGAATTATTTTTTTGTTCCATACCTGCATAAAGATTGTAGAAATAGTTTTCATCGATTTTATCTGTATATTTTATATCTTTCAATATTTCAGGATTTATTTTACCCGCTTTAATATCTTTGTACCCTTTAGAACGAACTAACTCATCATAAGATTTTGGATTTAATCTTTTCATCAATTCAATTTGAATTATAATATTACCAAAAGATGGATGCTTAAACTTGGTATTTACCTGTGATAATGACTGATAGCGTGTGTATAAATCGCTGTCAAACTTTTTCCACTCTTTTGAATTTGAAACTAAATCTAACAGAGCATTTTCATCATGTACTGTTTGCATTAGATAATTTAACAACTGTTTCTGATTATAAAAGAAGTTACCTTTTGGATTATCAGTTACATCAATCAATATATCCATCAATTTATCTTGGGATCCAACTAAATAATTATTAAATTCAAATTCAGGTCTTAAACTAAAACTCTGCATTATACCGACCTTTTTAGATAATATATTTTGATTACCCGTATAACCCATCCGCAAAAGATTAGCGTGACCTTGCAGAGTTACGACATCTCTTGGGGTATTCCCCTCAGCCAAGTATTTTTCCATTTCTTTGACTGTATCTTCAGTTAAAACGCTCCTTTCATTTATTCTTACTTTTTTATTTGTTTCAAGTTCCTTCATTAAAAATTCAAGTGTTTTCGGATAATCTTGGGCAAAGGTTTGTATATCTTTTGATGTTCCTATTATTTGGAATAATCTTCCAAAAACAGTTGAATTTTTCGGGTCTTCAAAATTTGTAGCAACTAAATTCAAATATTCAACAGTTTTTGCGATATCAAAATTACCCGTTTCTGTTTTAAGGTCAGTAAAATCAAATCCCCAAACAGTTCCGAAAACTCCCGGTTGACCTATACCCCATTGTTTTAAATCATTTGTTGAGAAGATTGCTTGTTTTGGATCTCTAAGCAAAGACCCAATATATGTTCCTAAATCACGTCTGCCAATTTTTTCAAACGGAATATTTGCAAATTCAGGTTTCCAAACTTGGAATAATTGCTGAAGTTGCGCAGATGTTAAATTTGTTATAACATTTTCCGGCAAAGAATTTAATACATCAGGTTTTTGTTTTAATTCTTCAAGAATCGCATCAGGGAAAGCAGGTTTAGATTTTTTAATCAATGCAACTGTTTCATCGGTTGTTCTTGTCGGTTGAATATTTTTATCAACACTACTCAAACCCTTTCTACTAGCGAATTCTACTCCATATATCGGTTTGCCGTTTTTTTTGAACAACCCAAACGACGCATCTGAGCCGTCTAATTTTGTCACGACTGTATTTCCGTTATCAATAATAACGTCTTTTTCGCCAACAACATTATGGTGTCTGTGAACATCGTTCGATTTTATTCTGAAATCGCCCGATTTTGGTGCTGTTTCAATCGGAGCGGTATCTGCCGTCATAAACTGATTAAGAACATATTGTCCGAGTCTTCCGCCAAAACTGTGTACAAACGGTTTGCCCGACTCTTCCGTTCTGCCGTTCAAGAACAGCCCTGCTTGTACCTCTATATCCTTACCATGCAGAGGATGTTCAAATTCAGTCGTCTGTTTGAATACTCCCAAGAATACAGGCTCACAACCCTCGACCTCTATTTTATAGCCTTGTTTGAATTTTCCGTCATCTTTTAAAGCCGTTACTTTTACATTCTTACCCATATTTTGGGTTAATTTTAATGAAAGCATCGCTGGTTTTATGTTCCCTGCACTAAAGTCTGCAAAAAGGTCTCTGACAACATTTGTTCTAGCTTCAATATTATCTGTGTCCATACCCTTAAACCAATCTTTTGGCAATTCGCCTACGTTTCTGTCAACATTAGGAAACGCTGCAAACAAATCAGCCATATTTTCCGCACTGATATAATGATCTGCTAAGAAATTTGTAAAATCCTTTCTAAATGACAAGGTCGTGTTGTCGAAGGTCTTAGTATTGTTTTGGTAATGGAACGCAAAGAAGGTTGTCCATTGTTTATCTGTAAATTCTGACATAGAAGGTGCCGTTTTCAACAGTTCGGATATATTTACTCCTTCTATATATTTGTTGAAATCAGCGTAATTATCTATCCCTGCTTTGTTTAAGATATCGGCAACCCCTGACGGGTCTTCAATTTCTTCGGTTATACCTCTGATTTTATCGACAAACTTTTCTATCCCTGATATATCAGATATGTTTTCTACCCGTTGAAGAACTGAACAAACCTCAGGGTCTTTGCCTGATTTTGCGAGTTCCGCTCTGCGTGCCTCATAGTCAATATTCCGTTTCACAATATCAATTATTTTAGATACAGACGTTATGTTATTATCAAGTATATATTGTTTATTTCTGTCAAACACTTCTTTTGGAACACTATAATTTAACATCAATCGAATATCCGCCTTGTCAGAATCACTTTGACCTAATCGGACAAGCTCCATAGCAGAATCATACAAGTCGTTCTCTATCATTGATTTTGTATCAATATTATCGCCGATTTCTAATGCTTGCGTTTTTAATAGTAGAATGTCTGTAATCTTTTCTGGGCTTGAATCAGGGTGATTTTTCAAATATGTTTTTAAGTTATTTATATCTTCAATCACTTGTTGTTTTGGCTGAGCTGCCAATTTAGATTTTGCACCCTCAAGTATATCTTTCAGAATAGGTTCAGAATCTATAACAGTTCTTGTTTCTGAGATTTTTGAAACCAACTCCGGCATGACATCACTTATTATTGATGCAACACTGCGATTAGGATTGTTTCTAAAAGTATTAACAATTTGATTCCGTTGAGCAGTATTGGCTCCGTTATAAGCGTTTAGCAGCATTGTTTTGTCTGATTGTCCAATTTCAGACCGTTTCAATATATCCACAATGACATCAAAATCTTGAACCTCTGTTTCTTTGGTTAACGTTTTCACAAACTTCATCACAACATCACTGCTGACGGTATCATCATTTGCAAGATTGTCTTTTATATATTTTAATATTTCAGGTTTAAGTTTGTTATCATCTCTTATAGTATCTCTAATCAGTCGAACATCTTTAGGGGTGAATTTTTCAACTCTGCTCCCGTCAGACTGTTGAACAGTAGCGTCAAGCAACGGTATATCAAAATCTTTATGCTTGCTGTTCATAAAGGTTATGATATCCATATCCGTAAATCGAGGTTCTGGGCTTCCTGCTTTGGTTTTGTTCACCATCTCCAGAACTATATCACCATGGGTTTTGTATAGATTAGTCAAAATTCCGATAGTTGATAACTTGAATCTGTTTAAACCTTGGATGTAGGTTTTGAACTCATCTTCGGTTTTAGAATGTTGAATTGTTTCTGCAGGGTTTTGGGCAGGGCTTTCCTCTGCTTTAGCAGGTTGAGTTATTTCTGCATTGTTCACTTCTGCCGATGGTTTTGGTTTTACAAATTTTTGAACCATAGCAAGGACAAAGGCTTTATCTTTGCCTTGTTTTAAGAAGGTCTTAGCGGTCGCCATAGCATTTTTGTTGATATTCCCGTCGCTGTCAACACAAGCCTCAGCTATCTCTGATACGTCTGATTTATTAATTCCTTTTGCAACCCCTAATAACTCTGATTCTGCTTGAAGTACAGCTGAGGATTTTGTCGGCACTGTTGGGATAGCCCCGTCGGTTTTAGTTGGGGTAAATGTAGCATTATCGCCCTTGATGGCGCCGTCACTTTGTCGGTTCGGTAAAGCCGACCTACTGCCATTTTGCGATGCGTCTAAAGACGGCACCCTACCGTCTTGTGGTAGACTAAAGTCTACCCTACCACTGTTATCATTTTTTAATTCGTATTTCATTGGAATTTTTATATCTTTTATTCCAATATCTTCCGACCTTAAATCATTTGAATTTGCATAACTAAGAATATCATCAATTAAAAGATTTATTTCAACAATATTTTTGTTACCTAATACGTTCTCAATTCTTCCATTAAATTCCGGTATTGAATTTTTTAACTTTATTACTTTTAACGTAGCAATAATTGGTTCTAAATAATCATTAGTTATATCGCATTTATATCCCATTTTATTATGAAAAGTATGAGATTTATATGCTGCATCAATTTTAATACTGTTACAATTATAATTTTTTGCATCATTATAAATAAGTTTTTTTAACTCTGTTCCAAGTCCACTTGTATTTCTTCCTGATCTGTCAGTCCAAAGTGAATATCCTTTTAAGTAACTCTCATGTTTATCTTCGCTGATAAAACCATACCATTCTCCAACAACTGTATTATCTTTATCAATAACTCTATACATTATATTTTTATCAGCCGTATAGTCTCGTATTAAAGTATATTCAAGTGATTTACCATCTTGTGTAGTCCACTTAATCGGCTCGGTCACTCTCTTTGTCCCATTGTCCAATATTTTAATATTTTTGCCTTGAATTTGAGCAATCGTTTCTTTTGCTCCTGCATTATCCTGAATACCACGTGTGGTAGCTCCGTCTTGCGGTGCGTCTAAAGACGGCACCCTACCGTCTGTTATCGTATTCATCCCTAATGTGCCGGCATGAGAATTATCGACTGATTTTGTGCTCGCTTTTTTCGTAAAGAATGAAGGGTGAGCGGTTTTGAGTTCTTTACCTGACATTTCGACCGTATCTGAGATTTGTTTGCCTTCTTTATCAAACACAGTGACTTCATAAGTCGTTTTGCCCATACCAAGAACTTCAACAGATTGGACAACCCGTCTGACCATTTGGTTACCGTTCTCGTCAGTAATAACTTCATAATTTGTTCCGTTATCCCTTGCCTCTGACTCAAAATCCGAGAAAGTTTTACGTTCCTGTTTGTTTACTTTGTTTTCTATTCCGTACAGTTCCGCCTTTAGCTCATTAACCTGTTTTATGATTTCGTCTTTTTCAATTTCTTCATATCTGAGTTTTTCTGCGTGTGCTATGAGTTTTTCAGAAATAGCTTTTCCGTTAAGTTTGCAAGCCTCAACTATCTCATTAATTTCTGGCAGATTAGGGTTTTTATGGTTCCCGCCTAGCCGTGTAACCGCATCATACTGACTAATCATTCGAGAGTTTTCTTTCGATTTTGCTTTTTCTGTATACGATTCTGTCGTTGTATTCTCAGGAGTATTCAGTACAAGTTTATCCTGATATTCTTTAATCAACGGTTCGACAGATTGCTGAACTTCAGCCTCAATCTGCGCATCGGTTTTGCCGGTTTTTCTGCCCTGTTCACGGATATCAGCAGCTTTTTCTTTAATTTTTTCTGCATATGTATGGAGCAAATCAAGGTTTTCCGCCCTCAATCTTGTGTCCATGCCGGCAGGCAGTTTTGGCTGAGTTACACCCTCCGTAAACCCGAGTTCTTGCAATCTTAAATATTCATAATGTGCGGCAAGATAATTTTCATATTCTGTATAAACAGTTTTATCCATCTTATCTTCACCAAGAATTTCTTTTATAGGTCCATACAAACCGTTAAGTTCGGTATTTTTTCCTATGATATCTTTGCCTGTCCTTAAATCATACGGTACGTGTTCTTTTTCTGCAAACTCGTTGACAAGTTCACCTCTATTTTGCCATTCAAAAACAAATCCGGTTTCTTTGACTCTAAAGTTGATTTGCAGTCCGGTATAGCCTGAATATCTAATTTGGGTATTAGATTTTATTTCCTTACCTGTTTCTGCTTCTTTTGTTTTAACAATTTCTTTTTCTGCAAGACTCTGAACCCGTTCAAAGATAGGTAAATCAACACCCAATCTTTCTGCTTCAACTTTAAGAGCGTGAATTTGGTTTTCCGTAAAATATGGTATCCCGTCTGCTCCCATGTAGTTTGATATACGAGTGATTTCTACTTTATTCGTTCCATCGTGGACAGTTTGCAGATAATTCATCAACGCTTTAAAGGTTTCAGCAGATTCGTGCTCAATAGCTTTTTCTAAGGCAGTTGCTCTATCGCCTTTATCGAGAGCACTCTTTACATCGTCAAATTTTGAATAATCTTCTATGATTTTGCTTGCGGTTCTAACCCCAACCCCGTCACGAACAGCATTAACTGCTTGCGCAAGGTTCATTTTTGGATCATCAAGCAGTTCATTAAGAATCTTATCGTGCAAACTTTGAACACTTTTACTTCTGTGTGAAATATCAATTGGGTTACCGTCTTTATCCTTAAATACAGAATTATCCGATGCAAACCCCATTTCTCGCATAAATTGAACAATCTGAGGCTCGTTTTTGAGGGCAACTTCTCTAATCTGTTCTGCAAGAGCAAATATGATTTTATCAGCCTCCGGAGTTGTTTCATAAATATCCTTGCCTTTTTTATTCTTTAACCCTGTATTTTTGAGAATATCAACCCCCGTTTGACTCATCTGTTCTTTTGAAAATTTACCATCAAGTTCAAACGGATCCTGAGGTCTTTCAATATCGTTAGGGCTGCCTGATTTAAAGTTCGTGTGCGAATTATCGACCGCTTTTGTACTTGCTTTTTTTGTAAAGAACGAAGGGTGAGCGGTTTTGAGTTCTTTACCTGACATTTCGACCGTATCTGAGATTTGTTTGCC
>CACZPS010000023.1 GCA_902783125.1 uncultured bacterium | reverse complement strand
GTGATTAAGAAATGAGAAATTCTTAGTCACTTAGTCACGGTTCACTTAGTCACTGTAAATTATAGTTTAGCGAGCTTCGCTCGCTAAACTATAATTTACTCATTTATCTATCTCTATGTGGTGTTTAATATCGATAATTTCATTTTTGATGAAATTTATTTCCGTGGTGATTGGGTCAGGAATTTTGTTATGCATTAAAACTCCATCGGGACTGACAGTTTTTTGTTTTACTATTCTTCCCGGTACCCCAACAACGGTGCAGTCATCAGGAACATCTTCCACAACAACGGAGCCAGCTCCAATTCTAACGTTATCGCCAATTTTTATATTACCAAGTATTTTAGCACCTGCTCCAAGGATAACATTATTCCCAATTGTGGGATGTCGCTTCCCGTGTTCTTTGCCTGTGCCGCCAAGTGTTACCTGCTGATATATTAAAACATCATTTCCTATCTCTGCAGTTTCACCTATAACTACACCTTCTCCGTGATCAATAAATAATCGCTCACCTATTTTTGCCGACGGATGAATTTCTATTCCTGTTATTATTCTTGTCAGATATGAAATATATCTGGGAATAAACGGGATTTTTAAACGTTTTAACTTATGTGCAAATCTATAAAGCATAAGTGCCTGAAACCCCGGATAACAAAAAAATATTTCAAATATATTATTCGCCGCAGGGTCATTTTCATAAATAACTTTTATGTCGTCTTTTATTTTACTAAGTGTTTTAAAATGCATATTATTTAGTGAATAGTGAATATTAAATAGTGAATAAAATCTATTCAATATAAACGTTCAATATTCATCTCCTTTCTTTACAAATCAAATAATTCAGTTGATAGATATCTTTCTCCAAAGTCACAAATAACAGTAACGATTTTTTTATCAGGGTATTTTTGCGATAGGAATTTCGCTCCTGCAAGATTAGCTCCTGATGATATACCACAAAGAATACCATGATTTCTTGCTAATTCTCTTGCATTTTTAATGGCAACATTGCCTTCTATATCAATAATCCCATCTATTTCACCTGAGCGATAAATGTCAGTTATAAAATTCGCCCCTATCCCTTGTATTTTATGTGAACCGGCTTGCCCTTCCGTTAAAAGCGGGCTTTCTTTTGGTTCAATTCCATAAACTTTGACATCAGCTTTTAGAGTTTTAAATCCGTTTTTTATGCCAATTGCAGTTCCGCCAGTACCTATTCCCGCACAAATTATATCAACATTCCCATTAGTATCATCATAAATTTCTTTTGCCGTTCCAAATTCATGTGCTTTTGGATTATTAGGATTTGAAAATTGCATTGGAACAAAAACGTTATCAATTCCGCAAACAATTTCTTGGGCTTTTTCTACGGCTCCTTGCATTCCTTTTTCTTTTGGTGTTAAAACAAGTTCTGCACCATAGGCTTTAATCACTTTTTTCCGTTCGTCTGACATATTTTCAGGCATAACAATTTTTAATTTCAAACCTAAAACAGCACAACACATTGCTAGCCCTATCCCTGTATTTCCGCTTGTTGGTTCTACAATTAATGTATCTTTATTTATTCGACCTTCATCAATAGCCATTTTTATCATAGAATATGCAGCCCTGTCTTTCACTGAATTCGAGGGATTATAAAACTCTAATTTTAGTGAAATGTTCTCATTATATTTTACTAACGGTGTTTTTCCGATTAATTCCAGAACGTTATTATATATCATATTTGCTCCCCTTACATAATATTAAAACAATCATTATTTATATACAAATAAAATATATTATATACTTTATTTTTTTATTTTTTAATTATCCAAATAGATATTAACTATACATTTAAGTAAATTTGGATTATAATTCACTTGTTTACGGATGGAGGCGAGATATGAATAGAAAACCTTGGGCTGAGATTTGTCTTGTTATATTAGGTTCTGTTTTATATTTTATGGCAAACCTTCAAAGAGTTGCTGTCCCTGGGGCAATGTTCGATACCCTCACTCATGATTTACAAACAACAGCACAGGCAGTAACATCGCTTGGCTCTGTTTTTATGTACAGTTACGCACTTGGGCAGCTTGTCATTGGGGTTTTGATAGCTCGATTTGGCGGGTTTAGAGTTGTAACTATTGGCTCAGTGTTATTTTTCATTGGAAGTTTACTTTTCCCTTTCGCACACTCACTACCTGTGCTATATATAAGCAGACTTCTTATAGGGCTAGGCTCTGCATCATTTTATCTTGGCATGATAAACGAAACCCGCAGACTTGTTCCTAAAAAGAATTTTGGGGTTGTTTTATCGCTTATATTACTAATCGGATATTTAGGCGGAATAGTTGCAAATGCTCCTCTGGTTGTATGTATGCACGCATTAGGCTGGCGTGAATCATTTGTGATTGCAGGTGGAATTACAACTATGCTTGCATTATTATTTATTTGTATAGATAAAACTGTTAAACACGTCGAAATTGATAAATCAATTCACATGGACTTTGAATTATTTAAAGTAACGTTTTCTAATAAAAAAAACTTGGTCTTATATGCTTTCGCTTGTTTTAATTATGGATTATACTATGTAATTCAAACGGTTATCGGTAAAAAATTTCTTGAGGATTTTTGTTTAATGCCTGTTATGACAGCCGCAACGGTGTTGTCAGTAATGGGTTTGATGTATGCCATCGCCGGTTCAATTTTAGCATTTATAAGTAAGGCTTCTTTAAACAGAAGAACAGTATTCTTAAAAATCTCAAGTTTTAATACATTATGCGTGTTTGGATTTATATTAATTTGTGTTTGTTTTGACATAAAAACACCCCTTATTGCCGTCGGATTTTGTACAATATCCTTTGGAGCAAGTTTATCTCCGTTACTAGTGCCGTTATTACATGATTACAACGGGCAAAAAGTTGCTAATACAGCAGTGAGTGTAATGACTTGCGGGTTTTACATTGTTGTTGCAGTCTTAGGAAGTATTGTAGGATTTTGTTTAGATCATTTTAGCCATTTAAGAGTTGAAGGAAGTTATATTGCACATAACAGCGCTTATTTATCAATATTTTCAATATTGTTTGTTTTAGCAGTTATATCTTTTATCAATGTATTTAAAATTGAAGAAAGCAAAAAAACACTAAGATTAATTCAACACGTTAATTATGTTAAAGAACATGAAAACGAGGCTGAAGACCACTGGCATGATGAATATGAACATGATATCTATACAAATATTTAATAAAAAAGTCACGAAAATATCGTGACTTTTTTTATAGGTTCGTATGTATTATGGTTCTTAGACTCTACCGACGCCTTCTGTTGCATCTACTACGAGTTCTTCGGCAGCTTTACCTTTACCTGTAATAAAATTTGCTACTTTTTGGAATGTGTTTTCATGTACTTTAAGAAAGAAATCGTTTGCCTTTGCTCCAAAACTATCGATTGCTTCAATACCTTTTTTAACAGGTTCTTTCCAACCTTCAATTGCTTTCCAATTTAATAATTTATCAGGAATAATCTTTTTAATTGACTCAGGATTTAATTTATTCAAGCCTTTATTGCTGGCAATAGCCAACCCACCTGCAATTACCACTACCGCAGCTGCTATTGCGCCTAAGGTTTTCAACACTGAATGGTTTTTCTTTTTAGGTTCCGCATAACGAGGATGATTAGCCATAGGCTCCTGCGGTTTTTGATGCGATTGCGGAGCATCAACATTTGCTTTGTCATAAATACCATGTTTAGCTGCGAAAGAAACACTGTTTATCATACGAACCTCCATATAAAATTAAATATTCTACACATATATATAAACACTTGTTATTTTTTATTTTTGCGCATTTTTTTCATTGTAGGCAATTTTTGTTACATTTCTTAATCAAAAAAGCAATTTTTTTATTATTATATACTTTATATATATAACGGATATTAGGAAAAGGATTATATTATGTCAGCCTACGATAAAGCCACAACTCCGGCAAAGATTCTGGATTCATACGCTCAACAAATTGCACAGCAAAGAACAAAAGCTGCTGAATATGAAAATTATGTGAGAACTGTTGTTGTTGGTTCTGACCAAAAAGCAGAAAAGGCAGAACAATCATCCTATGCAGATAAAAAGTTTGCAACAGGTGTTTTTGATTTAGCGCTTAGCGATAAGCTGACTTTGCAGCAGCAACTTGAGAAATTGCAGGAAGAAATGGCAATTCGTATATCAAAAGCAAAAGAGGAAGCTAAAAAAGAAGGCAAAACAGATGACGAAATTGCGATTATTTGCTCGAATATAACAAATGAGTATACAGATAGAATAAAGAATTTGAACTTTAATATTGCAAGAGCCGGCAGGACCACATTATTAAAACAAAAAACATTAGCTGAAGCTAATAGTATATATTCAAAGGATCATTTTAACAGAATATCAACAAGTAATTCTGTATACAGTGGTTTTTTACAAGCATCTCAAAATTGGTATCAAGTAGGAAAAATGCAGCAACATTACAATTTTTTAGAAATGATGTCAACTAAAAATAGCACAGGAAATATTGATTTAAATGGCTGATTTTTGAGACTAAATTGATAAATAATAATCTTTCATAATTTTGCAATCAGTTTCAATATTTGGGCTTTCACAAACGATTACACCTTTGACATTAAAAACTTTAAAAGCCTGCATTAAATCTTTATAGTTCATATCCGATTCATCAAGGTTAAGGTGATGTTTTTCACCTTTTTCGCCATAAGCAATACCTGCAAGATGGGCGTGAAAGTTTTCTAACGGTTTTTTGTCTTCAAGTTCGGTTCCAATCTTTTCAAATATACGTGCAAACTCATCATAGGTGTTTGAAATTCCGTTATATCTGGCATGAAGATGCGCAAAATCAACGCATGGAAGCACATATTCAAACTCTTTTGAGAGTTGGATTATTTCTTCTAAATCTCCCCATTGAGTCGCTTTTCCTGTAGTTTCAGGCCTTATCCAAACTTTTACTCCTTCTGAATTTAGAGTATCTGTAATTAATTTTGTCTGTGCTTTTACTTGATTATAAACAGTTTCTTTATCTGAGCCCATATAAAATGCTGCGTGATAAGTTATGCTGTAAGCCCCAATCTCATGCGCAACACGAGCCGTTTCCACTATTCTTTGAACACTGGCATCAACTTTTTCGGGTTCTTTTGAATTTAGATTTATATAAAATGGCGCGTGAATGGTTTTCACCAGATTAGAACTTTTTACAATCTCTTTATTTGTATCACTTATTCTGACTCCGTGAACGAACTCAACCTCTAAGCCATCTAATGACATATTTTCAAGAACTTCAAATGCTTTTTTATAACCTTTATTCCCGGCAGCTATAGGCATTCCTGCCGTCAAAAAATTAAGTGTTTTCATTTGAGAATTTATCTCCGAGTTGTGGTTTGACTATTTTTATAAAATCTGCACAGTCACCTAAAAAATATCCGCCAAATTGGATTATTTCAGGGATTATACACCCTGACGAAGTTTTTATATAAACTTTGTCATCTTCTATTTTACAGATTTCGCCTAAATTATAAGTTGTATCCTCATAGTCAGAAACAGTAACTTTAAAAACTTTTACAGCCAAATTTTTATATAAAGTTATTGCTGAAAAGAAAGGATTTAAACCCCTTACAAGTCGATCAATTTCTACCGCAGATTTTTCATAATTAATATAAACTTCTGTATCTTTTATATTCGGAGCCGTAACAAACTCACCCTCCGGTTGTTCTTTTCTTGGCAGTGACCCATTTTCTTCATAGTCTTTTAAAGCCTGTATTAACATGTTTGCCCCAATCATATTTGTTCTGTTAAAGAGTGTCCCCATTGTTTCTCTTGGCAAAATATTACATGTTTCTTGCGCAATAATATCACCTTTATCAAGATCTTCACTAATATAGTGTAAAGTAACACCTGTTTGGGTTTCACCATTTATTATTGCTCTTGAATATGGATTCCCGCCTCTGTATTTAGGTAGTAATGACGGATGAACGTTAATAATACCATCTTTTACGGAATCAATAAATACTTTTGGAATAATATCATTAAAAGAAAAAACAACTCCGATATCAATATTCAATTCTTTTATTGTATTTATTAACTCATCATCAGATAATGAATCGTACTCAATAAAATTAAGCCCTTTATTTGATACAAAATTCTTAAACATTTTATATGTATTACTTGTCTTTTTAGGTCCAATTACACCTACAATATTAACTCCGGCAAATGTTAAAGCGTCTAAACCTATTAATGCCATATCCGGCACACCCATAAATAGTACTCGTTTTGTAAATTTTGATTCCATATATAACTCCTTTTTTTATAATAATATCATATTTTTTTGTTTATGGCTTTACTTCATATTTATTTAAATAATTGATTATTAATTTGTGTAATTTTGTATAATATAGTTTTTATCAGGCTGTGCCTAATCTGATACAGCTCATAAAAAGTAGTTTACATTAATATATAAGATACAATAATTTTATTAAGATAACTTGTAATAATGTTTGTTTTGAATCAAAAATAAAATTAATTGATAACAAGACTTTCAATCAAAAAGTATTGCCGCTTAAACCTAAAAGGCACGAAATTCTTTACCCTTGGACATTCAAAGATATAAAAAAAGGAAAAAATTTGTATACCCAAAATATCATGGATTGTATAGTGTGTAGCGTGCATTTTAATGCACGAAAATGATTTATGTTATTATATATTACATGGCTACATTTAGGAGATATTTCAATAATCAGCAGATG
>CACZPS010000022.1 GCA_902783125.1 uncultured bacterium | reverse complement strand
GTATTAACAATACCATTGATGTTTATTTGATTGTTTACGAGATTCACAAATTTGGTATATTCCTGACTTCCTTTCCTGAACTGAAGGTGGGCTATATCACCTTTGTCAAGATTAAATTTGTCATAATGTCTGAAGCCTGTTTTACCTGTAACCTTTGCTGCGTCGATATTATAAACATTACCTGACTTTGTTGCCCCTGATATTTCCGATGCCAAAACAGGCAGGGGCACTGCATACATAAAAAATACACCGACAGATAAAATACCTGCCATAATCCTTCTCGGATTAAGATTAAAAATAGCCATCAAATATATACCTTTCTCATGAGATTTTTGTGATAGTTTTTGGATAATAATCCTATATTAATTATACCTGAAACGATACTGTTTATATATGCTAAATGCTCATATATTACAAAATTTTTACATAATTTTTTTTTGTATTTTAATGTAGAAAGTTTTATGATAAAATCTTTTAAGGTTAAAAAGTATGAAAAAGAAAATTCTATCACTTATCATAGCAGGTGTTATATCGCAGGGTGTTGCCGTGTCAGCACCTTTTGATAATGGTGTTATTCCTCAAGCGGGAACTATGAATACTCATGATATGGAAACACTTAAAAATAAAATGATGGAAGATAAAGCAACCGAAGATTTTAAAAACTATAAAAAACACCGAAAAGAAAAAGAACAATTAGATAAACAAACACCTAAAAAAGAGAAAAAAAAAATTATTAAGGCAAAAGCGGAAGAATACGCAACCAAAGGGGTTTATGCAGAAAATATAAAGGTGTCACCAAGTCAGATTTTAACCCAAGACGAAATTCAAGCTATTCTGGAAGAATATATTGGAACGAATGTTACATTTGACCAACTTCAGGGGATAGTAAAAGATTTAAACAGACTTTACCTCAAAAAAGGGTTTGTAACAGCAAGAGCATATATTCCGGAACAAACCATAGAAGGTGGAATTATAAATATTGAACTGTTCGAGGGAAAATTCGGGAACGTCAATATTTACGATAATAAATGGACAAAAAAAAGATATATAGAAAAACAACTCGATATACCAAAAGGTGAAGTCTTTAATGTTAAACTTTTGGAAGAGCGAATTTTAAACTTTAACCGATATAACGATACGGTTCAACTGACAGGTGATTTAGAAAAAGGAGAAGAAATAGGGACAACGGATATTAATATCCGTACCCACGAAAGATTACCTTTCCACCTCACTGCACTTATGGATAATGCAGGCCGTTCTACAATAGGTAAATATAGAGCTGGACTTATGCTCCAAGATGACAGTCTTTTCGGATATCGTGATAAGTTGATACTGGGTGCTTATGCAAACAAACATTCAGTTACTCCGTTTGCAGATTACAGTTTCCCCGTTAATAAAAAAGACGGAAGAATAGGGTTTAACTATTCATCAAGTTTTTCTGAAATAGCTCACGGACCTTATAAAATGTTCAACATAAAAAGCCGTTCACATAATTATTCTTTATACTTTAACCAACCTATTATAAGAAAACCATGGATGGAATTTGCAAGCACAACCTCTATCGGATATAAGCAGGCAACAACAAGGTTTGATGGGTACGATTTGTATACGGATAAAATCACTTTTGCTCAAACAGGACTTAATTTCAGATACGACAGTAAACGTGGTATCTGGTATTTGAACCAATCTGTATATTATGCTTTTCCTATATTCCAATCTCAGTCTAACTACCTTAAATTAGAGGGTGGACTTTTGAGAATACACGACTTCGGTCATGGGATAGTAGGAACAGTAAGAGGTAACTATCAAATCATACCTAAAAACCTTGTACCGTATATAGATCAGTTTGTAGCAGGCGGTGTCGCAACCGTAAGAGGGTATTCCGAAGGCTTGCTTATAGGACGTTCGGGATATATTTTGAGTGGCGAACTTATGTTCCCTGTTCTGCCGAGAACTATAAAAAGCAGAGATAAAACCAAAGAGATTCCGTTTTTGGGAAGTTTTGTGAAAATGTTTGGGTTTATTGACCACGCCTATGTTTTCCCTTATAAAGGTTCGGGAGCTGATGCACCTTGTTATAACTCTGACGATGTACTTATCAGTATGGGATTAGGTTTTAGATTTTCGCTTCCGGGGGACATATCTTTAAGAATATGCTGGGGATTCCCGCTTATGCGCAATAACTACGAAGAAAACCCTAAATGCGGACGTTTTCACTTTGAGTTGAGTCTGACACCTGACTTTGACGCATTGGTAAAAATGAGAAAACCTAAAGGAGTCGAAAATGTTAAAATTGATGACGGTATTAAGGTTGTTAGCAATAAGAAATCAAGAAAGAATTTATCCAAAGGACCTACCGTTATAAAGAGTTTAGATCCGTTTGAAGTTAATTATGAACGAGCACCTCATAGGATTAAAAAATTTAAAGATACAACTGTTTTTCCTGAACTATGGAATGAACTAAATAAAAATGATATTGGTGATATCATGCCTATTGCATACTTTAGAACCGTTTTACCTGAGATATGGGTGGGCATTAATGGTGAACAAATCGGCAACGTTGAACCTGTAAGCTATGTGAAAGAGCAATGTGCTGTAAAACAGAAAAAACATAAAATATTTAAGAAACCGACCGTTATGCCTGAACTGTCAGAAATGATTAAAGTTGCAGATATCGAACCTATAACTTATACAAAAGGCTTGTGTTATCCGAAACGATATAAAAAATTTAAAGCGGTTACAGTTATGCCAGAGCTGTCTGAAATGATTAAAGTTGCAGATTTAAAACCTATAACAATTAAAACTGCAAACAAATAAACTTTTTCTCAAATCCACATATTACTAAAGCCCTATTGTAATGATATAAATCTATTCGGCCGTCACTGCTTCCTTTATAGTCTGACAGATAAAATCTTCATATAATTCATCCGCATATAGTTTAACAGGACATTTTATTTGAACGATTAAAATGATTATTCGGCAAGGTTTAGTGTGTGTTTGAGTTTGGGCGGTCGGAAAAAAT
>CACZPS010000021.1 GCA_902783125.1 uncultured bacterium | reverse complement strand
TTTCTACCGATTCTTCCGAATCCGTTAATAGCTACTTTTGTCATAATTTTCTCCTTATTTATGTACTAAAGATTTTCTCTCTTAACACTTTGATTGTATTACAAACAAAAAAGTGTGTAAATAAAATTATTTCCACAGAGATTTACCGGCAAAATTATTTTTTAGGAGCATTTAAATAAATAACAAATATATAAGGAGAAAATCATGCCATACACAGTAAGAACAATCGCAAAGCCAAGAGAAGTTAAAAAAGTGAAAGATGTTTTACTCAAAGAAAAAAAATATATTAAGCAAAAGCCTTTAAAATTTGCGGTTGGTACCGGTGGAGTCCCGCCCCAAGATGATGGTAATAAATATATAAAGAAACCTCTCACCTCCGAACAAATTCAAAAAATAATGAATTGTGTCGGCAACAATAATAAAATGCTTATCAACAACAAAAAATATATATTCAATAAATAGTATAACTATATGTTATATGAATATATTTTATAACATATTATAAAAGCGGTCGATTGACCGCTTTTATAATTTTAAAATTGGATTATTTACTCAGTGATTATAATTCAACGTATTCTTCTAATTTTTTACGTCTGTTAGGATGACGAAGTTTTCTCAAAGCCTTAGCTTCAATCTGTCTGATACGTTCACGGGTAACACCAAATAATTGTCCGACTTCTTCTAAAGTTCTTTGACGTCCGTCGTCCATGCCAAAACGTAATCTTAATACATCACGTTCACGAGGAGATAATGTACAAAGTACTTCTGCCAAATCTTCTTTTAAAAGTTCAGATGCAACTGTTTTGATTGGAGCATCAGCAGAATCATCTTGGATAAAATCACCCAATCTGGAATCTTCTTCTTTACCGATAGGTGTTTCTAAAGAAAGCGGTTCTTGAGCAATTTTAACGATATCTCTAAGTTTAGTGATAGAAACACCCATTTCAGCAGCCAATTCTTCTTCGGTCGGTCTGCGTGAAAGTTCTTGGGCTAAACGTCTTGTAACTTTTTTAAGTTTATTGATTGTTTCAACCATGTGAACAGGAATACGAATTGTACGTGCCTGATCAGCGATAGCTCTTGTAATAGCCTGTCTAATCCACCAAGTTGCATAAGTTGAAAACTTGAAACCTCTTTCGTGGTCAAATTTTTCTGCCGCTCTGATTAGACCTAAATTACCTTCTTGGATAAGATCTAAGAACAACATTCCACGACCAACGTATTTTTTGGCAATACTAACTACCAAACGCAAGTTTGCTTGAACAAGTTTTTTCTTTGCTCTGTCCCCAGGGGTGCCGCCTTCCATAATTTTGCGGGCAAGTTCAATTTCTTCAGCAGTTGATAAAAGTTTTATACGACCGATTTCTCTTAAATATAATCTGACAGGATCTTCCACAGCAACACCTTTTGGTGCCTCAATAGAAGGTGTTAACATTGAACTGTCCTCTGTCATATAACTGTCACTATTTTTTATAGATAAAGAATTTTGAGATACAATATCTTCTATACTATCTGACGATAAATTATCTGAAATATAATCAGATTTATCATCTTCGAAATCAATCATATCTAATCTTTCGTCGTCTTCCACACTAACTATTGATGAATTTGGGTTTGTCTTATTCATTTAATTTAAATCTCCATTCGCTTTTAATTTGTCCCTTAGTGCCATTTGCAACTTTAACGCTTCTACTTCGTCATCATTGACTGCACTATACTTTTTCCTTAATTCTTTGGTTTGTTTTTCATTTGCCAACCTGTTAATTTTTAGTTTTATATCTTCTACTGCTTGGGTAATGCCGTCAGCATCCAACCCCTTAAAGGAATCTGCTAAGTACACTAACTCGGTTAACAACTTTGTTATTTCTGCGTCTTCGATAAATTCTGTAAATAAACTTTGGCGAAGACCCCTGACATTATTCACCGTATTTATGATTTTGTCAATTGTATTTTTTACAATTATTAACATTTCATCTGAAAAAATGTCTGTTGGTATCATTTCACTTATTTGAGGTAAAGTAATTTGATTTCCTACTATTAAATAAACACTCAATAAATTTTTTTGCGCCATATACATAATTTGAGAAGATTTTGTTACATTATTTAACATTTCTTTCTCATTCGTAACCGGTACAAACATATTGTCATCAACGAACTTTGACTGTTTTTTAACCTCTAATGTTATACTTTCTTCAGAAACATCTAACACTGTAGAAACCATTTTTATATATTCACCCTGAATAACTTTATTATGAATTTCACACAAAATCGGTATTACTTCACTCACAATTTGAGATTTTTCCTGTGGAGTTTTAGCACTATGTGATTTTTTTAAGACATTATTAAGTTCAAAATCTATCAATAGAGGAGCGTTTTGGATATGTTTTTTTAATGCTTCTGCCCCATAAGCTCTAACGTACTCATCAGGGTCTTTTCCTTCAGGCGGTGACACTACACGTATTTCACAAGCGTAGTTTTCATTACCTGACGCTATGTGACTTTCATCAAATTGTTTTATATTTCCCAAAGATGAAAAGACTTCTCTTATTGTTTCCCCGCCACGTGTTGTTGCATTTACCCCTGCACTATCAGTATCAAAAGATAAATAAATCTTGCGTGATTTTGTGTAACGTGATAATAATCTCACATGTTGTTGAGTAAACGCTGTTCCGCACGATGCCACACAATTTTTTATTCCATGTGCCTGAGTTGAGATTACATCAAAATAACCTTCCATAATTATTACGGAATCTTCTTCTTTAATACTGTCTTTTGCGGTATAAAGTCCAAATAATATATTACTCTTATTATAAATAAGCGAATCAGAAGAATTTAAATATTTAGGATTCTGCCCCTCATCAACAGCTCTTGCCCCAAAAGCAACATATTCTCCGTTTTCGTTTTGGATAGGAATAATTATTCTGTTTCTGAATCTGTCTATCCAATTCCCTTTTGAACTTTTTAAAATCAATCCTGCTTTTTCTAAGACTTCATCAGAGAATTTACCTGACAAATGTTCATATAATTTACTATAAGAATTTGGAGCCCAACCAAGAGTAAAGAGTTGAACAATATCATCGCCAATGCTTCTCTGTTTAAGATAAGATGTTGCTTTTGCAGAATCTTTGTCAAGAGTCAGTTGTTTGTTATAAAACTTTGCCGCCTCTCGACACGCATTTTTCATTTGAGTTTTGAGTTCTTTATTTTGAGGTTTAAAACCATGGTTTTGAGGAAGTTCAATATTAAATTTTTCAGCGAGTTCCGCAACTAATTCTTTAAAATCTTTGTTTTGAATTCTTAATAAGAAATTAAACGCATCACCTCCTGCTCCGCAGGAGAAACATTTATATATCCCTTTAGAAGGACTCACTGACATAGAAGGTTTTTTATCATTATGAAAAGGGCAAAGTCCCCAATAATTTGCACCCGATTTTTTCAGCACAACGTATTGTGATACAACATCAACAATATCCAACCTATCCTTAATCTGTGATATTACATCCTCATAACTCAGAGCCATAATAATATAGTACCACCAACATGTTGAACGGAAACAAAATATCATTCGATAGAAGGATATACAATAAATTATATAATCAATATAAAGCCACATTTATTAAATGGTATAATTTTAATATGTTTAAAAACCTTAAAAAATTTTATTACACAAAAATATTAAACAGAAAATATTACCGTGTTGGGGAATGTAAAGGTTGCGGGAGTTGCTGCCGACAAATATATGTAAAACACGCAAAAGGAGTAATTCAAGATGAAAAAGATTTTGAAAACCTAAAACACCAACACAGGTTTTATACATATCTTAAAGTAACCGGAAAAGATGAAATCGGTTTAATATTTGAATGTCAAAATTTAGATAAAAAGACTCAGCTTTGCAAAATCCATAAAACCCGCCCCGGAATATGCAGACGTTATCCTCAAGAAGAAATTTTTGCTATGGGAGGAGGTTTGTCAAAAGACTGCGGGTACAAACTTGTTCCTATTGAGAGTTTTAATGAAGTTTTGGAACAAGTTCAACGCAAAAATAATAAAAAATCATGCCTGAACTTTTTCAAGAAAAACAATAATACCACTAAATAAGAATATGATATTTATTTTTTACTAATAAAAATTAAACAACAACTAATATATTGAGTTAACAAGAAAAATAAGGTATAATCGTTAAAGAAAATAGTTTATAAAGGGAAGAAGATGAGCGATTTTAAAGTAAAATTCAGAGGGGTCAGAGGGAGTTATCCCGTGGCAAACAAAGATTTTTTGGAATACGGTGGAAATACCTCTTGTGTTGAAGTCAATGTTGGCGGACATTTAATAATACTTGACGCAGGGACAGGGCTTATCGAGCTTGGTAATGAACTAATGACAAAATATATTAAATCAGGTTCCACTATTACAGAAAGGACTCCGGTCAGAGCAACAATATTACTCAGCCATATTCACCAAGACCACATCATCGGGATACCGTTTTTCAAACCAATGCACCTTGCATCAACAAAGTTAAATCTCTTTGGCGGGGTTGCCCAAGATGAAAAACTTGAAATGGAATTATCAAAACTATTATTCACAAAAACTTTCCCGCTTGATTTAGGCGATATCGCAGCAGAATTAAAGATTAAAGATTTAAATGAAACTAATTATATTATTCTAAGACACGGCGAAGAACCGATTGTTACAAGAGTTTATGATTTCTTTTCTTCAGAAAGCAGAGAAGATGATGTTGTAATTTCCTGTTACAAATCATTTGCTCATCCGCAAAACGGAGTATATGTTTATAAAATCACTTACAAAGGTAAATCTCTGGTTTATGCAACTGATAAAGAAAGTTATTCCGGCGGAGATAAAAAACTTATTAAATTCGCAAGAAACTGTAATCTTTTAATCCACGATTCTCAATATGTCACAGAAGATTACTTGAGTCTTTATGCCCCAAAACAAGGTTTTGGACATTCAACTTTTGATATGGCGCTTGATGCAAAAAAACAAATCAATGCGGAAAAGCTGGTATTCTTCCATTTTGATCCGGCATATGATGATGAAAAGCTCAATGAGATAAACACAATTTATGGTAAAGGTGATTCAATAATCGCCAAAGAAGGACTTGAAATAGATATTTAAATAATTATATTTATAATTAAGTTATCGATTTAAAACGAAAGATTAATAAATGAATTTAAAAAAATTTGTAATATTTTTATTATTTACCTCAATTCTGACAAGCGGTTACGCAAAACCAAAGGTATCAGGGTCATATCAGATTGATGCAACAAAGAACTCTGTGTTTCATAATGCAGTCGGTCTAAGATATCTCGAAGAACACTGTTACTATGCTGCGGTTCAAGAATTTAAAATAGCAATCAGTCTAAACCCAAACAGTCAATCCGCAGCAATATCATACAATAATCTGGGTAGAGCTTATATGGAACTTGGGTTTGCAGAACAGGCTCAAGACTGTTTTGAACGTGCTATAAGATTATATGGCTTAAATTTTGAATACTACAAAAATCTGGCAGAATGTTATACCGCACTAGGAAAAGCTAAACAGAAAATAACAGAGTATAAAAAACCGTCTAATCCGCTAAATAAAGTTATGCTGGGATTACTTTACGTTTATACAGGTGACAAACGTGCCGGCATGATTACACTTGATTCTTTTTGTATGTCAGAGCCGGACTTAATCCTTACTGGCGGGGTTAGAGAATATTTAAGAGAACTGACGAAAGAGTAGCAAGCATCATCATTATCTTTGACTTAATATAATTATTATGTTAAATTTAAATTGTATTGTGTGTAAAGGAGCATATTTATGGGTAAAATTTTTGGAATTTCTGATTTACCTGTGTCAACTATTATGACACCTTTCGAGCCTATTATTGATTTTAAACCTCAATATAAAAAAACTAAAACTGTTCTTGTTGACCAAAAACCGGATGTTTTTATTCCGACAACAAAACTTCCGAAAAAGAACAGCAAAAGTTTTGTTAATATGAGAAACGGCTTTGGGAAATTAATGAAACATTTTAGTAAAAAACTGATAAAATAAGCAATCCGGTAAAATATCGCAAAATTTATTTTATAAGTATAACCCCTATTAGCAGCCAAATTGAGTATATAATAGCATCATTTGAGGTCTGAACTTGGGTTGATATACCAATAAATGAATATATACAAATAATTATACCGATAGTAAAGGTTATGCCGTGCCAGAACGTTTTTACATAGTCAAATAAACTTCTGCGTTTTTTGACGGTTTTAATCGGTTTTTCCTGTTCATAATCGTCGTCTTCAAAATAATCGTCATCTTTATTTTCATCTTTGTCATAAGGACAGGCGTCGTCATTTATCTTTTCGTAAAAAACCTGTTGTTCATAATTTGACCGTTCATGTTTTGGAGTATCTTCGTGAGTTGTTGTTGAATACGCGTTGTTGTATGAAGTTTGCTCTTGTTGATTTTCTTGAATTTGTTGGTTTTGCGCGGTTTGTTGTGCTTGCTGTTTTCTTATTATCTCATCATAGATATTAGTTTCTTCTTTATATTCTTGTCTTGGGGCTTCAACAATTTGTTTCTCTATGATAACAGGTTCACTATCGTCATTATTTGATAAAATATCACGAATACTGTAATCGTTTTTTGCATCGTTTGAAACAGTTTTTGCAAAAATAAACGCACAAATTCCACCTATTATTATGAATATTGCCCATAACGATATTGTCATATATTAACCTCATTTTTTGTACAATTTAGTATATTTCATTTTGAATTTTAGCATTTTTTACAGAGTTATACATACTTTATTTAATGTATAAATATGATATTATTTATATAAGATGTCTGAAATAAGAAAAAAACGATATAAGAAAAAAGAATTTGATACTGATAAGTATTTCTTACCAATATTATCAGTTATCGTATGTTTTGTACTTGGGATTTGGTTTGTTGTTGATTCTTCAAACTATATCAGTGCAACAAGTGCCGTTATAGAAGGGAAATTATTGTCAGTTACTTCAAAATCGCAAGGATATATAATCCAAACCTTTGTTGAAGAAGGTCAAGAAGTTAGTAAAGGTGATTTATTAATGGAAATTAATCCGTCTGATTATGAATACAGACTCCGACAGGCAGAAGATAAACTTCGAACTTTAAAAATTCAATTAAATGAGTCTTATAATTCTGACAATGAAAATTCTAAGTTAAACAGATTTTATCCTGATACAAAACAAAAAAAATCAATGTTCAGCTTTCCTCACAAAGATTTTGAAAACTACGCAAAAATGTTTGGATATAATTCAGAACCTGAACCAAAACAAAACAACACAAATCAAGAAATATCCGATAAACAACAAGCTCAACCCGAACTCCAAAAAGAAGAAAAAAAACTGACTCCTGAACAAATTAATCAAGAAATAAAAAATATCGAAGCAGAAATAGAACAGCTCAGACTAAATATTTCATATACAAAAATTTATGCTCCTCAAGACGGAATAATTTCCGTAAAACAGGTGAGTACGGGTGAATATGTTGAAGTTGCCCAACCTGTTGTATCAATTATCCCAAAACGGGTTTGGGTAAGTGCAAAATTCGACGAACAACAGCTGCCAAATATAAAATACGGACAAAATGTTGTTGTAAAAATTCGTAATTATCCTAACAGAAAATTCAAAGGTGTCGTAGAAGATATCCCAAATCTTGAAAATAAAAATACTTCTGAAAACCCTATTGTTAAAATAATGTTTATAGAGGATTATTCCGATTTTAAACTAACTCCCGGATTGTCGGTTGATGTCAAAGTCAAATTATAATAATCTATAAATTTTTTCGAAAAATTCTTCATTTTTTATTTTTAAACTATCTGTTTTTTTACTGATTATTTTTATCAATGAAAATAAATTATTAAATGAATCGTTCTCGGCAGATTTATAAAACGCTTTGTTAAAAGTATCAACGAGAGATAGCAATTCTTCTATATCGTTTGAAAATTCATATAGTAATTTAATAATTTCTTGTGTTTTCATATGTTGTTATCCTATTTTTATGTGTAATTTACATATAATAATATGTTATATTCATATATTAACACATGGAATAAATAATATCAATAATGTATTATTTAATTATGGAAAATAAACACTTAAAAATTTTAGGTGAAGCAATAAGAATAGAGAGATTGAAACGACACCTTTCGCAAGAGCGGTTTGCTGAATTAACAGGGATTTCATCATTCCAACATATTGGAAAAATCGAAAAAGGTGAGATAGATATTAGGGTATCAACCTTATTTAAAATACTCGGTGTACTTGATTTGAGGCTTGAAGATTTAATTAAGTTATAATATTATAAGGCAAAATTAATGCTGTTATTATCCGATAAGTAACAAAATATTATATATAGATATAATAAATAATAAAGGAAAAATTTATGACAACAAAATCAGAAAAAGCAAAGGAATTATTTAAGCAAGGTTATAACTGTTCTCAATCAGTACTTGGGGTTTTCTGCGAGGAATTGGGAATGGATTTTGAAACAGCGATGAAAATATCATCTTCATTTGGCGGAGGAATGGGCAGAATGAGAGAGGTCTGCGGGACAGTGAGCGGAATGTTTATGGCTGCAGGGTTAGCTTTTGCAAGTGCAAGTGATTCGGCAAGTGAAAAAGGTGCTCAATATAAACGTATTCAGGAACTTGCACAAAGATTTAAAGACCAAAACGGAAGTATTATATGCAGAGAACTTTTGCAGGGGGTAGAAACTTCAACTTCGCCAAATCCAAGCGAAAGAACTGAAACTTATTACAAGAAACGACCTTGTGTTGAGCTTGTCGGGGATGCAGTTGAAATTTTTGAAAAATATCTTAATGAACAAAAAACCGCAGTGTAAAATAAGTTTAATGATAATGCTTTTGACTGATAAAATTTTAATTTACGGTCGATTTAGCAAAAAATATTCTTTACTGGTATTAAAATGTTATGCTTGAGAAGATTTCATCAACCTGTTATCCGAAACGGTTAAAAAACTTTTTTAAAAAAGGAATACAATATTCAACATATAACAAATTTGTGCCTCAAACCGAACGTACGGTTGTGGGGAATCTTCCTTCTGAAATTATCAATCTGTTTAAACCAAACGAAAAGAAAGAAAAAATATTAGCATTTCAGCAGGTGCTTTCGGATACTGCAAAATTTGTCAGAGATGTTTATGAAGAAAGAATGATTGATATAAGACAGGATGATAAGTTTTGTATTGATAATATCCTTGATAAACAGGGGATTTTTGCTAATCAATTTTTGAATGACAGATTAAAAAATATTCTGCCTGAAGGTTACAAAGCAAATTTTGAGTACGTAAATTATGGCGGGTTTAAAGATGTATATAAACTTGGATTAAAAGATAAAAATAATAAAAAAATTATGCACGACAAAGCATTTCACGTTTATAGAGAACTTTCAGATATAACAGAATTTGGAAAAACGCATGGTAACTGGGCTGAAAGCAATTTATGGATATATTTATCATACAGAGCGGGACACCCGCTTGATAAAACTCAATTTACAAAACACTACATCTCTGATTTGCATGCAGGATATTCATTAACGGAATATGCTGATAAAAATATTACAAAAACGACGAATCCTTTGAATGTGCAAGATAAATTATTTATAAGGTATAAAGATAAAAACCATAATCCGCTTTTGTTCAGAAAAATATATGATGTGGGCGGGTTTGAAAAAATTCCTTGGTACACTGATGATAAAATGGTTGTTAGGTATTATAAACAAATAGCAAACAGAAATAGTGAAAAAGAAAAACAGCAGGTTATATCTCAGCTTCAAACAAAAATTCAAAACCCTAAAATCCCACATAGAGATAAAATAATTAAAGGAATAGAACTGTTTAAAAAAAGTATTTCAGCTAAAAGCAAACAGAGAAAATTGTTAGAAGAAATGCTTGATAATTTTTAAGATAATTTTATCTGTTTTTTAATTTTTTGGCATCTTCTTATTATAAAAACTATATATTCTTAAGATGTTCTATCTTTTGTTTAGGCTGGAGAAGTATTGATATCGCATCAATACGGTATTTTTTATATTGAGGATTTTCCTGTAGATAAGAAAACAACCCCGTTTTTATATGGTTATATTTTGTTTTTGTTATGGCTTCAAAAGGTGTTCCAAAGAAATCTGTCTTGCGTGTTTTTACTTCAATAAAAACTAGGGTATTATTTGATTTTTCCAACGCTATAATATCAACTTCACAGGCACGAGAAAAATGGCGGTTACGTTCAATAATTTTATAACCTTGTTCTTCCAGATATTTAACGGCGATATCTTCGCCTATTTTGCCTATTTCCCTATTATTTGACATTTCTTTTTATATATTTACCCCTTTACCCTTTATCCCTTTACCCCTTCTAAGCCTTCGCAAAGTATAAATCTGCCTAAAAGTTCGACATTACAATAATATCTTAAGGAATCAACAAAGCATTTATTTTCACAAAACCCGCCTGAAAGATAGATTTTTTGAGGTTTTTTAGAAAAATTCCAAGCATTATACGCAATCCCATGCACAAATTTAGAGATAGCTTCAACGGGTTTTGCTCCGTTAGATATATCGTCCATAATTTTTTCTAACCCAAAAATTCCGCAGGTGACAGCGAATTTTTCTTCGTTAAATTCTAAATTTTCTCGTTTTACATTATAGAATTTCAACAGCATTTCAACTGTTGCACCTGTTGAGCTTGCACAAGATGTATTCCAGTCCATATCATGGAATTTGCCGTCTTTAAAACATATCCACTTGGCATCACGACTGCCTAAATCCAAAACAGTAGCATTTTTATCTACGTGATTTTTACTTCCGTTAGCGAGCGCTATTATTTCATTTTCATTAGCATTTGACATGTGCCCGCAACAAGCTGTTATATCAAGATTTAACGATTTAATCTTAGATGACGGCAGGATATAATAAGATTTTTCGCCCTCAGATTTGATTAAATACTCACGAAGTCCGGAATAAACTATATCATTTACCCCTGTTCCTATTATTTTTGAATATGTTGTTCCTGCATCTAAATAAATCATCTACCTTAACCTTATAAACGCTTCTATTTTTGCTTTTATGGAATTATTCGCGTAATCATCAATATCAATATAAAGCCCGTTGTATTTATCTGCCAGATATTTAGCAAGTTGAGCTTTTGAACAAAAGGCTTGAGAATAAAAAACAGTCGGCACATCTTCCTCAACATACATTTCAAGCTCAATATCAGCGGGAGTTCCTGCCTCTACACATCTTGTCCAGCCATAAACATGGGTTTCATCAGGGAAAAGTCTTAATATCTCCAAATCATTAGGCGGGACACCCCAAAATCCGAACTTTGGTTTGACCTGTTCTAAATCATATTTTACAGGTGAAATAATATTGTTCATTATTGTATTGACTTTGTCATACAAAGGCAGATTACTTGTTGAAATAACCAAATCTTTTTTATTATCAACCTGTTCAAACTTCGTTTCTACAACATTAAAACCTTTATCTTTTAATACTTGAGAAGCAAACCAACCGCTGTCACATTTATCTTTACCTATTGGGGCAATTATTTTAACCGGATTAATCTCAAGGGCATTATTGATAATATTTTTTATAATTTTACAATATGATTCGGGCAGAATATTTTTGTCAGAATACCCAAAATCTATATCCAAATCAACCCATTCAGCGTTTGGATATTCTTGCTTTGTTTTTTCTGTAATCTTTGGATCGGGATAACCCCAAAATCCTATTTTATTAACAGTCATATATTTATTTTAACATAGATAAATTTGGTTTAGACACCTTAATAACTTCTTGTTTAAAGACTATTTTCCGTAAATTAGAATTTATTTATATGTTTTTGACCAATATTTTAAACACCTTATTTGTTATATAATTTGATTATGGAATTAGAAGAAAAAATATTTGAGCGTTACAATCCTGATTTTGACCGATTAAAAGAATTTGGTTTTGTTTTTATTAAAAATAAATATATTTATGAAACTACTTTTAAAGACGGATTATTTAAAGCTATTATTGAAACAGATAAAAGTGGAAAAATAAGTGGTAAAGTTATTGATTTAGAGAATAATGATGAATATTTACCGCTCAGAATAAAAAATTCTCAAGGTGTTTATGTAGGTGAAATTAGAGAAGAATATAAATCAATATTGGAAAGAATACGACAAAAATGCTTTATAAAACAATATTATATTTACCCGCAATCAAACCGAATAGCAAATCTTATTATAGAAAAATATGGTGATTATCCGGAATTTTTATGGGAAAAATTTCAGGGTTCAGGAATATTTAGAAATCCTCAGACAAAAAAATGGTATTGTGCAATACTGGATGTTGACAGAAGTAAACTTCAAAAAAACAAAAAAGGCTTGATAGAAGTTATTAATCTTAAATTGAATCCCGACGACATTCAAATATTGATTGAGCAACCACATTTTTATCCTGCATATCACATGAACAAAAAATATTGGGTATCAATAATACTTGATGAAACAGTGAAAGATAAAATCATTATGGACTTAATCGAAAAAAGTCATAATTTGATTATAAAGAAATAATTATCTGTATCAGAAATTTGCAATATATACGATGTTTCTAAATATTTTGATTATTATAAATTCATCGGATTGATATTCATTCTTCCAAGTCTTGCAAAAGGTTTAGTTTCATTCTCAAAAACAGAGTCAGATTTTTCAAGCGCTTTATTTCTTAATCGATATGATTCCGGATGTTGTTCTTTTAAAGCGTTATTTAGTGCCTTTTTACTTTTTCTGTAAGTACTGTTAAATTTTAATTCCAGATTAGTTTTCAATGTATTAAGTTGTCTTGACAAAATTTGGCTAAAATCACCGCCAGAAAGTGATTTAATATCATTACAGTAATCTTTTCTTGCAGTTTTTATAATCATTTTTGTTTTAACAGGATTATCCAAACCTGCGTTTATAAGTTTACTATATTCGGTAGCGGTAGCTTTGGTTCTGTTTTTACCAGCATTAATACATGCTCTGTAAGCAGACCTATATACAGGATTCATTTCAATTCCCGTAATCTTTTTCATTGGTGCTCCTTTAATGTTAATCATAATTTTTTCTCCTACACACTGTACTTTGCAATTTATGTAAGTCAAATGAACATAGAAAATTGATTAATTTAGATAAAAATATTACAAAAATTTTACAAAACTTGTGATATAATTTAATCATGACGATATTTTCAGACGATAATATAAAAAAACCTGAACAGAAACAAAAAAATCCCATAATAAAAACAGAGTCGATTGAGTATGATAAAACTTTTGAGAACACAATTCGACCAAAAACTTTTGAAGACTATATCGGTCAGACTGCATTAAAAGAAACATTAAAAATAACTATAGAAGCGGCAAAGTTGAGAAAAAAACCGCTTGATCATTTGTTATTTTACGGACCTCCGGGGCTTGGGAAAACAACTCTTGCAGGTGTTATTGCCGAACAAATGGGGGTAAATATAAAGATTACCTCAGCTCCTTCGTTGGAACGTCCGAGAGATATTATAGGGATTTTAATGTCATTAAAAGGCGGTGAAATACTTTTTATTGATGAAATTCATCGACTGAATAAAGTAGCGGAAGAAATACTATATCCTGCGATGGAGGATTTTTCGTTGGATATGACAACCGGCAAATCTCAGACCGTAAAGACTTTAAGGGTTCCGTTACCAAAGTTTACTTTGATTGGGGCAACAACAAAAGCAGGCGAACTATCAGGACCTTTGCGTGACAGATTTGGAATAATTCACAGATTACAGTTTTATACAATAGAAGAACTTACTCAAGTGATAAAACGCACAGCAAGAATTCTTGATATTAAAATAACAGATGACGGTGCGTTATCTATCGCAAGACGTTCGAGAGGGACTCCGCGTATTGCAAACAGACTGGTTAAACGTGTAGCAGATTTTGCGCTAATAAAATATGACGGAATTATAACCGATGAAGTGGCGGATAATTCGCTTGATGTATTAAATATTGATGAATTTGGGCTTGACACAACTGACAGAGCTATGCTTAATCTTATTATTGAGAAATACGACGGCGGGCCTGTAGGGATTGAAACTATTGCCGCTGCTTTGAGTGAGGATGTTCGAACTTTAGAAGATGTATGTGAACCGTATTTACTCCAGTCAGGGCTTTTGCAGCGTACCCCGAGAGGAAGAAAAGTTTCTCCGGAAGCGTATAGGCATTTAGGTAAAAAAATAGATAGTTATCAGCAAAGTTTGTTTTAGTAAATTATAGTTTAGCGAAGGACAAAGTCCTTCGCTAAACTATGGTCGTTAGGACGTTAAGTCGTTAAGACTTTAGGTTCATT
>CACZPS010000020.1 GCA_902783125.1 uncultured bacterium | reverse complement strand
CGGATGAAATCCGGTAAGCGAACACCGAAACGAATACAGACGAAGTCTTATGAGTGACAGGTGTGAGCACAAAGGAATTTCAAGACAAGTGATTAAGTGATTAAGAAATCAGAAATTCTTAGTCACTTAGTCACGGTTCACTTAGTCACTGTAAATTATAGTTTAGCGAGCAATGCTCGCTAAACTATAATTTAACTAAACAACTTAAATGTTCTGTCAACATTATCTTTTGCTACAGTTTTTAGGGTATCGATTTCATTTTTAAGTGCATTGCGTTCTGTTTCGAAAGCGGATAACAGTGCATCATATTGTGCATCTTTTCTGTTTATTCTGTTTATATCAGCTTCATATTGTGCCTCTGCTTTTTTTATATCAATAGTGTCCGGCACTTCGGATATTCTGGTACAAGAGCCTAATGAAACATCCTTGAATTTGTTTTCACTCGATGTCCACTGTTGAATAAGCACAAATCCTTCCCCAACTGCATTTCTAATCCAATCAGGGTCATCTAATTTATCTTCAGGTATAACGATATAATTGTCACTTTCAACAGCCCCTGATTCAGGATTTGTTGTGTACGTTGTTTCTGTTTTTGGGATATCTTCAACACTATATAAAACAATATCATTATTCGTTTCATCATCGTGTTCAATCGTTTCGATAATTTTCGGGGTTTCATCAGAACCGTTCATTTTTGCCCAAAGATTAATATACCATTGTGCATAATCCTTGTCAGTAAAAGTCGGACAATCAATATAACCGGAGCCATCATCAATAGTTTGAGGAATATCACCTACATAATCTTCAAGAACAGGCGCTAACCTAGTCCATTCTTCGGGCTCAACAGGTTTTTCACCTCCTTCAGTTACATAGGTTTCCCACCTGATATGATCACTTGTATATTGCGGCTCATCAAATTCTTTAAGCGTCGATACAAGGTTTGATTGGAATGCTGTTACTGTTTGAGCAACATCTTGCGCAGATTTACCCATGGTTGAATAATTTGAACATAAATAATACAAATCTATCGCCCATTGTTTCATTGATTTTAAAGTGCCGTCAGTTTTATACTTACTTACAAGTTTATCCCAATTAGAAGAACTGTTTGTAACACGTATAGCATAACCGTCATTCGCATCAGAAGCTATGCACGCAGTTTCATCTGATACCTGTTCTGATACTTTATTAAATGTTTGATTATTTGTTGTACTGTGACACCCTCCGTTTGGAGTCGAAACGACAATCGTTTGCCCTGAAATCGATGTTTCATACTTGTTATTTACACCGTTATACCAACTACTATTATTATCACTTGTAGATTCGTTATATCCTTTACCAACAGTATAATCAATGATATGCTGCAATACGTGTTGATAACACCCTGTATCATTGTGGTTTACGGCTTCTCCATAACAATAACCACCTGCCGTTTCAAAATCTGCACCTAGGGTTGATGTTGTAGTTGTCCAATATTTTTCATTTTCTTCCTGTGGCTCAATTGCTTGCCAAGCTGCTAATTTATCAGGATATGACGAGGACTCTTTCTGCCAATTTTTATAATCAAGCTGATATGTTTCTAAATCACTTTTCCATTCATTATATTTTTCTTCATATAATGGATTTGGTTTTTCTTTTAATTTATAAACTTGTTTTGTTTCGCTAATTCCAAGAGCATCTAAATACCCGCTTAAAGAATCATTATTTTGATAGTAGTTATGCAAATTATCAGGAATTAATATCTTCCCGCCCGCTGTTTTTAAGTCATATTGTTCATATAATTGTTTGTATGTATAAACACTTCTTGCTGTTAATGGAGTTTCATAATACTCACCATTTTGATTGATTAAATTTGCAACAATTTTTTTCTTTTCAAGGGCATCTAAATAAGTTTCATAAACACGATCAGACTCATTAGCGAGCTGAAGTTTTTGTGCCTCAGTTCGTTGAGCCCTGTATTCTATGTCATGTACCCTTGATGTTAAGGATAACAATCGTGCTTGTGATGACGATAAACCCATTTTTTGGTTTCCTTATTCCTTATGTGGTATTCAATCAGACAGTTCGCGAAAATAATAAATCCAATTGATACAAAATTTTTAACGGTATTTTCCCGGCTAATCTTTATATTTTTTATTTTGCTTGTTACAATTCGTTACAAAAATTAGTCATTTTATAAAAAAGACGCAATTTTATCCATCCAAAATACTTTATAAAAATAAGAGTTAAGTATATTTTAGGGAATATTATGCTTGAAGATGTAAAAAATAACGTAAACAATAATATTTCAACAGGTGATGCGAGGATTAACTCATCTGATATTAAAAGAGTTCCGTCTTTTAGAGCAACAAATCCTAATGCGGTTGATACTACCCCAACTGCAGATACTTATTCTCAAAATGCTCAAGAACTTTCTCCTGAAATGGGTATGGGTGAAAAATACATTAGATATGGTGTTCCGGCAGGCGCAGGTCTTTATGTATTAAGTGAATTATTTAATAAAGCAAATCAAGGTGAATATGAAAAAAGTTTGCTTGGCAGGTTAGGCAGATTTGGAGATTATTTGTCGGGAACAAGTTTGATGAATAATCGTTTTGTTGACTGGGCAAAGGACAAAGTATCAAAGGGTAAAACAAGAGGTCAAGCCTTTATTGACAGGCACGAAATATTATCTGCTATGCAAAAAACCCCGACCAGACCGACTTGCCCTTTAGTAACTGACTTCCTTCAAACTCAAAATGAATCTGATTTAAAGCACGGTGTTTCAAAGTTAAAAGATTATTTTGGTAAAAATCCAAGAACATTGAAACTCGCTGGTGCGAGTGAAGCTGAAATTAATGCGTTAAAAACAAAATACGGAACAGGTTTGTTCGGAAGAATAAGTAACGAATCAAAGGCTGTCGAAGAATTTTTAATAAACAAAATCGGCACAGACATCGGTGATACAAATATATTATCGAGAATTGAAGCGAGAGAATCAACACTTGCAAGACAACTTGAAAGATATCAAACTGCATTAGAAAAAGGCACGATTAATGGTCAACCACTTAATGATGCTAATAAAAAATGGTTAGAATCAAGAATAAGCAGTATCAAAAAACTTCAGGGTGAATACAGGCAATCTGCATTAAGAAGTTTAAAATTCAAATCAATGAATCTGAACCAAAGAACTTTAGAAGCTATGGTTAAAGAACCGGCAAAATATGCTCAAAACATTGAAAACGGGTTAGAAAATGCTTCAAGGTATTCACCTAAAATGTCGGAGTTTTATAATAAAGTAAGAAGTGCAACCGCTCCGACAACAAAACTTGGGAAATTATTACCAAAGGCGGCAAAACTTGGTATGCGTGGTTTAACCTTTGGCGGCGGTTTCATTAATTGTTTATTGATGTTAGGTTTCTTCCTTGGAGATGCAGTTAAAAATACAATTGATGCTCCAAAAGACCAAAAAGTTGCAACCGGTGTTCATGGACTATTTGATGCAATATCTTGGGTTGTTGCTATGCCATTAGCAGTTAAAGCAATGCACGCTATGAATGGTCTAAAAAATCTTGGAAAAACAGAAGCTCAAGTAAAAGCATATGAAGATGCCTATAAAGCATTCAAAAAGAAAAATGATGCATTTGGGTTTGCGTCAAAAGCCGAACACGAAGCTGAATGGCAAGCTGTACAAAGATTGAAAAATGCAGGGACAAAACCTAAAGGTATTAAATGGGTTTTAAGTAAAATTGCAACATTTACAAGTATCGGACTTGGGCAAAAACCTCAATATAAAGAAAGAACTGCTCCATTAAATTGGGGATTAAACATAAAAAATGTTCTAAAACCTGATAATCTAAAAAAAGTTGGCGGAAATCTGGCAAGATTATCAAAGAATTTCCCTAAAAACTGGATTGGTTATCCGTTAAGATTTGCGCTCTACGCATTTGCTTTCCAACCTATTGTTGATAAACTTTTCACAACCCCGCTCAAAGCTGTATTTGGAAAACCGTATGAGCCTGATGAAATCAGAGAAGAAATGGAGAAAAAACAACAAGAAGCGGAACTTGAAGCGTTAAGAAAACGCTATCTATATCCTGGTCCAAGTATTAGTCCTAATCCTGAGGCTGTAAAAGGCGTAGGAGAACTTGATCCGAATATGCTTGCTGATGACAATCTTGTAAAGCAAGAGTTAATAAAGCGCGGATTGGCAACTCCTTCTCAAAAATTTAATACAATAAATCAAGATAACGGATACATGAACAGTGCAAACGGTGTTCAGATTGATATCAGAAACTCTAATAAACCGTTCATGCCGGCTGATGCTGTAAATCAAAATAGCACAAGAACAAATAACAATACATTTACCCCAGATCCAAATAAGAGTGATTATGATACAGTTTCACGTTCTTTTGTTCCGCAAATAAACAAAGAAAATCCTGTACCATATAGCGATCCGTTTACGAATCCAAACTATGAACGTAATTATGACAAAATGAGAGAATCGATTGAAAAGTCTGAAAAGTTTATTGCTGAAACAGAAAAATGGATTGATAATAAGTTTGAGGATTTGTAAAGACACACTCTAGATGATTATTTGTAACAGGGTAGTTGATTATTCTACAAATACCAATTAAACCTTAATCAGATTTTTTCG
>CACZPS010000019.1 GCA_902783125.1 uncultured bacterium | reverse complement strand
GGGGTAAATGTATGGGGTAAATGTATGGGGTGATAAGTGGTAAATATTTAGTGTCAGCAACAAAAAATAAGGATACAATTATATGTATCCTTATTTTTTTAATAAAACCCTTATGTAAAACTTACTTCGTTAATTCAGCCAGAGCCTGTTCAAACTGTTCATCATTTGGAGCTTTACCATGCCAGCCGGCATTATTCTCCATGAACGATACCCCTCTGCCTTTAACGGTTTTAGCAATAATTGCGTAAGGTTTATCCGATTTTTTAGCGTTTTCTATTGAGTTATAAATAGCATTAAAATCATGACCGTCAATAGTTTCAACATTCCAGCCAAACGCCTCTAATTTTTTATCTAACGGATTAAGCGATGTAACTTTTTCTGTTTCTCCATCGATTTGGAGTCCGTTTCTGTCTATTATTGCAATAAGATTATCCAATTTCCTGTGTGAAGCCTGCATAAATCCTTCCCAAACAGAGCCTTCCTGCAATTCACCGTCACCTAAGTATACAACAACATTAGCAGGATTATTGTCAAGTTTTAATCCCATAGCCATACCGCAGCCAACGGATAAACCCTGACCTAAAGAACCCGTTGAAACCTCTATTCCGTCTAATTCCCTACAACAAGGATGACCTTGTAATCTTGAACCGAGTTTTCTAAATGTCATAAGCTCACGTTCAGGGAAAAACCCTCGTTGTGCCAAAACAGAATATAACAGGGCAGATGCGTGACCTTTTGATAATATAAATCTGTCACGTTTATCAAAATCAGAAGATTTTTTCCAGTCGACTGGAATATAAAGTGATTTATTAAACAAAACATTAAGTATCTCAACTCCTGAAAATGCTCCGCCAATATGTCCTGATTTTGCATTATGTACCATCTTTAATATATTAATTCTGGTCTGATTACAGATTTTTTCCAATTCTAAAATTTCATTTTCACTCAACATATAATAAACTCCTAACTAACAAAACCATTATACAACATTTTTTCTTCAATTAAAAATTAATTAAACCAAATAGTAATTCCGAGAATTATAGAAAAATATATCATCAAATTTCTTGCCTGATACATACGGAACATAAATGGCTGAGATCTGTTCGCCTTAATGTCAGCCCATGCTTCGAACGGGAAATGATACCATTTTTTAGCCTGAGGAACAGAAGTGTTATCGTTTCCGTACAATATTAAAGATTGATACAAATCAACCGCCAACGGAATTGTTAAAGCTGTTAAAAACACTTCCCAATCCGCTATGTCAAAAATAGGAATCAATAAAACAGACAAATACCCCAATATCAATAGCCATTTTTGAAAACATAAAATATTCTCATTCGTTTTTAATAACCCGACAAGAGTTTTTTTACCTTCGCATTTATCAATCTCTTTATCCAAAAAAGTATCCGTAAACAAAAGATTTACCGTCAATATCATTGTAGGAATGGATAATATAAAAACATCAGGTGTTAATTTCCCTGTCATAACATAATATACCCCACCGAACATAAGAGGTCCGAATGCAATTCCGACGAGAAATTCTGATAATCTTACATTAGATAAAAAAGAATAAAAAAGCACAATAATTGCACCTATAAGCATAAATACAGAAACCATTTTGTTCACAGTAAAACAAAAGAATAAACCCACAATCAGAGAAATCAGACAATATATACCAACAACTGCTAACACTTCTGAGAGTTTGACTTTCTTTTCAATAATATATCTGCATTTGCCCCTCTGAGTGTTTGGTAATATTACATTATTATTTGGGTCAATATTCTTTTCAAGAGAATGAAAATCACAAAAATCATCCAGCAAATTAGTTGCAAGATGAGCCGTACAAATACCTATTAATGCAATATATCCAAAAAGAGCATTACCGTTATTTTGTAGAGCATAAGAAAATACTACAAACCACGAAAAAATACTCATAGGAAGCGCATACCACCTTGAACATTCAAGCCAAAATTTTATCGTTTTCAACATCTAAAACAATCTCCCCAAAGCCTTTATTGACTCATAATCTGCACCGGCTTCCAATAGTTCTTCCGCACTCAGGCCAAAAAGCGAAATTATATCCTCAGCACTTTCATTATTTTTAATCTTTTCAAGAACAATAGAAATTGCATCTTCTCTTGAAAGATTAGTCAACTGATTATGTCTGCCTAAAGCAATACTTCTTTTTTTAGCCTTTCCCATTGATTATCCTTTGATACTTTCTAATGCCAAAAGTGCCGCACCAATCATGCCTGAATAGTTCCCTGCTGACCCCAATCTTATAGAAGTAGGAGATGTCACAATTTGCTCATTTACAGCTTCCTCAATCCTTTTAACATCAACAAATTGCGCCATTGAACCTGACAGAACAAAACAGTCAGGGTCAAAAATATTAGCTAACCCAATAATTCCCTGAGTAATATGATTTTGCCAAGTTTTAAAAATTCTTGTCATTTCAGGACAGCCGCGTTTTACTCCGTCAATAACGTCATAAGTCGTAATTTCAGGGTTTCCGCTCATTTCTTCGGCAGTGAATTTCAGACCTGTGCCTGAAGCATACGCCTCAAAACAGTCATAACTTCCGCAAGTACATTTTCTGCGATTATCAGGGTACATCTTAAAGTGCATTTCACCTGCCGAGCCGGATTTACCTTTATAAAGTTTATTGTTTAATATTATTCCTCCGCCAACCCCTGTTCCGAGAGTAAGCATAACAGAATTTTCACAACCCTTTGATGAACCCGTAATATGTTCTGCCCATGCAGCCGCATTCGCATCATTTTCAACAAAAACTTTTTTATCCGATAATGCCTGAAAATCTATGTTTCTGTAACCATCAGGCAAATTACCCGTTGAACTTATAACCCTTGTGTTTTCATTATTAACAGCACCCGCTGTCGCAACTGAAATTACATCAACATCATTATTATTTAAAATCCCTTTTGTTAAAATATCCACAATTTCACTGATAGTTTTTGGTGTAGAATTTTTTACTATATCTGAAACGATTTTACCGTCTTCATCTACTACCGTATAATATATTTTTGTTCCGCCTATATCAAACGCTAACGCTCTTTTCATAATATCTATCCTTTAATAAATCTTTTAGTTATCAATTGAGGACGTGTAATAGCTGAACCTATCACAACAGAATACGCACCAAATTCAAACGCTTTTGACACTTGATAAGGCTCCCAAATTCTGCCTTCGAGAATTACAGGGATTCCTTTTGATACTATATTTTTTAACAATTCATAATCCGGTTCGTCACTATCAGATAAAGACTCCATTGTATAACCCGATAATGTTGTAGATACAATATCTGCCCCAAGATTATAACAATTCAAAGCCTCATCTAAAGTCGCAATATCTGCCATCGCTAATCTGCCTGCTTTATGTATCGTATCAATAATTTCTTTAAGTGTGCAATCATTCGGTCTTGGTCTTGAAGTTCCGTCAAATGCAATTATATCAGCACCCGCAGCTATTAACTCATTAACTTCTTTTAATGTTGGAGTGATGTATACAACTTCTTTCCAATTATCAGGAAGTTTGTCCGGCTTTGTTAACCCTATCACCTTTACCCCGAGTTTTTTAGCATTTTTAACATCTCTTGCGCCTGCTACCCTCAAAACATCTGCCCCGCCGTTAATTACCGACTGCATCATCGCTAACATACACTCCTCTTTGTACAAAGGCTCATTAGGCATAGCCTGAACAGAAATAATTACTTTATTTTTTATCGAATTCAACATAGTTAGATTATAACATAAATTATGGTATAACGAGCGAAACTCACTAAAAGATATTAAGATATTAAAGTTGCGAGAGCGGGTGTAAACTGAGAAGCAATTTACACGCCCTCTCAGAAATGATACTCAATCATTTCTTCGGCATAGTGCTCCGCAGTTGAGGCATTGAGAGCAACCCGTCATTGCGAGAAAATTACGGAGTAATTTTCGTGGCAATCCGACAGATTTGTGCATTAAAAAGCACCCTACGAACTTGTCAAAAATTATGATATTTTATATATAGTTATCAAAAATAAAAACCGAATGTGAAAATTATACATTCGGTTTTGTATTGTTTGATTAGGTTATTGTTGGGGTGGAAACCCCAACCTTGTTTAAAATATTTTATGCCTTAATTGATTTGCCGTATTTTTTACAAAATTCTAATATTTTTGCAAATTTTTTAGCCATTTTTGCACTTTTTTCGGTTAATTCAGCCTTTGTTTCGCCTAATTGACGCATCTTATCCATCGCACGTTCAAATCCGCCTTTTGGGTTGTTATCAAGAGGTCTGTATCCGGTACTTCTTGTTCTTGCAGAATTTTCAATCCGCCTTATCTTTTCTTGTTGTTGTAAATAAAGATCACTTTCAATCGGATATAGTTTTGGCGGAAGTTCTGTTTTTACAGATTCTGTAAATATTTTATTATTTGAATTTTCTTTTCTTAAAAAATAATTTTTTGTTTGTTGACTTGTTTCAAGATATCTATCTCAAACTTTATTTTCCTTATCAGACAATATCTCACCGTTTAGACGTTTTCTCATCAATTCGGTGATATTAAAAACTTGTTTTCCGTCAACAGTGAGAGGTTTCTTAATTACCGGTTTTGTTTCGGGATTTTGTCTTATTGTTATTTTACTTTCCATAAATACACACACCTTTCTTGGTTGATACTACACTTGTTACTCATGTAAAGTCTGATACGGAAAAATAATTGCCCTAAAATATTCCCCCCCCCCTTTACAATTTGTTACAAAAGAACCCTTAAATAATCTAACCTCATTCTTTAAAATTTGATATAATACTAAAAAGATTTTTTGAGGAGAAACATATTGCACCACGATTTGTATAGCTAATATATCAGAGAAACCGAACCTGATAAAAAATACAAAAGTTACCTTTGGGCAACTGCTATCGGACTGCAAAAAGTTGATAACTTACAGACATCAGAATTTTTAAACGAGGTTGCCAGAGCAAATATCGAAGGCGAAATAACGCTTGATGAGGTTAAGGAAAGAGTAAACAAATATTACCGCTCCGATGAAAACAAATCCGAAAAAATATTAACAGAAGAAGGTGACAGAGTTTCTGCAAACATAGTCGGGGTACTGTCATAGAACGCTTTTAGCCTTACCCCTAACGAATATATATCTATTCACAGAAAGTTATTCAACGGGGTATTAAAACGGGCAGGACAAATCAGAGATTTTAATATTACAAAAGAAGAATGGGTGTTAGGCGGTGAAACCGTTATTTATGGAACTGCTTCCGAATTAAAAACAACTCTTGAATACGATATATCCCAAGAGAAAAACTTTAGTTATAAAGACTTAACCATTGAAGAAACCATAGAGCATCTTGCTGATTTTATATCAAGATTATGGCAAATTCACGTATTTGAAGAAGGAAACACAAGAACAACATCTGTCTTTCTTATAAAGTATTTAAGAACTTTAGGATATGATGTTTCTAATGATATTTTTTCTCAAAATGCAAGATATTTTAAAAACGCACTGGTTAGGGCAAATTATAGTAATTTGAGCCTAAAAATTAATAAAACAACAGAATATTTAAAAATATTTTTAAGAAATGTTTTAATGCACGAAAATAATGAACTAAAGAGCAGATATTTGCACATTGATAAAGAATTTGTTAAGTATCTGCGTGAGTTAGAAAAAGACAAAAAAGTAGACATTCAGGACGAAAAAAGTAGACATTCGAGCAAAAAAGTAGACATTCAAGATTTATCAGCAACAAATAAATTACATATTGATAAGATGTATAAAACTTTTGGAACAGACAAAATCTTTGGGAGAACCGATACAGAAAAAGTTATCGGACTCAAATCTGCCGGAACATCAAAACTTTTAAAAATATTATTGGAAAAGAAAATTATAGAACCTGTAAAAGGTCGTGGCAAAGGGAAATACAGATTTAATCATATAAAAATATAATGTCGTGTAAAAAAATAAATTTTAAAGCCTATCAAATATATCGTTATAAGAAGATATTCTGAAAAACAAATTATGTCTTGCGTTTGAAACAATTTTCAGTTTATTGCCATAAAATTCACGCTGAGCACTAATATTAAAAATGGGATCATCTTCTCCTGCAATTACTTTATCATAAATATCTTTAATATTTGATTTTTCAAATTCATATATATTTTTTAATCTGTCAAATTCATATTTACAACTTTCGATAGTTCTTTTGGAAGGATGAAAGTTTTGATATTCTACATCAGTTTTGACCAGATAATTTCGAGCAAAATCCTCAGCATTATCTTCAGTTATATTATATAAAACTTCTTGAATTTCTTTTGATAAACCAAAATGATCATCAAATAGATAAGGATTTCCGCTCAGTGCAATTTTTCTGTTTAGCTTGATTGAAAATTTGAAAACAGAAGCGACAAAAACTCCTGCAGAAAACGATATCAAATCAATATTTTTATATTTGGAAAAATCAAAATCTAAATCTAAATCCGTATAATTGTATAAAATTAATACATCAGACTCTGATTTAAGATGTTCAAATTCGTATTCATCACAGCCCCAGCCGGAAAAAAATAATATAAGATTATCAGAGTTATTATTAATAAAATATTTCTTCATACGATTATTATACCAAAACAAAAAAGAGCCTGTTCTAATTAAAGAACAGACTCTAAAAATTATTTTATACGCCAATAATATTCCGTAAGATAACTGGCGGCATCAAAGGGATGCTCAAGGAATTTATATTCTTTGTTATTCTTTATTTGAGAAAAAGTAGGAACATCGACAATACTTGTTCCTTCCTTAAAGGATAGGTTATAAATATTATAAAGAAGTTTTTTACATCTTCTTTCGTCAATAAACAAATGTCTGTCACCGTTAGAATTTTTCACCTTAGCATTAAAAGATGCAATTCTGTTTAATATAGGCGGGTTGTAATCCCGCAGATGAAATTTCACTTGTTTTTTATCGTAACCATGGTCATACAAGGCTTTTCTGATAATGGCATAATTTGTGTATTCACTTTGTGTCGTACGGTTATCACCTGAGGCATCACCATTTATAATAATTAAAGAATTATGATTTGGATATCTATTAATTAGTTCTTGAATGCACTGTTGAGTTGTGGTTTTTTCAACCGCAAGCTCATCAAAATAGTATACATTTTCATTATCAATATATGCCAATTCCCAACACATCGGGTCAACGTTAAAGTCGCAAGTGATATGCAGGGGTAAATCCTGACAATATTTGAAATGTTTCAGATTTTCCTCGCTGAATCCTTTAACAACAAGCCCGCTTGAGTAGTCACCAAATTCACCTAAAACATTTATTTTATAATAATCCTCATCAAAACTCTCTTTCAAAGAAGTTATAAAATGAGGTGGCAGATAAATATTATTGGTAGTTGGAGCGATTATCAGACGATAATTTTCCTGTTTATTTTCAACGAATCTTTGCCAAATCCAGCCTTTATCAGACTGTGGATTAGTATGTCCAAAAAGCCTGTAGCGAAAATCGACCCAATCTTTCCCACGATAAGTATTTCTCAGCCTGCCAAGAAGCTGTTTAAAAGAGGAATCATCTATCTGAGATGCTTCCTCTATCTCAGCCCAATGTAAGTTTAAGGACTTAAACTTTTCAGGGTCTTCAAAGGAGGAGAACAAAATTTCCGAACCGTTCTTAAATTTAATAATCTTATCGACCTTGTTATAGAAATAGTGAGTATTTTCTTTATACCCAAGTATATCGAGGTGTTCAAGATATGTGACTAAAGTAGTTTTCCTAACGAGTTCGTATTCTTTTGCTCCCACCAATCCCCTTGATCCCGGATATTTTTTAGCAAGCATTATACCTAACAAAGCTCCGCACCAAGTTTTACCACTTCCGTAGCCACCTTGGTAAATAGCGACGTCAAGCGGGTTACTGTGCGGGATTTCTATAAATTCCTTTTGCTTATCGAGTAATTTATAATTAACCAATTAGCCCTCTGTCAGACCGTCAACGTATTTTCTTAAATATTCATAAACACATTGGGTCAAAACGGGAACATATTCTATAAGAATATTAATTAGCGTATTAGCAATAGGATTTGGCGTTTTCATATTTGTTTTGATAAAAGTAATAACAGCCATATCCACATTGTATTTTTTATCAGAACCAGATAGTTCTGATTTTGCTTGTTCAATGATTTTATTTTTTATAATATCAAACAAACTTACCATATTTTCTTTAGAAAAAGTGTTGAGCACGCTGTTTTTAATAAATCCAAGTAAATTCATAATAAAATCTCCTTTATATCACAATGTTTTGTACTATTTGTTAAATACTTATATACTGTAAATGACGTAAAACCCTATTCCTATAAATCAAAGTAAACTGTAGCATTAGTAGCGCCCCATGCCGTTGAATAGCCTGCGGTTGCTTCAATGGCTGCTTGGTTAGCAGCCCCAAAATGGATTTCTGTTAAAGAAGTACAACCGTAGAATATATTTTTACAAGCAGTCTGATTACTTGTACTTGCGCCACTTCCATAAGTTATAGTATCAAGTTTAGGGAAGTATAGTTTTTTAACTTTATTATTATTAGCAAATGTACCATTAGTCATACTTGAACCTGTACAATATATTTTTTCAAGTTTCGGAAATGTGATTGAGGCTAGATTAGTACAGTTGTAAAAGCAATTTACAAAATGGCTGTGATAGCCGGATGATGTGTTATTCCCTATCTGTTCAAGGCTTGAAAAATCTATATTTGTTAAATTTGTACAATCTGAAAAACAATAATTAAAGGCGCTGTATGCCGTTACTGTTTTTAATAGAGGAAATGCAACTGTTGTCAAAGAAGTACAATGATTAAAAGTATACTCAAACGGCGCCCAATTTGTTAGTCTGTCCAATTTTGAGAAATTTATAGTTGTTAAATTTTGACAGTACTCAAATGTATGAGCCAAACAATTTGTTATAGTGTCACATTCTAAATCAGGAAAAGTAATAGTATAAATATTGCCTAAATCTCTAAATTTATATTCAAGTGACCTTCCGTTGAATGTTTTCAATCCCAAAAATGTAAGATTTAATTGATTTGTTGTCGGTTGTAATGACCCGTTATTATCAATTATACCTACAACATCTTCAACCGTAACACCATATTTTCCCGCACTTGGCATAGTTCCTGTTACACCAAGGATACTAACCCCGCTTTTTATATTCTCGGCTTGGATATTACTATCAATAGCAGATGTTACCCCATCAATAGTTACACTGGTAATCCCGTTATATCCTGTATCAGGGGTTATAGTTTGCGATGAGGTCATCGGGGTAACGGTTTTAGTTTGACCGGATAATTCTGTCACATTTCCGCTTATTCCTAATATATTTACCCCTGACTTAATATTCTCAGCGACAATATTTGGATCTATTGAACTATCCACTCCATTTACCGTAACTGATGACAGGGCATTATAGTTACTATCAGGGGTCACAGTTTGCGTTGTTGTTGTAGGTGTTACTGTTTTCGATTGAGCCGTAATACTAATAATGCCGCTTATAGCGTCTGCATATGTTGTAATATTCCCTGATATAGTGCTACCCTTATTTATAATTGCTTGTTTTATATTACCTAAAGAAGTACTAATAATATTTAATTTTTCTTGAATTGACATTTTATCCTCCTATAATTTCTTCTAGTTCTGTTTCTACTTCATCTGTATCGATATCCGGAACATTTTCACCTGATATAATCACAGAAAGTTTATCATCGAGATTAAGAACAGTAATAATTTCATTAATCTCAGATTTAGAATAAACACCCACTTGTTCAGGAGTGACATTATGCGGATTTTCGTTATCTTCCAAATGATTAAGTAAATCTTGACCAAGAGATATATTAATTGAATCTCTGGCATTTTCACATTCTTTTAATATTCGTTGAATAAGTGCAAGATAATTAGCACATTCTTGCATATCTTTTTTTGCAGAATTTGCATAACTTTCCGCCAATTTTTCAGATCTTTTAATATTTGTATTTGACACAGTAATGACATTATTCCAGCCATTTTCTAAATTGATTTTATTGTTATACATAAGAGCCCTCCACTATTTTGGGGAACACAATCATATTATTTAACTGCCCAAATTCCGCACCCTGCACAAACTGAGTATCCTCGATATCTTGAGTGCAAATTTTTATACCGTAATGATATACTTTGCAGCAATCACCTTTTGGGACATCAAGCAAATTTGTCAACGTACTTGGGATAAAGAAAGTTACATAATCGTTATAATTGGAATTAACGACCAGTTCACTACCAACAGAATTTCTATCAGGATCTTTAATAGAAAAATAGACCAAATAATCATTATCATCAGCGATTCCATTAATAACAACTTCGCCGCTGTCACCTTGATAAATGAATATCGTACCATTATCATCAATATTAAGAGTCATACTCAACCTCCTTTAATTTTTGCCTTAAAGCAACCATTTGCTTATTATAAAACTCAAGCCATGTTTCACCTGTTGATGTATCTTTAACTGAAGGTTCGCAAATTGCCCTAATACGCTTATCATCAACTGATTTAATTTCTTCAAGAATTTTTAAAACAATCTCTTGTTTTTCTAATTTAGCAAGATAATCTTTATATTCATCCGTTTGAATATAATCTTCGTAAATCATAAATCCGTCTGGGATATTGCCTAATTCGGAACAGACAGATTCTTCTTTTGTCTCTAAATTAATAATTTTTTGTCCTCTAAAATCCGAAACAATTTTCCAATATCCATCAATAAATAAAGCTGTTTCATATACATTTAAAACAGGCGGAACAATTGTTGTAGAATATTTGGGGAATAAATAATCACCCTCTTGTTTAGGATTTTTTTGGGCATCAGAAACAAACAAAAACTCTTTAGAGTCTTTGTCATAATTATATATTTTCATAATCAAAACTCCTTAAACTAATATTTAATAATAAAATCAAGAACCAATGCGGGCGGCTGAACAGTATTACAATCATCAGAATAAATATCAGAATATGCTGATGCATTAAACTGCATTAAAGGGTTAGTCGCAGAGTTATCATGTCCAATCCCCCAAGAACCGCCTTTTTTGCCGGCAGAAAAAGCTCCAGTAACAGAACTTGAACCTTCTGTTCCTGCCAGACGGAATGTACCTTTAATATTTGGCAGCATTGGGTTTAAATATTCGCCGACAGATATGGTTCCGGCGCCCCAAAGAGTTCTGTTTCTTAAATCCGGCAGATTAAATAATGTACTGTCTGAACTACCAAAAGTTGTACCAATAACAGAATATAACTTTTGATAATCCCTAATCAAAAGTTCAGACCCGTCACAAATAAGATAACCGTCAGGCACAATTGAACCGACATAAGGTAAAATCATACCGACCGAAATAAAAGATTCCTTATAAGATAACAAGTTTTGAACATTATTATTAAGAGCAGCGACTTGAGAAGAGAACCCCGATGTACTGGTTGTAATATTATCAGCAAGTTCCGAACATTTATCATCTAAATACCGAAAATTGCTGTTTATTTCAGAGGAAAGAGCCAACTCTCCTGCTCTAAATTCAATTAAACTCATATCATTCCTTTCCGCCAATAATGGCATCATAAATCTTATCAACCTTCTTTTGCATATCAGAAATCTGCGCCTTAAGATTATTAGATTCTTCTTTCGTCATATATTTTTGAGAAACAGTTTCTAAAATCTGACGGTGCTGGACTTCTAATTCCTGAGGGGTAACAAAGAGGTTGTACTGAAAAAACATAACAAAAACGATTAATATAACCGGCGCATAGCGGGTTATACTTTCTTTATCCATATATTCCTCCTTTTTCTAAAAATCAACGAAACAAATTTTTTCGCAGAATTAATAATTGAACCTTATCCGAGGTTTTCATCAAGGGAATATACTTTTCCGAGATAGCAAGGGCGTGTTTTAAATCGAACTTAATCGCCTCGACTTGAAACTTTAAAGACCTAATTTCTTTTTTATTATCGATATATTTTTTTATTAAATTAAACATAATTAAACTCCTTGGGTAAATTATAGTTTAGAGGCGGTAGCCTCTAAACTATAATTTACAGTGACTAAGTGAACCGTGACTAAGTGACTAAGAATTTCT
>CACZPS010000018.1 GCA_902783125.1 uncultured bacterium | reverse complement strand
GTAAGCCCGCTACTTTCTATTTGCGGTAAGTTATACAAATAAATTTGTCCGTCTTTATATATTGCTTTTAGATTTCCATAATTAACACCATCATTCAAGTACGGAGTCAAATCATTTCCGCCTAAATTGATAAGGTTTTTCTCCCCTGATGTATTATCAACAATCAGATTTTCAGGTTTAATCATGTCCTCCGTAATTGTTATACTTCTGTTTGAATATCCTGATTTAACAGTCCCGTCAAGAGTGATTTTACCGTACTCAACAGGGAATAGAAAAGACATTATACCCGCCTCATTTGTAGATAAATAAACCGATTTTCCGCCAAAGATATAATATTTGCTATCTATCACAAATTCAGGGCTGTTTTTAGCATTTGTATAGTATATAAAAACATTTCCGTTTGGTGCTATAATCGATTTTTTATCAGCAGTTATGCCACTAACACACAACAAAATTTCACCGCTTTCTGTCCACACATTAAGATCACCGCTTGTTTTTATATTTCCTGATGCAAGAATAGATGAAGCAGAGTCCTTAAAAGGAATATCAAAGGTTTTTACAAACGGATGATTTGCATCATAGAAACAATTAATTGTTATGCCTGTTATTGAATCACCGTCTAAATGATCTTTATAGTGAACACCCGTATGTGTAATACTGTCAAAACTTTTCGTACCAATAAAATAATTATAAGCATCATTCCCGCTTAATGCTTGGTCCTTATTCAAGAATGCACTATGATTTCTTCCGTCTATATAAACACCTGCATTTACGCCACCTGATAAATCAATAGTGTTAAGTACGATAGATCTGGTAGAATAATTGTCAACTTTAAAGCCTGCCTCAGCAATTCTCAAGTTTCCTGCTCCTGAAACCTGCCTGTTATCAATCCCGTCAACCATAATGTGAGAACCCTGAAGAATAATATCGTTGAACGTGATGCTATATGAACCACTACTTTGATTTTCATATTCTTTTGGATCAGTATTTTTAACCCTTGTATAATTTGCCTCAAGGGCATTTTTGTTTATATTCAAAACTGCCTTATTAGAGTTCAATATTGCTTGTTGTGATTCATAAGGAGCAAGAGTATCTTTCAAATCAGCGAGTTTATTTTTTAATTCAACAATCTCATCGCAAGATTTTACCTCCTTATCATCAACTGTCGTTGTAGTAGGATTAGATACTGCAATATATTTATTATAATTTCCTGACTCATCAGCATATATACTTATATACGTCTGATATGAATACTTAGGTTTATCACCTTCTATAAATTCAGTACTATCTACATTTTTAACATTGCCATTTACTGTATTATATCCGTTTGATATTGTTGTCTTTTGATCAGACGACAAGTTATATTCAGGTTTGGTATCTAAAAACTCGTTTATTGTAGGAATTTTTAAATAAGCCTTCTGATTATCTATATTTTCGTATTTTGAGTTTTCATCAAATATTGCCTTATTCGCATTTTCAATTTCTGATAGTTTTGCATTATAATCAGTCATAATTGTATTAAACTGATCATTTGTGATTTTCTTTGCTTTATCCGGATCACTATCGCCTGATATAACAATAAGAGATTTCATTTCACCTTGGATAATATCTGTGAACTCACTCTTTCCGCTTGAATCAGCAACAGAATTTTTCATCTCATATCCGCCATCTATCATATTATTAATAGTGTCAAATTGTTCCTGTGTCGAATTCTGCTGAGTCTTATAGGTATCTATTATTTCTTGGTTTTCATTAATGGTCTTTTCTACATCTTCTAAACTTGCGGTAACATTATCAATATCTATCTTGATAGAATTTAATGTTTTATTTTTTATAACTTCCCCGGGGATTTTTTCAACGTTTCCGACAGTGTATTCATCACCATAGAACCCCTTTGAAGAAACTATTTCACCGTATCTGTCAATAATCATATATTTACTTGATGCCTGACCTGCAATAATTTCCCCATCTACGATAAGGTCATTATTAGCAGAACCTCTATAACCTGAATGGCTACCGGTATTGGAAATCGGGATACCGAACAAAGCATAACTTACAGTTTTCCATCCAATCCAAGAATTTGGATTACCTTTTCCATAACCATAATAAATCTCAACATCATTACCTGACGTTATATCTGCTCCCGAGCGAACATTGATTTTACTATTAACAGTTTTTACCAATTCCTGACCTTCGTTTGTACCTGCAATAGCAGAATGACACTCGGCATAAGCATATTGAGTTAAGTTAGAATTT
>CACZPS010000017.1 GCA_902783125.1 uncultured bacterium | reverse complement strand
GGTGATATGGATAAAGCAATGGAAGTACTTCGTCAAAAAGGTATTGCTTCTGCTGAAAAGAAAATGGGCAGAATTGCTGCTGAAGGCAGAGTCGGTTCTTATGTTGATTCTTCAGTAGGTGCTATGATTGAAGTTAACTGTGAAACTGATTTCGTTGCTAAGAATGATGAATTTATCGAATTAACAAACGGACTTGCAGAATTGGTTGCTAAGACTAATCCTGCTGATGTTGCTGCTTTAGAAGCAACTACTTGCCCTAAATGCGGTAAGTTAATCTCTGATGTATTAAAAGAAAAAATCGCTTCTATCGGCGAAAAAATTACTATCAGAAGATTCGTTCGTTATGAAGGTAATGTTTCAACTTATATTCATAACGGTAAAATCGGTGTTCTTTTAGAAACATCTGCTGCTGATGCTGATTTAACAAAAGATATTTGTTTGCATATCGCATCTTCCGCTCCTGAATTCGTTTCCAGAAACGAAATTCCTGCTTCTGTTCTTGAAGAAGAAAAGAGAATTGAAATGGGTAAAGAAGATTTGGCAAAGAAACCTGAACAAATCAGAGAAAAAATTGTTGAAGGTCGTGTTAATAAATTGATGGCTCAAAGATGTCTTTTAGAACAACCGTTCGTTAAGAATCCTGATTTGACTATTGAACAACTTATTTCAGGTAAAATGAATATTGTTAAGTTTGACAGATTCGTTTTAGGCGAAGGTCTTGAAAAAAGATCTGAAAACTTTGCTGAAGAAGTTATGGGACAAATAAAAGGTTAGTATAAAATAATGTAAATCGTTTTAACAGAGGGTAAATAGCAATGTTACCCTCTGTTTTTTATCTATTCTGCAAAAAAAATCTGTTTGTAATATAATGTTTCTGTTACAGAATGAGGTTAGGTATGAGTAAATATTTATTAGAAATTGGTGTGGAAGAATTGCCGTATAAGTTTATTACATCGGCTGAAACTCAATTAAGAGATAGTTTTAAAAAGTTTTTTGATTCAAATAATATAAATTTTGAAAAAATAGATGTATTAACAACGCCAAGAAGATTGGCTGTTATTATTGACGGACTTGCTGACAGTCAACCTGATTCAACAAGAGTTTTTAAAGGCCCTATGGCTAAAATTGCTTATGATGAAAGCGGAAATCTTTCAAAAGCGGGCGAAGGTTTTGCAAAGAAAAATGGCTTGAACCCACAAGACTTATATGTTGAAGGCGATTATGTTATGGCTAAACTTGAAGTCAAGGGTAAAAATACTAAAGTTATTCTCGCCGAAAATATTCCTAACATCGTTTTAAAATTACAAGGCTCTCATTTTATGAGATGGTCGAATCATGAAGAAAAATTTTCAAGACCAATTCGCTGGATTGTATCTGTATATAATAATGATGAGTTAAAAGTTAAAATATTAGATATAGAATCGTCTAAATATTCAAGAGGACATCGCTCTTATGATGGGACAATTGAAATAAATAATCCTGATGAATACAAAGAAAAATTGAAAACAGGTTATGTTATTGTTTCTCAACAAGAAAGACGTGAAAAGATTTTAGAAGTTGCTAATGCAAAGGCTACTGAAATTGGTGCTTCAACAAGAATTTCTGATGATTTGTTAGAAGAAGTTACTAATATTTGTGAATGGCCGGTTGCTGTGGTTTGTGATTTTGATGAAAAATATTTAGATATTCCGGATGAAGTTACTATCACGGTTATGGAATCACATCAAAGATACTTTGCTTTGTTTAAAAACGGAAAATTGACAAATAAGTTTATTACTATCGCTAATTATATCGGTAACGATTTTGAAAATATCAAAGCCGGTAATTTGAGAGTTATTAAAGCAAGATTGGATGATGCTGTATTTTTCGTAAAAAATGATACAAAACAAAAACTGGAAGAATATGTAGAAAACTTAAAAGGAATGACCTTCCAAAAAGGAATGGGTTCTGTATATGATAAAACGCAAAGATTGATTAAACTTTCTAAGCAAATATCAGAAGAACTTGGTGTTGAAGAAGAAAATGTTATAAGAACTGCATATTTGTGTAAAGCGGATTTGGCTACAAAACTCGTATTTGAATTTACTGAGTTGCAAGGCTATATCGGTTCTGATTATGCAAGAATATCAGGTGAGAATGAAAAAGTTGTTCAAGGTATAAAAGAGCATTATTTCCCTCTTAATGCTGATAGTGAACTTGCACAAGGAATTGAAGGTCAGATTGTTGGTATCGCTGATAAAATGGATACGATTTGTGCAGTCTTTGCCTCCGGTAAAAAACCGACTGGTTCTTCCGATCCTTTGGGTGTCAGACGTGCGGCTTTAGGTATTATCAAAACTATTATTGAAAATAATCTTGAGGTTAATTTGTCTAATCTTATTAGTTTTGCTCTTGAACTTCTTCCTGTTCAAGCAGATTGTGCTAAAGAAGTTGAAGAATTTATTATTCAAAGATTGACAATATTCCTCGCTGATAATTATAAGAAAGATGTTCTTGAGGCTTGCTTAATCGGGAATCCGTTAGAAAAACTTTCGGATTATATGAAACGAGTTCAGGCTATTTCTGAGTTTGACAGTCCGATGACAATTGAAAATGCAAACAGAGTTATAAGGATTCTTAAAGACAGTTCTTTTGATATTATTGATGAAGAATTGTTCCAATATGATGAAGAAAAAAATCTGTATGTTGCGGCTAAAAGTATAGAACAAACGGATAATTATAATGATTATTTAAAACAACTAATCGGATTAAATTCAAAAATTGATGCGTTCTTTGAAAAAGTTCTTGTTATGGATAAAGATGAAAATATAAAAAATAACAGAATAGGACTTTTGACTTTGTTAAAAGGATATTATAATTTAATTGCCGATTTCAGCAAATTAAGTAAATAATAAAATAAGAAAATAATTAAATAATTAAATATCCGTAAAGAAGATGTTGTTAAATATTAACAACAAACATTTCTTTATTGTTGACGGTGTTATTTATTTCATCTTTAACTTTGCCGCCGACAGAATCACAGTATGTTTTTTCGGAAACAGTACCTAATACTTTTATTTTATAATCGCTTGTTAAAGCGGGAAAAATGTTGTTTGATTTCTGAAACTTGAATGAAAACATGTTTATGCGATAATTATAATTGAGAGATAATATAGTTTATCAAATAGTAATTATATAGAAAAGGAAAAGAATTATGGGAAGACAAACACCATTAGAAAAAGTAAGAAACATTGGTATTGCCGCTCACATCGATGCAGGTAAAACCACTACCACAGAACGTATTTTGTTCTATACAGGTAAAACCCATAAAATCGGTGAAGTACACGATGGTGCTGCTGTAACTGACTTTATGGATCAAGAAAGAGAAAGAGGAATTACTATCCAATCTGCTGCTGTAACAGCATACTGGAAAGGCCACCAAATCAACGTTATTGATACTCCGGGCCACGTTGACTTCACTATCGAAGTTGAACGTTCTTTGCGTGTATTAGACGGTGTTGTAGCAGTATTCTGTGCCGTTGGTGGTGTTCAATCACAATCTGAAACTGTTTGGAGACAAGCAAACAGATACGAAGTACCTCGTATGGTGTTCGTTAATAAAATGGACAGAACAGGGGCTGATTTCTTCCGTGTTGTTGAACAAATAAAAACAAGATTAGGCGGAAATGCTGTTCCTATTCAATTACCTATCGGTGCTGAAGACAAATTTACAGGGTTGGTTGACCTTATGACTATGAAGGCTGAAATCTATACTAACGATTTGGGTACTGAAATTAAGGAAGAAGACATCCCTGCTGAATTACAAGCAAAAGCAAAAGAAATGAGAGATGAAATGGTTGAAGCAATCGCCGGCGAAGACGATGCTTTAATGGAAAAATATTTCGAAGATCCTGACTCAATCACAGTTGAAGAATTAAAGGCAGGACTTAGACGTGCAGTATGTAACAACAAAATAGTTCCTGTTACTTGCGGTACGGCATTCAAAAACAAAGGTGTTCAATTATTGTTGGATAACGTTGTTTCTTATATGCCATCTCCTGTTGATGTTAAGGCTATCGAAGGCGAATTGGAAGACGGTACAAAAGTTGAAAGACATTCAACAGAAGATGAACCGTTCTCAGCATTATCATTTAAGGTTATGACTGACCCGTTCGTAGGTCGTTTAACATTCTTGCGTGTTTATTCAGGTAAGTTATCATCAGGTTCATACGTTTTGAACTCTACAAACGGTAAAAAAGAACGTATTTCTCGTTTGGTTCAAATGTATGCTGACCAAAGAAATGAAATCACTGAAGTTTACGCCGGTGACATCTGTGCTGCAGTTGGTCTTAAAGATACAACTACAGGGGATACATTGTGTGATGAAAAAGCACCTATTATCTTAGAAAGAATGACTTTCCCTGAACCTGTTATCTCTGTTGCTATTGAACCTAAGACAAAAGCTGACCAAGATAAAATGGGTATCGCTCTTCAAAAATTGGCTGAAGAAGATCCGTCATTCAGAGTTAAATCTGATACGGAAACAGGTCAAACAATTATCTCAGGTATGGGTGAACTTCACTTAGATATCATTGTAGACCGTATGTTGAGAGAATTTAAAGTAGAAGCAAATATCGGTAAACCGCAAGTTGCATATCGTGAAACTATTCGTGGTACTGCTGATCAAGACTCTAAATTCGTTCGTCAATCAGGTGGTAAAGGTCAATATGGTCACTGTAAAGTTAGAATCGCTCCTGCAGGCGAAAACGAAGGGTTCGTATTCGAAAACAAAATCGTCGGTGGTGCTATTCCTAAAGAATATATTGAACCTGCAAGAAAAGGTATGGAAGAAGCGCTTGAAGGCGGTATCTTAGCTGGATATCCTATGATAGACGTTAAGGTTGAACTTTATGATGGTTCTTACCACGAAGTCGACTCATCTGAAATGGCATTCAAAATTGCCGGTTCTATGGCTATCAAAGAAGGTTGTAAAAAAGCTCAACCTTGTATCTTAGAGCCTATGATGAAGGTTGAAATCGAAATCCCTGACGAATTTACAGGTACTATCATCGGTGATATCTCTCGTCGTAGAGGCAGAATCGAAGGTCAAGAACCTCAAGGTAATACAGGTAACGTAATCGTTAGAGCAATCGTTCCATTGGCTAACATGTTCGGTTATGCTACTGACTTACGTTCTAATACTCAAGGTCGCGGTACTTTCTCTATGGAATTCCAAAAATATGAACAAGTACCTGCTAACGTAGAAAAAGAAATTATCGAAAAAGCAGGTAAATCTGCATAGAGATAGTAATCGTATATTATAAAAAAGACCGTCATTTTGACGGTCTTTTGTTTATTATTGGTGCAAAATATTGAACCCTACTGCTATTGCTACTATTATGCGTGTTTTGGTATATCAGAACAATTTATCTCTAAATTATTAAGTTTCAAAAAATCAGCTATAGTTAAACGTTTGATAGTATATTCTTCGGGGTCTGCGTTTTCTCTATAACCATGTTTTCTTAAGTCAGTAATATCTTCTTGTTTTGATTTGTGAGGATTTACAAAATAAACATATTCAGAATCGGACATTACTATATTATACATATGATGTGTATATATTTCTAATTCCTGATTGTTTTTACTATTATTTATCGTAACATTATCGTATTCAACAGTGTTTAAAGAAAATGTATTTATTGTATTTTTTTTATTAAATAAAGCAACATCAATATTTTTACTATTATATTGTCTTATTTCTTGTTTATATAAAACATTTATCACATTTTGTGTTTCTCCACCATCTATGTCAATGGTATCATGTTGAGGAGTTCCGTTATAGGCAAGATCCCTTCTGTATTTATCAAGTGCAATTTCCATCACTCTCATATCATCTTCCCCACTTGATAAATGATTCGATTTTTGAATCTCATCAAATGAAAATGTATACGTTTTACCTGCTCCTTTCAATTTAACAGTTGCCGTATGGTTATCATAATTATATTTCACCAGTGATTTTATTATTTTAAGACCGTTAGGATTTTGCTCGGGGTCAGTATACGAAAGTAATGAACCAATAAGCCAGCAATCACCTGTACGACCTTGTTCTACTATTTCATCGAATTCTTTATTTAATCTAACCGATTCGTTATGATTACCTTCATTAATACCCCTATTCATTATTCTCATAATATCAACAGATAATTTGTTATAATCATTACTATGAGATTTCATGTCATCAATAATATCATCAATATATACATATTCCGCATACGTTGTATTTAACTTTTCGATTATATTATCAAAAGAGTTACTATCATTTATATCTATAATTTTTTCATAAATAGTTGTATTATTATCTATTTGATATGCTAAAAGTTGTCTTATAAATAAATCTCCTGATGTTTTATTCATTAAATCTAATAAATCATCAAAACTTTTACAGTTATCTATTTCATTAGTTACATATAAACTTGTTTCTGTTATATATTTACTATCTTTTTTATTAAGGTTATGTATACTTTTTAAATCACCATAATTATTATATTTAAGCATGATTTTCGTACCATCAGTCGTATTCCCGCCTTTTTTATCAAGATACGTTATATACTCTTTAACATTATCATTATCATCATAACAAATTATTGCAAATGAGTTAGCGTCATATTCTGCTAACCCGTTTGGTTTTTCAGCATATATTCTTTCTACCCTGCCTTTTTCATCAAAGTCAAACCATTCATTACCTACTTGGACACCTTTTTTATTTGCAAAACTCGGGTTGTTCAATTTTATATACATTTTTATTTCATCATATTTTTTCGTATTAAATAATTTTGAAATGGTGTTCTCATCTAAATAAGCAAGCGGGGATTTAAGGGTTTGATTATCTATTGTTGCCGGATTTAATGTTTGATTTTCTTGCCATTTTTTGTCATTCTCAAGTATTTCTTCAATTTTTAAAGGGGGCATATAAGGAGATAAATTTTCCTCTTTATTGCTCAGAACACCTTTATATGGTTCTACATACGGCTTAGGATATTCTTCTGGTGAAAGAGCCTGTGGAACACGTTTTTCTGAATTATCATTTCCATTAGGGACTTCTGATTTGACAAATTCATCAAATCGCCCCAAATTACCATTGCAATATCCATTATATAAACTTATTAGCGCACCATCAGAAAGTTTTTCTAAATCAGAACTATCTAAAGATGGTAATACATCTGGTAACACACTCTTTAATGCCGATATCATTTGAGTTCTTGATAATGGTTCTAAACCCATAACACATCCTTATCACGCAATATTACAATGTTCATAACGACATATACTTATATAAACTTTAAATATAACAATATTTTTTTACAAAAATTAATGATATAGAGTTTTATGCTGGGCTTTTAGCCCAACACAAAAGCAGAAAAGACCGTCAGAAATGGCGGTTTTTTGCTGTTTTGTGATTTTTATAACCTTCCCAAGGGGAAGGTCGACACTCTTGAATTTTGCTTGCAAAATTTTAGAGTGACGGGTTAGGGATGATTAATAAAAATATGATATAATTAAACAGTTCGTTGTTTTATTTTGTCTGTTGGGGTAGAAACCCCAACCTTAATAAAAGTGAATAGTGAATAGTGAATAGAAAATTTTCCATTTTCAATTTTCAATTTGATAAGCACGAATAATTATATTTTAATATTTACGTGCATTATAATGCACGCTTTTCTCATTTTTCTATTCACTATTTACTCCAATTACATTTACCCCTTTACTCCTATATTTGACCGGTTAATTTGTTATAATTCTCGAGGTAGGTTTTGGCTTGTTTTTCTTTATTAAGTTTTTTATAAACATAAGCCATATTGTAATGGAAATCAGCGATTTGGTTATTTAATTCAATAGCTTTAATAAAAGCAGTTTTGGCTTTTCTTAGTTCTCCGAGTTTCAAGTAGGTGCAACCAAGGTTATAATATATATAAGGGTTATTAGGACAGTATTTTGCAGCAAGTTTATACTGCTCTGCTGCCATGTGAAATTTGTCATCTGCAAGATAAAGGTTCCCAAGATTGTAATAGGCTTTGTAGAATCGAGAGTCTGTTAAAATCGCTCTGCCATACATGAATACAGCTTCCTCTTTTTTATCTTTGTCTAATAATATATTTCCCATCAATAACCATGCCTGTGCCGGTCTTTTATCATCCGGAATTTTTGTGAACGCATTTAATGCTTCGTCTAAATTGTTGTCGGTATACAATGCAACTGCCTGTTGATATTGATTAGACAATTCCTGAATTTCTCTGTATTGTTCTCGTTCTTTTTCTTGGTTAATAAGTTGTTGTTTTTCTTTTTCCAATGCTTTAGTTTTAGCATTAATTACTTTTTCTGCCGGCTGTGTAGTATGAACTGTTTCTTTTTCGTTCTTGGCAGGTTTTGGAGTCTTTAATTTTGATGATTTAGTGGGTTTTTCCCAAAATTTGTGTTTTTTTGTTGTGTTTGCAAACGATTGGTTGATTTCATCAGTGACATTATTTGATTTTGCGGGAATATCGGCATAAACACTTCCGCAAACAATAAATAACATCAATACACACAAAACTATTCTTTTCATACCAAGATTATATGATAAATTCCAAAATTTTTCCAATTTTTATGTAGATGATATTATTCAACTCGAATTACTTAACAATTAGCAAAATCCCAAATAATAAAATATAATTATTGTAATGGCAGAAACGACAGAAAAATTTAATAAAGCCTTTGAATTGCATAAATCAGGCAACCTTGATGAGGCAGAAATATTATATTTGGAAATATTGGAAGATGACGATAAAAATGCGCAGGTCTGGAATCTTCTCGGTATGGTTAATATGCAGAAATTTCGCTTGTCAAAAGCGCAGGAGTATATCCAAAAAGCTATTTTAATCAGTCCTAATCCATATTTTTTTGAGAACCTTGCAAAGGTGTATCTTGAAATGGAGGACAGCGAAAAGGCCATAGAACTATATTCGGAATTATTAAAAGTTTTTCCTGATAATTTTAGTTATTTATTTAATCTTGCTTCTGCTTATAAACTTTCAAATGACAATAAAAAAGCAATAGAAACCTATAAAAAAGCTCTCGAAATTGAACCAAATAATGTTGATGCGTATTATAATCTCGGACATATTTACGATAATCTTGGAGAACCCAAAGAGGCGGTTGAATGTTATAAAAAGGCATTAAACATTAATCCCGATGATATGGAAACAAAATATTTTGCATCGTTAGCGTATTTTAAAAACAGAGATTACAAAAACGGTTTGCCTTATTTTGAAAATAGATTATGCCGCCAGACTGCAATTGTAACGCAGCTTACAACTTATCCCGAACTTACCAAAAAAGCAAAACTATGGGACGGGAAAGAGGATATATCGGACAAAACGGTTTACACCTATTATGAAGCCGGTTTTGGCGATGTTTTGATGTTCACAAGATATTTACCGCTGTTAAGAGAAAAATGTAAAAAACTTATCTTCAAACCTCAGGCACCGCTGGCGGAATTATTTCGCTATAATTTCCCTGATATAGAAATAATGGAATATTTTGCCGATGATACAACCTTCGATTTTGATTATCATATACCTGTATTGAGTCTGCCTTATGCACTCGGGCTTGATGAAAATAATATGTTCATTTCAAAAGGCGGGTATCTCAAAGCAAATCCTGTGATAACAGAACGTTACAAGAAAGAATATTTTAATAATGATAATTTTAAAATAGGGATAAAATGGCGGGGAAATACGCATTATGAAATGGACAGAGTAATTGATATAAAATCGTTCACAAAACTTTTTGATATTCCGAATACCAAATTTTATTCTTTCCAAACATTTGAGGGCGCTGAGGATTTAAACGAGATAATAAATGACTATGATATAGCAGATATTGGGAAAACAGTTAAGAACTTTGCAGATACGGCAGGGGCTCTTGAGAATATGGATTTAATTATTTGTAATGATACTTCGCTTGCACATCTTGCGGGAGCTATGAACAAGTCTTGTTGGATTTTATTGCCATATCTTTATAATTGGCGCTGGCACTTGGATTTAACAAAATGCGACTGGTATGACTCTATAAAACTTTACCGTCAGCGAGAAAGCGGGAATTGGGATGAAATCTTTGACAGAATGTATACTGATTTGAAAACAATTCTGTAACTGTATATGTATTTGCTTGCCCTTTGTTTGTTTTTAAGGTAATTTAGGATTATGTTAAAGAGTATCTCTATTTCAAACTATATTTTGATTGATAACCGTCAGATTGATTTTTGTGGCGGGTTGAATGTTATAACAGGTGAAACAGGGGCAGGTAAAAGTATCCTTATTTCTGCTATCGATAATGTTCTTGGGGGAAAATGTAACAAAGAAGTAATTAAAACAGGCTCGGATAAAGCGGTTTTAGAATTAACGGTTCTTACAAAGAACCAAGAGGTTTTTGACACCTTGAAAGAAAACGAAATAGATGTAAATGAAGAATTTGTTATCACAAGAGAGATTACACCGACAACCTCAAAATACCGTATAGACGGACTTTTAGTTAACCAAAATTTGATAAAAGAAATTAGAGATAAACTTCTTGATATTCATTCTCAACATCAGTCTTATACTTTTTTACAAAAAAAATACCATATAAAACTTCTGGATTCTTATGCAAATACAACCTGCGGAGAATTACTTGAAAAATACAGTATAGATTACAAAAACTATCTTGGTTTGAAATCAAAACTTGTTGCTTTGAAAAATCAATCGGATATGACAGAAGCACAGATAGAGTTTTTAAAATTTCAGATAGACGAGATTGAAGGAGCGGGGGTAAATGATATTGATGAAGATGAAGTTCTGAATAAAGAACTTGCCGTTCTTGAAAATGCCGAGAAATTAAAAGAACTGACGGGTTCAGCATATTGGGCAATATCAAATGACGATAATTCTATCCTTGCAGGGTTATCTAATATAAAAATGAATATTTCAAAGGCTGTTCAGTTAGATGAAAGTTTGAAAGATATTGAAAGTAGTCTGATTGATGCAAACGAGATTTTGCACGATTTGTCATCAGCTTTGCGTGATTATTCTCAAAACATGGATAACGATACTGAAAGATTAAATCAAATTCAGGAAAGATTATTTGTTTTAGATAAACTTAAACGTAAATACGGCGGAAGTTTAGAAGAAGTTTTAAATACTTATGAGAAGTTAAGCAAAGAGTATTCTCAAATAGAAAATTCAACAGAAGAAATAGAAAAGACTGAAAAAGCTATTCTTCAGGCAGAATATGATTTAAAAAAATCAGCAAAAGAAATATCCGAAAAACGTAAGAATTATGCCAAAGTTTTATCATCACTTGTTGAAGAAACCCTTGTAAAACTTGAGCTTCCAAAATGTCGGTTTGAAATTGGGGTAAATGAGATTGATTTATGTGAGAACGGTATAGATGATGTTGAATTTATGATTTCTACTAACGTATCAGAACCATTAAAACCGTTGGCTAAAGTAGCCTCAGGGGGTGAGATATCAAGAGTTATGCTTGCTCTGAAATCTATTTTTGCTCAGAATGATAATATAGATACGGTTATTTTTGATGAGATTGATACGGGTATTTCCGGCAAAACCTCTCAGTCAGTCGCAGACGAGATAGCTGAGTTATCAAAATACCGCCAGATAGTTATGGTTACTCACCAAGCAATATTAGCTTCGAAAGCAGACAGACATTTTTATATCAAAAAGACTCAGGATAAAACAACAACAGTAAATATTTACACTCTGTCAGACGAGGACAGACTTAATGCTTTAGCTGAGCTTGCGGGCGGTGAAATAACAGAAGAATCTCTAAACTTTGCAAAAACATTGATTTAAAAATTAATTAAAAGTTCTCTAAAAAATTTGGAAGTTATAAAGATTCAGCTTAAATATTTAATTCATTTTTTGGTATGGTTACACTAAATGGAATTACAACTCTGTATGGTTCAATAGCGCCGATTTCTTGTGCTTTTACCGCCAAATGATTAAGTTTTTCCGTTACTGTGTCATTATATTTTTTTTCTTCAAAATTATATATATCTTCAATATAACCCGTAACAGTGATACTGTCACCATTATCAGTGTATTTCATGCCTGTAAAATAACATTTATTTATCGCCCACGCAGTGTCACGACTATTGTTCAATCCGCCTGCGAAATATCTTTTCGGATCTTTATCTTTAAGCCATAATCCTGCGACTTCCTTTACTTTCGGGTCATTGCTCACTATATTTGACTCCTCCGTATCACTTTCAAATAGAATAGTTTTTATTGGGTTTTTATTAACCTTACGAATTTGTCGTTCTTTAAATATTTTTCTTGTTTGCGTGTCATCTAACACGCTATATATCAATTTTTTATTTTCTTTATTATAATATTTATGTCTTAAGTAGGTTGATTCAGGTGTCACTGATAATTCTAATAATCGTTTAGAAAGCGGATAAACAGACGCTTTTGATGCCATTTTTTTAATCGCCTTTCTCACATTTTTTACAGCGTCCTCATTTGTGGCAACATAATCATCAGGATTATCCATTAGTTTTGCACCTTCACCTCCGACGTGCATTTTTATCAATCCCCAAGCCGTTTTTTGAAAAGTTGTCGAAATAAAATTTTTCGATTTATCAATGAAAGTTGAGCCTTTTCCCCTTGGTCTTGCATAAACAGTATTTTCAATTGAATCATTATGAGCAGAAATGTCCGCAATCCCCATTTTTTTTGGTAAATAATAGAACAAATTTGGATTTGTGTCTTTTAATTCTTGTAATTTCTTTGTCGCATCTTCAATTGTAATAAAGAGTTCATTATCTCTAAGTTTTGGTATTCCTGCGGAATCAGCAAAATTATTCCAATATTTTTTTGCGATTTTCCCGTCGCCTATATTTTTATTTTTACCATTTTTAGTTGTTATCTCAAATCCGTCAAGTTTATCCAGTTTATCAGCAATAAACAATGCTTCATCTTCTGTATCAACGCTTTCACTTGCAGGATTTGACTGTTTAGTGGGTGTTGAAGTGCTAGAAATGGGTTTAGGCTCCCATTGTGAAGTGTTGCCCCATTTATAGAGGGTATTATTGTCTGATAGCTGTAAATATGTTGGTAGATTATCCGGTGCCATATATATATAAAGTATATACTTGATAAATAATTGCTTTTTGTTTTAAGATATGTAAATTATAGTTTAGCGAGCTTTGCTCGCTAAACTATAATTTACATAACTTGTCTAATTTACCCCTCGTGATATAATATTCGTATGGAATGTCCAAAGTGCGGTAACGAGGTAAAGGATAGTGAAAAGAAATGTCCTTATTGTGGTAAGGTACTTCAATTGGAGTGCCCTGTTTGCCATAAATTCAACAGGTCATCTGTTTGTGAAGAATGCGGAAACGTCATTATTGTAAAATGTCATCAATGCGGGACTGCTGGTCCAAACACCGGAAAATGCCGTAAATGTGGTTTTTCTACATCAAAAAGCGTTATTATGAACGAAGCCGAAACGGAAGAATACGCTTGTTTAGCAATAACATTCCCGAATCTTGAAGATTTGCGTCCTGCACTAAAGAATAAGCAAATTTTTAATAAATTCAAAAAGAAACTTAAACAAGCGCTTTTTGGTTATGCTGCAAGTCAGGATAACAGAGCTCAAGTCTTTGGTGAAACTTATGTCATAAAATATTATAAAGAATTTTCTTTTACCAGTTCTGTAAAGAAAGCTGTAAAATCTGCTATAGAACTTCTTAATAAAATTGGCGGCATCAGTTATAAATTAAAACGAAGTAAAAATGTCCGACTGCATTGTAAGATGACTATTCTAAAAAAAACTTTTGAAACTGATAATAATGAATTTAATACCGGTTTGAATATTAAACTTATCAAAGACACTACAGTCGAAAAATATACCGACGGACTTCAACTTATTACGGATCAATACATAAATAATATAATATCTCGTGACTACACGCTGGAAATGATATATTCTTCACAGGTTGGAGATGAGTTATTAATGTTTTATGAATTTCCGCTGGAGGACCAAATTATTCCGATTGTAATAGAAGATGAAAAGAAAAAAGAAGGTTTACTGACAGGGAAAAAAGAGTTACCTAAGCTAAAAATATATGATGATGATGACGACAAACTTGATGATATATTATACGGAAACAAATCAATTGATATATCAACAGCCGGACAATTCTTGTCTGTTCCAGTACATAACATCTTTAATGTATTAAGCGATTTGTTAAACACCCCTACCTTCGTTGTTTTAAAAACCACAGAACGCAGAGATATCCCAACTGGAGATTTATTGAATTTTATTAAAAATAAATCCGTTAATTCCGTACATGTTGTTTGTAAAGAAGATTTTAAATACAAACCATATATGTTCTTTAAAGAATTATTTGCTAATATGCTAAAATTCGATTTAAAACAAAAAAATATATTTCAAAAGATATCAAAAGCTGTTGCAAAATATGAAAATTCAGAAGTAATTTCTAATTTATTAAACAATGCCCCATCAGAAGAATTAGATCCTGATGCTATGTATCTGACATCATTAGAAACCTTTAAAGATTTTCTAGCTAAACTAAAAAATACTCTTATTTTTGTTGAAAACGTTGATCTTATTGATGAATCATCACTAAAAATTATAAATGATTATATCTCATCAATACTAAACGTTGAAGATTACAAACTTACTTTTATTGTTACAACGCGCTCAGAATATTCAGTATATAAAAACATTCCAAAATTGCTGCATTCTTCGTTTTATAAAGAAATAAACGTAACTAAGGGTGATTACTCTGCATTTCTTAAATCTGTTCCTGAAAATAAAGAAGAAATCATCAATTCTTTTTATATTCAAAAGTTGGAAGAACGCAGCGCCGGTAGCCTTATCTACTTCAAAAACTTACTTCAGTATCTTAAGGATATTAATGTCTTTATGACGTTTGAAGATAAATTAATAATCAATGCGGAAAAAACAATCGTATTTCCGGGGACATTAAAAGAACTTTTTGCAAACAGATTCACCTCTTTACCTGAAAGTGAAGGTCTTGTTATGGCGTATACATCTTTGCTTGGTGGGAGTACTCACATTAGTTTACTTGAGAAATTGGGGATTGAAAATCTTTCCGAAGCTGTGGATAACTTAATAGCCAAAAATTTAATTGGATTTGATGAGTCTATTATTGAGATTTACAATTATAGAATTTTTAAACCCGCATTAATGAAAGTTTTGACTAATGACATAAAAAATGTTCTTATTAAAAATATAATAAAATCTGTAAATTATATTGATTTTGAATATTATAAAATACTGGGTGACAAAGAGTCAATGTTAAATACCATATATGATTTAGCAAAAGATAATCTGTTATTTGGTGATTTTAGTTCATATTTAAACTGTGCAAAATTATATTTCTCAATCATTGATGAATACAAAATAAATGATGAGGAAATTTTAATGAAGCGCAACGAATTATATTCAATTCTTATTAATCATTTAAACAGATACCCATCAACCAAAGTTTATTCAATATCAAAGGCGATTATGACCAATGCGGTTGCAAATAATGATGATGAAACAATCGTAAATGTTTCTAACTTAATATTAGACTCTGCTCTAAGCGGCGGAGATTATGTACTTGCGGAACAATGCATTCAAAACATTCTGACAAGAATACTTAACCCGAAATTATTAAGTGAAAATCAAGACTTAACACCACAATTTTTATTATATTCTTGTATTCACGCAAAAATAACATTCCATTTGTCAAGATACAACCAATGTATAGCAATTTGTGATAAAATTCTAAGCATTTTGTCATCTGATATTATGAATACAATCGAGCAAAGCGGAGTTGACAGAGTACAACTGGTTTCTTATGTTATGGAAATACTTGTATATTCGGCATTATCACGAATTTTAATTTGCGACGGAAGTTTAGAGCAATTTTTAAATAAAGTTCGTGACCAACTAAGTAACGAAATCTTATCAAGTGAATATTTAAGATTACTCGATAAATTATTCCATAAAGAAGAATTTGATACTAATGCCGGTATAACAAATGATGATATTTCCCTGTTTATATCTAATGTATTAACCGCATTTAAAAACTTTTCGGAAGGATATAATGTCTTTGCTCAAAATATATACAAAGCAAAATTATCAGCACAAGGTGACGATATGCGAATTTTTTCACTTGTGTGTGACTTGTTTATCGGTTATTCTTATCAAAAAATCAATTTAGAAAATCCGGTATCTTGGAAAAAAAGTGAAACAATATATGATGATGTTGCACGAATTTCTCACAAAGCCGGATATAATTCAGTTATACAATTAACAAATTGGTTCAAAGCCTCACTGCTGAAAGATAAAGGTGAATATGATTCTGCCTATGAGATGGTAGTTGCATTATCAGGTGCTTTAAAACGACAAAGAATAAAAAACAGAGTACTCTCGTTAATCACATACATTCTTACACTTAATATTGCAACAAACTTGCCAAACAAAAAAACAGAAATTCCAATTCTTGTATATAGAATAAAATATGAAGCAGAAAAATACGGACTTGAAGAATACTACAGTTTTATTGAAGATCAACGTGTTTTAGATCCAAACTATATAGAAGAATTTAAAGAAGCAATAGAAAGAGAACAGGCAATGATAGAAGCCGAACAAGAAGCTGAAGCGGAAGCCGATGCTCAAGAAGAAGAACAAATCCAAAAAGATTCACTTCCTATGGAAAATATACAAACTGCAAATGAGGGATAATTATGAAAGTTTTATTTGTGTCAGCTGAAGTTGCACCGTTTTCAAAAGCGGGCGGATTATCAGATGTTATAGGGAGTTTACCGAAATATTTGGAAAAAGATGCCGAAATTGCTATTTTTACGCCGTTGCACGGGTGTATTGATATTAATAAATTTGGAATAAAAGAACTTGAAAACTCTGAAAAATGGATCGATTTTGGCGGACGCCCTATGAAATTCAGGTTATTTATGACAAAATTACCTGAAACCAATATAAATGTATTCTTTGTTCATAGCGATTGGTATTTTACATGTTTTAAAGAAGTCTATCCTAAATGGCTTGATACAAGATATGAACACGAAAGATATGTTACGTTTTCTCTTGCTACTTTAGAATATGCAAAAGATTTAAATTTCCGAGCTGATATTATTCACTCAAATGATTGGCATACGGCAATGATACCTTTATACATAAAATCAAACTATAAATTCGACGAATTTTGGTCTAATACAAAGAATGTGTTTGAGATTCATAATTTAGCATATCAAGGAGTGTGGTTTGAGGATATATTAGACTTTGCAAATATGAGAAAAGACATTGTTTATAACGAATGGGGCTGTGAACATTATGGCCGTGTTAATTGGATGAAAGGTGCAATAAATTACTCTGATAAAGTTATTGCTGTTTCACCTAAATACGCTCAAGAAATCCTTACCGGCGAATTTGGAGAAGGTATGGACTATACACTAAGAGGTCATCAAAACAAACTCGTGGGGATTTTAAACGGAATAGATTACAGCGTATTTAACCCTAAAACAGACAAAAACTTAATAAAAAATTATGATATAAATTCTATTAGCGGAAAAGACGCCAATAAAAGATATATTTGCGAATATTTTGGACTAAAGTATAATCCAAATAGACCATTGATTGCTTTGATATCTAGATTAGTAAAACAAAAAGGGATTGATTTAATCAGACAGGTTGAAAACAATCTTAAAAATTTAGATGCTGACTTCATATTTTTAGGCTCAGGAGATTCGGATTATGAAAACTTATTTATTTGGTTATCCAATAACAGTTCTAATATAAGAACTTATGTGGGATACAAAGGTGATTTGGCTAATCAAATCTATGCAGGAAGTGACTTTTTCTTAATGCCGTCAGCGTTTGAACCTTGCGGATTAAGTCAGCTTATAGCCATGAGATATGGGACATTACCAATTGTAAGGGCAACCGGAGGTCTTGATAATACTGTTATCGGCTATCCGCTGAATAACTCAACAGGTTTTAAATTTTGGGGCTACGACGGTGGTCAAATGCTTGGTGCAATTGATTGTGCTCTTAGTGTTTATAAAGACAGATACACATTTAATGCTATGCGAAAAAGCGCAATGGATTCTGATTTTAGCTGGAAAAAGAGTTCAGTTGAATATTTAAAATTGTATAAAAGTTTAATATGGTAATAACATGAATAACATTCCTGAAATAGCAAAACAAGAGCTAAGTAAATTATTAGAAGGCAATAAAAATTTTATTGCAGGCAAACCTACTGCAAAAAATATGTGTTTAGGAACATTGCAAAGTCTTGCTTTATATCAGGAGCCGTATGCCTGCGTCTTAAGCTGTTCGGATTCCAGAGTTGTTCCTGAAATAATTTTTGACTGCGGGATAGGCGAATTGTTTGTTGTAAGAGTTGCAGGTATTGCTGTCGGTCCAAACGTAAAAGAAAGTATTGAATATACAATAAAAAAGCTGCATGTTCCCTTACTAATTCTTCTCGGGCACGATGATTGCGGGGTAATGAAATACGCAAATGAACAATACCCTAATATTCCTGAACATTTTCAATCAATATTAAATTCTGTTTATCCTGTTATTGACGGAGTTGGAAAATTTGATTGCAATAATGAATTTGCAAGAAAACATACAATATGGGTAGAAGAATATCTTTTAAAAAATTCTACAATAATAAAACACGCAGTAGATAAAGAAATGTTATATATTGCAAAATGCCATTTTGACCATAATACAGGCAGAGTTTGTCTTTTATAATCTACTTTTTATAAATATAAAGGACAAGTACAGTCTGACAAAATGTGGCAACAAAAAAAAGCCACGCTGGAGTGTGCGTGGCACATTAAAGTTAAACACAAAAGATTTTATACATTGGTATTGATTTTTCTTCCTCTCGCCTGAAAATTTAGGAAAGGGGTTAGGGGTGAGGTTTTTTTGTTTGTGGGATGCCCCTCACCCGAAACACTAATATTTTGCTTTGGCAAAATCCAAGCATCTTTTATATTGCTGTGTTGTGGTAACAGCGTTACCACAACCAACTTTCGCAAAATCCAAGTGTTTCTGCCCTCTCCCTGCGGGAGAGGGCAGTTTAGGGGTTTACCCCATTGTTTTGTCGATGTAGTCGGTGACGGTGTAGGTTTGGGTTGCTGTCACTTCGTCTGCGCTTGTGTAGACCGTGCCAAAATCGCCGCTGTTTGCCGATTCCCATGCGGTGACTTCGGCTGTGAGTGCGTTGATATCGCTTGCCGAGATAGCCAATGCGGTTGTATTCGCTGCGCTCACGCTGCCTGTCAAGCCTTTTACTTGTGACAATTCT
>CACZPS010000016.1 GCA_902783125.1 uncultured bacterium | reverse complement strand
TAATTACAGCCGTAGGCTGTTAAGTAACTTTCAACTTTCAACTATCCACTTTCCACTGTTTAGCGATGAACTTCGTTCATCGCTAAATAGTGACTTAATAAAACATAACAAAATAACTATAAAGAATAAACTTAGACAAATTTAATATTTATCTATAGTCACTTTATAACTTTAATACGTTATGCCTGCCTTTTTAGTCAACAGAGAACAACTCTTTAATATCTTCCATTGTGAGTGATTTAGTAATATTTCTGTCAACGGAAATTACGCTGTCAACAAGGTCACGTTTACGGGTTTTAAGTTTTTGGATACGTTCTTCCACAGAGTTTTTAGTGATAATACGGTAAACAAAGACCTTCTTAGTTTGACCGATACGATAAGCTCTATCTGTTGCCTGATCTTCAACCGCAGGGTTCCACCATGGGTCATAGTGGATTACATAATCTGCACCTGTCAAGTTTAAACCTGTACCGCCGGCTTTTAAGCTGATTAAGAAAATTTTAACCTTAGGATTGTTGTTGAAATTATCAACCGCACCTTTTCTGTCTTTTGTTTTCCCAGACAAGTATTCATATTCGATACCTGTTCTTTCAAGCCAGCCTTTAATAATATCAAGCATATCAACAAATTGGCTGAATAAAAGTATTCTGTGACCTTCTTCAATAATCTGTTCCAGCATACCTTTAAGATATTCAAACTTACCTGATTGAATAACACCTTTTTTGTGTTCTTTGTCATAAAGTTTAGGGTGACAACAGATTTGTCGAAGTCTAAGCAATGCAGAGAAAATAGACATTCTGCTCTTTTCTAAACCGTTCATTTCGATACTCTTGAACAATTCTTCCTTCGTAGAATCTAAGACATCTAAGTAGAAATCTTTTTGTTCCGGTGTCATTTCGCAGTAAGCCATATTTTCTACCTTATCCGGTAAGTCTTTTGCAACATCTCGTTTCATACGACGTAAGATGAATGGGTAAATTTGTAACTTAAGTCTTTTTTCTACAGTTTTATCTTGTCTTTCCATAATCGGAGTAACATAACGAGAATTAAATTCAGGCATGCTAAACAAGAACCCCGGCATGAGAAAATCAAATACTGACCAAAGTTCTTCCAGTTTATTTTCAATAGGAGTACCTGACAATGCAAGTTTATGTGTTCCATTCAAAGTTTTAACCGCTTGTGCTGTTTGTGATATAGCATTTTTGATATTTTGAGATTCATCAAGAATAATGTATCTAAAATTGTATTTTCTGAATTTTGCAATATCACGTCTAATCAAGGCATAACTCGTAATAATAATATCATGCTCAGGGATTTTATCGAATAATTTTGCCCTATCAACTCCGGATAATTTTAAACAAGTCAAATCAGGCGTAAACTTCTCAATTTCAGATTCCCAGTTAAATACTACCGTAGTCGGTGCAATAACAAGTGTCGGTTGAGCTCCGTCAACTTCTTTTGCTTTTTTAAGCAAAGATAGTGCCTGTAAGGTTTTACCTAACCCCATATCATCTGCCAAAATACCGTTCAAACCGTATTTATACATAAACCATAGCCAATTAAAACCTTTAAGCTGATAATCTCTGAATTTTGCATTAACTTCAGGTAATTCAATCGACTCTGTTGTAGAAAAAGTTGAGATTTGCTGCCAGAATTTGCTGAATTCATCACTCATAACAAGTTCAAATCCAAGGTTTTCAAGCTCTTTTATTAAACCTGTACGGTAAGTTTTTATTCTGAATTTGTTTTCGTTGTTTCTGTACGCATCAAATGAATTAAAGGATTTTAACATCTGATAAATATTTTGCGCAGGATATTCAACAAATCCCAGACTACGCACACGGCTGTATTTTTCACCGCTTTGGATAGTTTCAAAAATTGTATCAAAGTCAATAATCTCATCACCAACCCTACCGTATAACTGGATTTCAAATTCGTCAACCGCATCATCGCAAAAATCCATCTTAGCGCACATTGTGAATTTTTCTTCCATAAGTTTAAAGAACGACATGTCATCTTTTTCTTCAAATCTCCAACCTTCACCTGCCTGTTTCATATAATAGTTATAAAAATCAATGGCAGTTTCTTTTTCTTGCGCCAGATTATTGGTCTGCATTGGCATAAATTTGCAGGCCAGTAACATTGCATAGGCCTTTTGCTCGTGTTCATAATTTCTTTTTATCCAGTATACAAAATCTTCTCCGTCCTGTTTTGTAGTAACGGTAATATAAGGTGATTTTTTCTCTCCTTGTTTTGTATAAGGTACTTTCACCCCGTCATATTCAAATTCTAATTCAGCCTTTAACGATTGGTCATAATCAATTCCTAACGTTACAACATTTATTGGCGGACGCTCTTGTAACATCAATTTTGATATTTGCTCAGATACATTTACGGGGATTTTTTCTTTTATTTTTGGCAATTCCTCATAAATAAATTTACCACCTTCAGCACCTTTTAAATCAGTAAATGTTTGTTTGATGATGTATTGAGGTAACTCGTTCATTGAAACATTTATAGGGAAAATAACATTCTTATATCTGCCCCATTTTAATTGTCGAGAGAAGTATTTTACTTCTTCAAAGGGGTAAATATCATCGTTGTTTGGTCTGTCCCAATACAGCGAAAGCGTCAAATCGCCATTGTTCATGGCTTCTACATTCATTGTGAGTTTCCATTCTTCATCAAGGAATTTTATTCTTTGTTTTGTTCTTTCATCAAGAACTTCTTCAACATTGGCTAAGAGCGGAAACATAGGCATAAACTTGGTAATCGGAATATCATACCATCCTGCTTTTTTATCCTGTCTTGCGATTTGAAGGATTAGTTTAAATACTTCCAGCTCTGCAAGCTGTGCTTCGTTTAATTGAAATCCAATATCTGATTTTTGAGATTCTATCAGCGCTCTTAAAATACTTTCTAACGAGCGAATAATTTTACCTGTATGTCTGTCTTTAACAAGCAAAGAAAAGAAATTCTGTCTGCGTTTGTTATTGAAATGGAATATATAACTTCCTTTTGGAACTTCTGTCAGTTGAGTGTTTTCATCAGGATAATCAAATTCTATACCGTATTTTGTTTCTAACCAATCTTCATAAGCGTGTTCATCTATTGCTTTGAGTGCAATAGCAACAGTGTGTTTACACCAATCCTCTTTTAAAGGACAATTACAACGTGTTTCAACGGCATTTTTCTTAAATATTAAATCCGTTGCATAAAAATCTTGAAAGTTTCCTTTTACTTTTGCCTGATAAAAGTTTTTGACAGGATTAGATTCAAGTATCATGTCTTTTTTATAATACTCGTATCCGCGTCTGAAACTTCCGCCGGACGCATTATCCTTTACAAACTTATAGTTAAATTTAGTAACTTTACTCATTAAAAGAGTTTATCCTTCATGGGTTTTAAAATTAACACAAAAATCGGTTATTCTTAATCTCGTTATCTTAAAACTTTGGGTTCCCCCAAATACAATAAAACACTGGGCATAAAAATAAATAACCCTCAGCCCTAATTATATTGTACATTAATATTTAAAAAATACAAGTGGCTAAATTATAGTTTATCGAAGGACAAAGTCCTTCGATAAACTATAATTTACAGTGACTAAGTGAACCGTGACTAAGTGACTAAGAATTTCTCTTTTCTTAATCACTTAATCACTTCGTCACTTAATCACTTTTATCGGCT
>CACZPS010000015.1 GCA_902783125.1 uncultured bacterium | reverse complement strand
ACCTGCATGTCTTCTTGTGATTTTACCTGTTGCTGTGATTTTGTATCTCTTTGCAGCAGATTTGTGTGTTTTCATTTTTGGCATTTTTTCCTCCTTGGTGTAAATATATAGGTAAAACCCGCCATAATTACACCCTTTTACTGTACTACTCGGGTAAGGCATACCAACGCACTATACTCCGACTGCTACTATATTACTATATAAAGTTTTATATGCAAGCGCTTAAAAATAAATCTAAAGATATGTTAATATGAAATAAAATATAAATTTGAACTTCGATTATGATAACAGATATAAGGATGTAATCAAACCCTTGCCTTAAAGATGCGGAGCGGGTGCAAAACTGTAAAGCAGAAATTTGTCTACCTTTGCATAGCCTCAGAGGAGTAAGGAAAAAAATAAGGAGTAAATTATGGAAGTTTAACCGGTTATCATTAAAGCACAAGAAGAAATGTCTTACCAATAACCGTTGCAAGAATTTGCAGGATAAATTTTTTAAATAACATAATGTATTTGTAGAGTAGAAATATTTGTATCTTTTATGTTTTACTCGTACTGAATATTTCATAGGAGTTTTGTTAATTTTTGTATAAAGAGTATTCTTAATTGTTAAATCATACCTTGCTTTGTATTTTAAAAATTAATGTCCTAAAACGACTTGTCTTTAAGCTAGGATAAATTTATAATATAACAATGAAAAAAACTATTTTTATTTTACTGTTTATTTTAGTGTGTTTTACTCTGTGCGGTTGTAAAGAAAAAAAGACAGCGGGGATTCTTTTTAACTCAGAACCGATAACTCGTGAAAATTTGCTTCACGCATCAAGAAATTTTGAATCAGGCAGTAGAATATATTATTTATTTTATACCCCCAAAAAAATTAAATCGGAATTTATTAGGATACAAGTCGGCAAAACTGGTGATAATATTCCAAAAGGTGGCTATACAATAGTTTGGAGTAATGATTATAGGATTATGAAACAGAATATGTATTATTATTATAATCATTTTACGCTAAGAATTCCCGGAAGATATGTTATGCAGGTTTTTGACATAGATAATTTATCAGAACCGTTAGCTTGGAATTATTTCTTTGTTTATTAATGATATAATAAATATATCAGACATTGGCATGTTTAGTTATATTAAAAAAAATATATTAACTTTTGTAAATATTTTAAGAAATCAGACTTGTAGAGTATTAAAACATAGATTAAACTACAAGTAGGGGGAAATAAATTTACACATTTATCCATTACTTTACTGCATTGGCGCACAAGTTGTTCATGTTTTGAATCGATTAAGTGCGAATATTTCTGAATAAAAAGTAAAGTATAAAAAAGTCGGGTATATTAACCTTTCATACACAACCTAAACACACTAACCTTCTACACACGAGGAATTACAAAAAAATTCCGAAGCCACTCGCAAGAGCGGTTTTTTTTTATTGAAAATAATAGTACTTAAAAGAGAAGGATTTAGTAATATTACATCATTTAGTATATAATTATTGATAGGAGGGTTTATGTTCAAACAATTATTTATATTTATTTTGTCTTTATTATTGGCTGTTCCGGCATATTCAAAAAATATAGGAGGAGAATGGCATAATGATTTACGTTCGTTATTTTTAAAAAATAATGCAATAATTTATACAATTAATATAAGGACCTTTAGTGCAAAAGATACAAACGGAAATGAAATTATTGATGAAAATGAAGAAAGCGGGAACTTTATAAATGCTATTGAAGAACTGGATAATGTAAAAAAAATGGGAATAAATACCCTTCATATTCTTCCTATAACCTCAGTCGGAAAAGTTAAAGCCTTTGGAACAGCAGGTTCACTCTATGCTCTTTCCAGTTTTACGGAAATAAACCCGCAACTTATTTCAAAGCAATCATCATCAGATGGAATAACTCAGGCAAAAAGATTTATCAAAGAATGTCATAACAGAAATATCAGAGTAATTATTGATTTACCAAGCTGCGGAGCATATGATTTATATCTAGAGCATCCTGAATACTTTGTAAAAGATGAAAACAATTCCCCGGTGGTTCCAATGGACTGGACAGATGTAAGATTATTTAATACAGGTACAGTAAAAGAAAACAACCAAGATTTGCTGAAGGCACATAAACAATTTATAGATATGGTAATGAATCTCGGGGCTGATGGAATAAGAGCAGATGTCGCAAGAATAAAATCAGCAATCTTTTGGAAAGAACTTATTGATTATGCAAGACAAAAAGACAGTCAGTTTTTATTTTTAGCCGAAACGTCAGCCTCTTGGACAGAACCGGTTTCAAAATATGCGTTAAATACTTCTGTTGACGAACTTTTTAGTGCAGGATTTGACGGTTATTTAGGCAGTTATTTTAATTTTAAAAATATGAAATTTGCAAAAGATTTAATTACAACAGTGGAAGCTGATTTAAAACTTTTTAAAAAATATAAAAATCAAAAAAGTGTTATCGGAAGTTTTTCGACCCACGATGAAGTAAGCCCTATCAATCTTCATGGCGAAAATTTTTCAAAAATGATTATCTGGTTAAATACAACACTTCCCCTAAATCCTTATTATGTTGACGGATTCCCGACGGGCGATACTTACAATTATCAATGGGCAAATAAGGTCGCAGCAGAATCTATGACTGATGATGAATATTATTTTACTCATAACGGACAAATTGATATATTTAACCTTTCAAGAAAACCGGGGGGTAAATATAATTCTATATATGATGAATTTGTACTTGCTAACAAGTTCAGAACATATTACGCACAAGATTTAAGTAATGCAAAATTTGTACCATTAAAATCATCTAATCCAAAGGTTTTTGCTTTTGCCAGAGTTACTAATAATATGTCAATCATAGTAATTGGGAATCTTGATTATGAAAACCTGCAAGTTTCAATGATTAAAATCCCAAAATTAAGACCTAACAATAAAATCATGAACATAAGAGTTCAAAAAACAATCAATAACGAATATGCTAACGGAAAAATAAAAACGACTTTATCACCCTGCGATATAGAAGTCCTTTTAATTAAACACTTGGTGTTCTGATATGTTGACGACACTTGCCATTATAACAAGAATATTATCAAATTCTACAGCTAATCTTTTCCAGAAAAAAGCATCTGAAAAATCATCACCAATTGCTGTTAATCTCATTTCATACTTCATAATGAGCTTATTGTGCATTATTCCTTCTTTATTTGTAGATTGGGGACAGTACGATATAAATTTTTGGGGAAATGTAATTCTGGCGGGTATACTTTGCACAATTGGAACAATTGCTCTAATTGAAGCACTAAGAATCGGAGATTTATCCGTTCTTGCCCCGATAAATTCCTACAAATCAGTAATCGGACTAATCGGGGCATTTTTTATCCTTGGTGAATTACCCTCTGTAAAAGAATTGATTTGCGTTATATTTATCGTTATCGGGAGTTATTTTGTATTGGATAACAAAACTAAAAGGTTTTCTGTAAAAACCTTTTTCAGACGTGATATTAGGTTAAGAATTTTTGCACTTGTCTGTTCGGGAGTTGAGGCATCTGTTTTAAAGAAAATCATTTTGTTATCTTCCTATAAAATATCATTAATTCTGTGGTGTTTTAGCGGTTTTTTGTGTTCATTAATAATTTTTTGTTTTTATAAGCAGGAGCACTATACAAATAAAGAATCAAAATTCGCCAAGCTAAGAGATTGTTCAATTATAGCCCTTATGCTAATAACAATGCAGCTGACAACAAATTATGTTTTTACACAAATGGCTGTTGCACCTGCACTTGCACTATTTCAACTATCGTCTTTAGTTTCTGTGTATTTTGGATATAAAATATATCACGAAGATAATATTTTAAAAAAAATATTAGGCACAGTAATAATGATTTTTGCCGGCATGGTTTTAATATTAAAATAACTATAGTAAATAAAATATATTATTATAATCTATTAACTATACATTTACCTCTTTTTGAGATAAAATAAAACAAGAAAGATTATAAGTATTTAGGGGGAGAGATTAGTGGAACGTCAAAGACCTGTCGAGCAGGATAAGATAAAGCGTAGAAGTAATTTTGAAGCGGTAGAAGAAAATTTTACAAAAGAACAAGCTTTAAACGAGGCATCAAGATGTTTGAATTGCAAGAAACCAAGATGTGTTCAGGGTTGCCCTGTTAATATTCAGATTCCTAATTTTATTCAGGAAGTTAAAAATGGGAATCTCGATAAGGCCGGCGAAATAATAAGAGAAACAAGCATGCTACCGTCAGTTTGTGGTAGAGTTTGCCCTCAAGAAAGACAATGTGAGGGTAACTGTGTGTTAGGAATTAAAGGAGATTCTGTTGCGATTGGAGCTTTAGAACGATATGTGGGTGACAACACAAATGCAGAAGAAGTTAAAATAACTCCATCAGGTAAGAAGGTGGCTGTTATCGGGTCGGGTTGCGCAGGTATAACTGCTGCCGCAGATTTAAGAAAAGCAGGTCACGAAGTTGTGGTATTTGAAGCATTACATAAGCTGGGCGGGGTTTTAAGATATGGTATTCCGCCATTTAGACTTCCAAGAATGGTGTTAGATAAAGAATTGAATAACCTCAAAAAAATGGGGGTAGAATTTAAGAAAAATGTTATTATCGGGAAATCAATAACTCTAAAACAACTTAAAGACGACGGATTTGATGCGATATTTATTTGCTCCGGCGCAGGTTTGCCTAAAATGATGAACATTAAAGGCGAAAATCTTAACGGAGTGTTTTCGGCAAACGAGTTTCTGACAAGAGTAAACCTTATGGGAGCAAATGATAACAAAACCGCAACCCCTCTAAAAGTTGGTAAAAAAGTTGCCGTAATCGGAGGTGGAAATGTTGCAATGGATGCAGCCAGAACTGCGGTTCGTGTTGGTTTTGAAGAAGTTTATATTGTATATAGAAGAACAGAAAAAGAATTGCCTGCAAGATTAGAAGAAATTCGTCACGCAAAAGAAGAAGGAGTTATTTTCAAATTTTTACACGCTCCGTCTGAAATTCTGGAAAAAGACGGCTATGTTGCAGGCATGAAGTTTGAAATCTGCGAGCTTGGAGAACCTGATGAATCAGGCAGACAAAGACCTGTCGGAACTGGTGATTTAGTAACTCTTGATGTAGATACAGTTATTGTAGCATTAGGAACAGGACCTAATCCAATTATTCAATCCTCAGCTTCTGACGACGGAATAGAATTCAACATGGACAGACGAGGGTATTTCGTTGTTAATGAAGAAACAAGAGAAACATCAATACCTATGATATTTGCGGGTGGTGATGTTGCACCGGTTGGAACATCTAATGCTATAAATGCGATGGGTGCCGGTAAAAAAGCAGCTAAAGCAATTAACGAATACTTAAAAAATTAATAATAGGAATTGGGAAATGAAGAAATTTTATAATAATTTAATTGTTTTGTTTATAACAAACTTATTGTTTATTACGCCTGTTATGGCACTCGATTTAGATTCAACCGTTACGGATAAGTCAAGACAAACATATACATCAGGGGCAACAGCTGCGCAAAAAACAGTTAAAGAGGTTGGACAAATTGAGGTCAAACCTGAAATAAAACAGGATTTACCAAAAGTTCCAAATCTGCCGGCTAAGGCAAACAGTTTGACTGTTCCTCCGATTAACACGGTTTACAGCGGAAAAGTACCTGATTCTAATGCTTTTATCCCATGTGATGATATAAAAACAAGTGACCTTATTATTGATAAATCTTTTGCTGCTGTCAAACCTTCAAAAACAACCAAAATTGCGATGTCTGCAAGCTCAAAAAATTTCCGTACAGCAAAACTTCCAAAGGGTACCCAGTTTAGAGTAATTAATCAAACTAAAATCAATGATTATTTAACAGTGGGTCAATCAATAGTATTCTTAACCACACAAGACTATAGAACTCCTTATTTTAATATACCCAAGAATACAAAATTAAACGCAAGAATAGTTGATATCCACAGACCGCAAATGACTTGCAACGGAGGACTGGTAAAAATTAAATTGGTATCAGCCAATATAAACGGATATACACAACAGATTGACGGCGGTATTATTAAACTTAAAACAGATAATATTTATTTTAACAACCTTAAAGGTAATCACACTTACTGTAAAAATGTATCTAAAAAAGCAAAATGGGGAAGAACAAAATTTGCTGAATGGTCTAAAACATCAAAAGAACTTGCTAATGACGGGCCGTTGATTATACTATCTCCTTTTCCGTATATTGGCGGGTGTTTAATGGTTGCAGGAAGTACAATATCCTCTCCTGTCACTGCATTATTAGGCAAAGGTGATCCGATTGCAGTTCCTCCTAATACTGCATTTACTTTAAAATTATACAATGATGCGAATATAAGATACTAATATTAGCAAAAAAATTTTTTACCGGTATTAAATAATTAAGATGAACGTATCATTCAACGGCAGCATTAGCTTTAAATCCCAACAGTCTAAACCAGTCGGGATATGTACTGATGGAAATAAATCCAAAACTATAACAACAAAAGAACTTTATAAATTAACAAAAGACGGTAAATTTTTAGGTTATAAACATAATACGTCAAGCGATGCCATGCTTGTGGAATTAAATAACTTATCAAACCGATATAAAGCAGTTCCTAACATTGAAAACAAGAAAAAACTTATCAATCATGAACGAGAGATGATGTATGAGGAATTATCAAATCCTGATTTAACGTTGGCAAGAAATTATAAATTATTATCTAAAAAATTATTTTCTGATAAAAATAATTTAAAAAATATTGATTTAATTTTAACGACCCTCAATTTATCTGCAATACGAGATATTGAAGTTATGGACGGGATATTTAGGCAAAATTTTTCAGAAAAAAAACTTAAAACACTTAAAAAAGTTTTAAAAACGATAGATTCATCATCTAATTACGGACTTTATGCAAAACAATACGCAAAAGAAGGAATAACCTATCTTGAATTAAATGATAGAAATTATAGAACTCCTCAATACAATATGGCACCTTATGTTGAAAGTTTGAAAAAAGATATTAACCAACCGAAAATCTTTAAATATTTTTTATTTAATTCAAACCGAAGTAACTACATGCAATCAGGTATTATGCTTGTTGAAAAAGCATTAAACGATAATCCGTCAACAGAGATAAAACAATACGCACTCTGGGGCGGGGGTAAATATAGAAGTGATAAATCTTTTGAAATATTGAAAGCTCATGCACTAAATGAAAATGAAAAAGATATATTATCAAGAGAATACGCTCTACACTCAATCTCTTTATACATAAAGGAAAGACCGGATGAAGTCATAGAAGTCTTGGACGAAGTTAGTAATGATAACACCGTTTTTTCACCATTAGCACAAATATTAAAAGATAAAGTAAGTGGGAATTATCATAATCAATCGGAAAGGGAGATTAAGTACAATAATTTGACAAAAGAAGATGCGAGATTAATTAAGAATTTTGAAAATAATATAATCTTTGATTCAAATATTAATCGACATAAGAAAAACGCTATTCAAAAAGATATTATTTTACATAAAGAAATTCTAAAAAAAGATATTTTGCAATTTGATAAAATTCTAGTTTCAAACGATACATTTACAAAAGCTGTTCCTGATATGTCGGGGAAGAGAATATTTTATGATACTTTGCTGAACGGAACATTTATAGATACATCTTATGGAATGAAAGCTCCTGATATAATATTTATCAATGAATCATTAATCGGAAATAAACTCTCACAAGCAAGTGTTGCGCACGAATTGGGACATGATTTGATGTCAGTATTTGATAAAAAAGATACTGATACCATAAATTGCTTGTTTAAAAAAGCGAAGAATAAAGGAATAATTTCAGGGCATTATGCCGGACTTAGTGCAGATGAATACTTTGCTTGCGGGTGTCAATCATTAAGCTCAACATACGTTCCGCATAATGTTCTTCTGCACGAATACGGGAAATCAAAATATTGGCTGATGGCAAAAGACAAAGAACTTTATAAATTTATATTGCAAATATTAAGAAAATACTAGTCATTTACTTAGTACACATTTAGTACTATTTTTATTGGGTAAATTATAGTTTATCGGCGTAAGCCGATAAACTATAATTTACAGTGACTAAGTGAACCGTGACTAAGTGACTAAGAATTTCTGATTTCTTAATCACTTAATCACCTAGTCACTT
>CACZPS010000014.1 GCA_902783125.1 uncultured bacterium | reverse complement strand
TATCGTTTTGGTGAGAGGGAAGAACCCGCGAGATTTTTTGACAAGGGCAAAAAATCGAGGGGTTCAATTTCCGTCGAACACCCTCAAATTTTTTTTTATCGGCGGTAACGGAGAAATGTTTTGAATTTGGTCATTTGTACTATATCGGATTATTCGGGTGCGCAAAGCACTCTTTTCACTTTTAAATCCTATTGGATTTAGTCGTTCAATCGTGCTATTTGCTCTAACGGGCTAGGCTCATTTCATTCGCCGTCGCCCTACCGAAAATCCTCTGAACCCCGAAAAGGCTTCGCCTTTGGGGTAAATTCCCTTGCTACACTTATAAAAAAATAGATACAACGAGTGTATCTATTTTTTTATCGGCGGTAACGGGAATTGTCTTGGGCTTGTTTTATTTGTTCTATATCGGATTATTCGGGTGCGCATAGCACTATTTTCACTTTTAAATCCTATCGGATTTAGTCGTTCAATCGTGCTATTTGCTCTTACGGGCTGGGCTCATTTCATTCGCCGTCGCCTTAGCGAAAATCCTCTGAACCCGAAAAAGGCTTCGCCTTTGGGGTAAATTCCCTTGTTACACTTATAAAAAAATAGATACAACGAGTGTATCTATTTTTTTATCGGCGGTAACGGGAATTGAACCCGTGTTTGCAGAATGAGAATCTGCCGTCCTGACCACTAGACGATACCGCTATGATTATATTTCTATTTTAATATTAACATGTTTTTTTTCAAATATTTGATTTGTAAAATTATATTCATCCCTACATCAAATGGTTGATTTTATTCTTAACATTAAACCAACCAGCAAAAAATATGTTAATATATTTGTGGAAATTGATAAACTCGAGTATAGGTTAAATAAAGCTAATGCTTTGTCCAAATTGTAAAACAGAAATACCGGACGATAGTCTAAAGTGTCCCAATTGTGAAACAAGGGTTGGACGGCTTTGCCCAAATTGTAAGTCGCATAACCCTTTAACTGCACATGTTTGTAAACATTGTGAATATGTTTTGCTGAAGACTTGTCATCAGTGTGGCGCAACAAATTCCAGCAAGGCTGATACTTGCAGGCGTTGTGGGGCAAATATTGGCGAAAAATATAAAACCACAAAACCAACCGAAGTGAAAAAATCTGAAATGATTGATGCAATGCCTAAATATGAGGCTGTGTATTATTCTCAACAGAAAGCAAAAGAAAAACTGAAAGAATCCATAAAAAATCCTGCCGTAAAAATTGTCGGGATTAGCGGGGAAAGCGGTGCCGGTAAAAACCTTGTCGTTAAATTTGTTTCATCTGAGTTAAAAGACAATGGTTATGCGTGGCTTTCCGGAAAATGCTATAGCTATACAAGATTGACTCCGTTTGGTTATTTTCAGGATGTGTTCTTGAATTTATTTAATTTAAACAATTTCTGTATAGATATCGAAAGTTTAAAAAAAGAGTCATTAATATTCTTTAAACAAGATTTTACTGATATGGATATTTCAGAAATCCATGACTTTATTAATTTCCTTTACCCTGAAAAATTAGGCGAATTTAAGAATATACATGCCCACAAAGAACGAACATATTCTATTTTGTTTAAAATGTTTAAAACGATTATACATACGGCTGATATAGTTTTAACAGTTGATAATTTCTCTGAAATTGATGCGATGTCTTTGGAATTTATTCACAGATTAATTTCTGATTCGGATATAAAAAATAGTATAACTATTGTTTTGACATATAATCAAGAATGTTCATCTATCGGATTGTTGAGAAGCAAAGAATTACAAGAGGATGCTTATTGTGATATTGCTATCGCTCCTTTAACAAGGGAACATTTAGGTCCGATTCTCGATAAATATAATGATTTAGGTTTAACTTTAGAGCAAAAGAATTTGATACATAAATATTCATTAGGAAATCCTGCAAATTTTGAACAGTATGTTAATCTGACGTCAGATAAAGTTAGGAACCATATCCCGTTTTCTGTCCCTCAAACAATTAAAGATACAGTGTCAGAACGGCTTTTGATTTTAAAAGAAGAAGATTTTCTTGCTTACAAAGTTCTTACGGCAATTGCATTACTGGGTTATAAATCAAATCCTATTATTTTGAATATGTTTTTGGATGTTGATTTGGAGCAGCTTGATTTGATATTGAATAAACTAACTAAACTTAATTATCTTGTAGCTGTTTCAAATGTTGTTTATGAATTTAAGAGTAATGATTTATGGAAGATTACATTAAACGAGTTGAAAGCTGATAAGGATACTTATAAATCTGTATGTGAAGAATTGTTTATGTTGTTGCAGAACTATCATTTATCATCGTTGGCTTCATTGAGTTGTATTGCTAAAGATATGGGTTATACGGAACAGTATTTGAATATTTGGTCAATGGGCGTTCAGATAGCATCTTATGTCGGTGATATATCGTTGTTTGTGACTGCTCAGAAACAGATTTTGAGTGTTGTTGAAAATAACAAGATTAAATCCTCTGAAAATATTAAGAAAAATATTTATATCCAAAGCGGGAAATTGTTGGAAAAAATTAGTCCTCAAGAAAGTATTGAGTTTTTGACGAAGGCTTTGAATACAGAACATTTGTCTAAATATGAAGAAATTGATTTGTTGGGGTATATTGCATCTTGTGCAAGAAAACTGGAAAATCACTATGGGGTTATTGAATGTGTAGACAGTGTGTTAGACAAGTTTGAAGACCCATATTCTGTTGAAGTTGCCGTTATAAAAACAAGAAAACTCTTTTCATTAAATGAAATAGGGAATTTTGGAGAAGTTGTCAGTCTTGCGGAAAATGATATTATTCCTGTAATAGAATCAACTCTTGCAAAGAAAAGTTTTAAATATAAATGGGTTAGTGAAGATGAGGTGTTTGATTCATGGATTACAACCTTATATGAGCTCACCCGTGCGCTTACCCGTCAGGGTAATGATAGGGCTTTTAAGGTTATTAATGAGTTATTCAAAGTATTAGAGGCAAATGATATTCATGATAAACAATTCTTCTGTAATCTTCAGTTGGAACTTGCTTTGGCAAATACTATAAAAGGTAATATCAAAATGTCCAATAAGATTTTGAATGATATTTTTGAAATATATCAAAATTCAGAAGTTATAAATTCTTTTGTAGTATCAAGATTAAATCTTATAAGTCTGCTTAATAAATTCTTCTCAAATCGGGAACAGATTACTATGGACGAATTGTTTGAGATTGCAAGTTTTGCCGAAAATATTAATGATAAATTTACTAAAAATATTTCAAAACTTATTCTTGGGAAAATGATTCTTCAAACCCAATCAGCACAGAGTGCATTAGATATTTATACAAAGCAGCTGGAATATTTTGCTAATGAAAAGAATGCGGTTGGGGTATTGTTAGGTTGGTATTTAACTGCCGAGGCTACAATAATGGTGGATAAGCAACAGGCACTTGATATTGCTAATAAGGCATTGAGTATTGCTCAAAAACCTGAAATTTGTAACCATTATTTTTCATTGTTATTCGATAAATTGATATGCAGAATATATATTTCTCTTAAGGAATATGATTCGGCTCGAGTATATGTTGAACGTTCTATGGCTATTGCAAAAGGTTATGATATCAAATATCAATTGGCAAAATTATATTTAATCTCGGGCGAATGTCATAAACAAATGGCAATGTCTTCAAATAACCCGAAAGAGCATATAGACAGCGCAAAAGAAATGTATAATTTGGCATTAGGGGTAAATGAGATTTTAGAGATAAGTTCGCTTGCTAAAAAAATTAAACAAAAAATAAATGAATTAGATATTATGTGCAAAGCAAACGGAATTGCGCTATAATATTATTAAGTTTTTAATTAAAGGGATATAAAATGAAAAAACGGTATTTAGGTTTGGCTGTATTGGTAGGGTTTGCTCTAAGTATGAGTATTTCAGATGCAAAAATGACAAGGGAAGCTCACAAATTTTATCAACAGGCTGCCGTTTGTGAATATAATCAAGATATGAACGGTGCAATTAATTTTATCAATAAAGCGATAGAAGTTAATAATGACGACGATGTAATGTTATATACAAAACTTGGCGGGTTATATTCAAATATTGAGCAATACGAAAATGCTATAAATGCTTATAAAAAAGCGGCTAAATTGCGCCCTAATGATGCGTTTATTTATGTGAGCATGGGAAGTATCTATCAGACAATGGGTGATAACAAAAGTGCTCTTGATGCTTATAACAAAGCATTGGAATTGTGCCCGGAATATAAATATAATTATATTAATATAGCCAATGTTGAGCTTGCACAAAAGAAATATAGTGAGGCTGAAGTTTATTACAACAAGTTTTTGACCTTATATCCTGATAATGATGAAGCTAAAGCGAATTTGGCAGAGGCTTATTTTATGAATGATAAGTCTGATAAGGCATGTGATATTTTTAAAGTAATGTATGAAAAAAATCCAAAAACTTTTAAGGAATATGCAAAATACGGAACTGCCTTATATAAAACAAAACAATATAATGAAGCCGTTTCTATGTTAGAAAAGGCGATTGATCAGGATGAAACGAGTGTAAAATCTTTGGCACAGCTTGCATTATGTTATCAAAATCTTGATGATTTTGCGAAAGCTGAAGCTACTTATGCAAAACTTTTTGAACTTGCGCCTAATATGAATGAGTTTAGATTGGATTATGCAAATATGCTTTCTGCTCAATCGAAAGACGAGGAAGCTATTAAACAATATAATGATTATATAAAAGCATATCCTGATGATGTTGATGGGTATGTTAATCTGGGTGCACTATATAAAAGAATTGATAACCTTGATTTAGCTATATTTAATTTTGAAAAAGCGTACTCTCTTAATCAATCTGATATAGATACAATAAAGGATTTAGCTTTTTGTTATCATAAAAAGAACGATTTTGAGAATGCTTTAAAATATTATGATATTGCATTGGAAAAAGAACCGGATAATTATAGTCTGAATTATAATAAGGCAATTACTTTGCATGCTCAAGATAAATATAAAGAAGCTATTGATGTTTATGAAAAGGTTTTAAAAATAAAGCAGGATGATACAATTAATACTAATCTGAATGCTGCTTATATTGAATACGGATACAAATTGTTAGATGAAGGAAATCCAAAAGAATCTGTTTTATATTTTAAAAAAGCCATTGAACTTAATCCAAAAGAAGGTGCGTCCTATTTTGGGCTTGCACTTTCAAACAGACAGGAAGGCAACAAAGAGGTTGCCGTTTCAAACTTCCAGAAAGCAGTCGATTTAGATCCTAAAAATGAAGAATATAAAAGTGCTTATGAAGAATTTCAGAACAGTTTAACAACTGCTGATTTGGAAAAAATGGCATCAGGCGAAAATGTTGATAAAAATGTTCAATATGCAAGTTTAGTAGCAAAAGCCGATAAGTTGTATAAAGATAAAAATTACAAATCAGCGCTTGAACCTTATGAAAAGGCTTTGGAAATTAATCCTGACCGTAAAGAGATTATGTTAAAAATAGGTAATATCCATAAGAATAATAAGGATTTAAATAAATCCTGTGAATATTATAAAAAAGCAATAGGTATTGATGATAAGTATACAGATGCTTGGTTTAATTTAGGGTTAGTTTATGCTAATACAAATAAACTAAATGATGCAATCGACTGTTTTTCTAAAGTTATTGAAATAGATGATAAATATACTTACGCTTATTATGCTCTGGGCTTAGCCTATGAGTATGAACATAACAATCAGAAGGCAATAGATAATTATAAAAAATATGTTGCATTAGAGCATGATAAGGGGCTTGTTAATACGGTTAATGCAAAGATAAAGCAGTTACAAAAATAGTTGGAGTTTATATGAAGAAAGTTTTTACAATAGGAAGCGCAACAATGGACGTGTTTGTAGAATGTGAATCTGCGAATATCGTATCAGTATGTACAAAAGACAGATGTTCGGAGTTTATGAGTTATCCGTACGGGGCTAAGGTTGATATGAGTAATTTCTCATCTAATCTTGGCGGAGGCGGAGTCAATACAGCAATGAATTTTGCTAATCTTGGTTACGATACATCAGCTATATTTAAAATAGGTGATGATATTTATTCTGCGGGGATTTTAGATGCTTTTAAAAAGACGAATGTAAATCTTGATAACATTGTGCAAAATCCGAAGTTATCAACAGGATTTTCAATAATATTAGTGAGTTTTCAGGGTGATAGAACTGTTCTTGCAAACAGGGGTGCAAATGCGCTTTTGACGGTTGAAGATATTAATTTTGATGCTTTGAAAGAAGCTGATTTGTTGTATATAGCTCCATTAAACGGTGAATCAAACAAAGTGCTTGAGCCATTAGTTGAGTTTGCTCAAGATAATGATATTATGGTTTGTTTTAATGCTGGTACAACCAGTTTGAAAAAGGGATTTAAGGAAATTAAAAAGATTCTTAAAACTTCCAATGTTATTGTTATGAATAAAGAAGAAGCAATTATGTGTACGGGTATAGAAGTTCGACCTGATACGAAAACGGAGCATTATTCTGCGGAAATTATTCACCCTGATCTAAAATCAATGTTGAAGAAATTAAAAGTGGCTGATTATCAAGTTATCGTTATTACTGATGGCGGGCATGGTGCTTATGCTTATGACGGTAAGAAGTTTTATTACTGTCCGACTTATAATTCTCCGGTTGTATCAACTTTAGGTGCAGGTGACGCTTTTGCCTCAACCTTCTGTGCTTCTATGGAAAGAACTGGGCTTAATGTTGGTAAATCACTAATGTACGGCTCTGTTGTTTCAGCTTCTGTTGTATCTAAATTTGGGGCAACTGAGGGACTTATAACTTTTGAAGAAGTGGAAAAATGTTTGGCTGATAATCCTGATTATACATGTTTAGAGGTGTAATGACTGCTCAAAATGATATAAGTATAATTTCGCCGAATATGATTAAACTTTTTCTTGAATGTCCGAGGAAGTTTTATTTTCAATATATTGAACAAATACCTTCCCCTCATCTTGATAAAAATTTTGTTGCAGGTAAAAATATTCACTCTGCTGCGTCATATTACTTAAATGGTGGGGATATAGCCAAATTTGAGCAAGTGTTAACCCCCACGGAAAAAGAGTATTGGTCTGTGTTAAAATCCAATCCTTATTATAATTTTGAGGTAATCGGGATAGAGAAAAAAATAACGATGCGACTCGGAGAATTTTGGATTGGCGGGCGTATTGATGCAATTGTCAGAAATAACAATGATTATTATATATTAGATTACAAAACCGGCGGCGTAAAAAAAGATATGATTTATGACCCGCAAACTATGGTGTATTTGTTAATGTGTGATGAGTTGTATTCTTGCGCCGGTTTAACCTTTGTCTATTTGGATTTGAAAAATAATAGTGAGGTTAAAATCCTTTTAACAGATTCTCTTAAAGCGGAATATAAGTCGAAATTATCTGATTTATGCGTGAAAATTCAGGATTTTAATATAAAAAAAACAGTATTTAAACAGGGTTGTTGTTGTGAATATTTAAGTATTTGTGAGTTTTTGTAATAGTTATAAATCCAGCATTTCAAGTGTTTTTTTTGAACAAAGCCCAATAACGTTTTCTAAACTGCCGTTAACAGAATGTACAAACCCGTCCGGAAGTTCTTGTATGCCATAGGCACCTGCTTTATCAAACGGTTTGAAAGTGTCTATATAATAATTTATGAGTTCATCAGAAAGTTTTTCGAATCTTACTGTTGTTATTACGTGGTCAATGTTTATTTTATTTTCATATTTATCAATAACACAAATCCCTGTAACGACGTGATGTTCAACTCCGCTGAGGTTTTTTAGCATATTAAATGCATCATCTCTATCATGTGGTTTAGTGAGTATTTTATTATTAAAGACAACAACAGTGTCTGCCCCTATTATAACTGCGTTTTCTTTTATTTCTTCCGCAACGGATTTTGCCTTATTGTATGCTAAGTTTTCAATTTTTTCGGGGGTAAATATGTTGTTATCCAGTACTTCATCATAGCTTGATGGGTGAATTTCAAACTTAAGTCCTGCGTTTTTTAGAATTTCTCGTCTTCTTGGTGAGCTTGAGGCTAAAATAATCTTTTTCATATTATTATTTTAACATGGATAAATTATAGTTTATCAGCCGAAGGCTGATAAAAGTGATTAAGTGACGAAGTGATTAAGTGACTAGCGAAATTCCGGACGGCAACGACCGGTAAGCGAGCGACCTGTGAGCAGAGTGCGAAGAGCTTTTGCCAAGAGATAAAATATCGATGGCAAAACTCGAAGGCACGTTTAACGCGAACAGGTCAAGACAGGGACGAAGTGAGCACTGTCAAAGACAAGCGAACGACAGT
>CACZPS010000013.1 GCA_902783125.1 uncultured bacterium | reverse complement strand
CCTCTGTATATTTACCCCTGCTTCCGTCAATTTTTGCAACACCGTTATTTAGTTCAAACATAGATTACCTCCACACACATTTTTATATTTATATAAAAACCATGCCTGCGAAGAAATTGCCTGTTTGTAAACAAATGTTAAAACTAATAATTACAAACACCTACATTTGGCTTTAGTTTTTCAAGTTGTGCGTGTTCTACCTTTAGCGTTTCTTTTGAATCCCAAGGATTTACGAGATAAACATATTTTTCATCAGCTTTGACTACTGCGTAAGCATGACCTGTTACAAAATCAATTCTTTTACCCTTAGAATCAATTACTGCATCTCTACATTCTGTCGGCGAAGCATCAAACATACCGGCACCGATACAGAAAGATTTATTTGGATTATTAAAATCTTTGTTCATAGAAGGTTTATATTTACCAAAATCTTTGCCGTCACCGAATAGAACTTGATATAGATAATATGTTGTATTTCCTTGAATATCTACTTGATTTGCCATTAACTCTTTATTATAGGCAAGCTCTCTTATATATTTATCAAAAGCAAGCTCTAAAGCCCTCATGTCACCATCTCCGCCTGATAAATGTTTAGAGCCTTGTATTTCTGAGTATGGAATTTTGTACGTTTTCTTAACTCCTTTTAGAGTAACTGTAACATCACCAGTTTTTTCATCTACTTTTAGAAGAGACTCCAACCTTGTTTTTCCGTTAGGCTTTTTACATAAAGAAATAACTCCAGCAAGAAGCCAGCAATCTCCAGTTCTTCCTTGCTTAAAGTCTATATCAATTTTACCGTTTGGTTTTGAGACTTCAGTTCCTTTTTCTCTGGGAGTATTTCTTGCTTTCAGACGTTTAAAGTCAACAAGGATTTTATCCGGATTATTTTTATTAAGTTTCATATCAGCGATAATATCTTCACTGTACTTGTCTTGAGTACAGTATTTAAGCATAAGATTCATAAACTCCTGAGACCTTGTAAAATCACCTATTTCTTTTCTTATATCATCGTCAATTATAAATCCTAGTTGAGTAATTGTATCAAGGATTATATCGGCTTTTTCTTTAGGCTGTATACTGTCACTCTTTGCGATAGTATACAGAATACCTTTAGTTAAATTTTTATCTTCTTTATTATCTTGATACAAAGAATCTGCCCTATGCTGAAAATTCATAAGAACTTTTCTTATCATAGGATTTCCGAATAGTTCAAAAATGCCTTCACGCTCTTCTTCGTTAAGATTAATCCCTGCAAGTTTTAAATCTGCTTTAAACAAGTCGGTTTTGCCTTGTTCCAAATCTCTTACCAATCTGTTAGATATATATTGCTCAGAGTGATCATTAAGCCAGCTATCGTTAGACCCCCCTTTATATGTCATACAATCTCTTAAATGGTTAATCATTTTCATAATAGAAGATTGAACATAGAAAGTTTCTCCAAATTTACTTTTATCTTTATCAGCTATACTTTGCAAATCATCTAACAAATCTCTGCCTGTTTTTGTTTGATAATCAAAAACCATTTCAAAAACATTGTGATCAGTTATCGAATCAATAAGAGATGATAACTGCATTTGCTCTTGAATGTTTAAAGACTTTTTATTTTCTAAAATACTTGCGATTTCATCTACTTTATAATTTTTTATAGTATCTTGGTAATTGCCTTTTAAAACTTTATATGGTTTACCATAAGAGTATAGTGTTATTTTGTCAATATCCCAAACATTTTTACCGTTTTGTATTTGTTCACTCCATTCATAAGTTTTTTGTATATTTCCGTTTTGTTCGTAAAATGTATCTATACTATGTTTGCCATCGCGTTTTGATACTTTTCCGAAGTAACAATCGCTGCCATACTCATGTACAATTACAAATTCATTTACTGTTTTACCATCTTTAGCATAATGGCTGATTAAAAAATCATTGCTTTTTTGACGAAACGAATCATATGTACTTATTTGATATTCGCAAACTTTTTTATTTGTTTTTTTATCAACTACGGTTATTGTAGAATAATTAGGATATTCTTTATTTATTTCCTTTGCTATTTTGTAATCTTTTTCATTATATTTTTTTCTTATACCTTCTAATGTAAACTGAGAAGAAAAAATCTTACCTTGATAATTTACATCAACAAGCGAAGTAAATTTGTGAGGTGTTGTTTTTGTATAATCAACTTTTTTCTCCACGCTGTTTTTAGTACTAAAATCTCCACCCCATATTTTTGTTGGATTTAGTTCTGAAGCAGATGTTTCAACTAAATTATCGTATAAAAATAAACTTGACCCTTTTTTTATTTTATCTATATCTGCTTGTTTAATTTTTCCTGTTTTAAGCATTCCGTCAAAAATACCGTCTTTTACCATCTCTTCAACAATAGCTTTTCTTGAATATAATGGAAATTTAGCCTGATATTGATTAAAAATAGCTTCTAACGAGTTACCCATAATTACCCCTTTATTTAACTTACTTATATTTTTCTTATCGGCATTTTTTTTGAAAACTTTAGAAATTAATAATAAATTGTTACATTCGTTTACAAAATAAATTTGTTAGGAAAACATTGTAGTATAATTAATAAGAACT
>CACZPS010000012.1 GCA_902783125.1 uncultured bacterium | reverse complement strand
TAATGTTTTTTCATTTTTGGAATATTTTACCCGTTTTCGTTGAGCAGGAAATACGTGCTTGCACTTTTTACATTTATATCGTTGAATCCCATTTCTTACGCCATGTCTTATAACGTTCTCAATTGTGTGACATTTAGGACATATAGACACCGTTTTTTCTTTTTGCATGACTTAATTATGCTAATAACCACCTAAAATGTCAATTTGGTTGTTAATTTTGTAAAGAAATTTTTCTTTTTATTGATAAAAACAAATAGACCGAATGGCAAAAACCGACTATGACAAAGGTTTACAGATTTTTAATTGAGTTTCTAAAAAACAAAAACAAAAAGGTATGTAATAACTATCAAATTTTTTGATAGTGAACATTGACAATTAAATATAAACAGCTCATTGCACTTGTAACACAGTGTACATGGGTGTTTTAAGTGATTATAATAAAAAAAATTAAAAAGGAGGTAAAAATGAATACTTATTACAAACGATTATTAGTTGGTATTATCAATTTTAATCTGAATTCACAAGCTGAAAATCATATTAGAGGAATTGTCGCCGTTCAAGATACTCTTTTTGATTCAATAGATGAATTCATAATTGAAGTATTTAATGATAATAAAGATAGCTATTGTATAAACAGATACATAGAATACACAAAGGAGGATTAATGATTACAACAAAAGAAATCGCACCTCATGCTATTGTAAAAGATATTAATGAATGGCATGAGGGAAAAGAACAAGAGAATTATTACTTAAACTTGGCACTATTTTACGGAAGCAAGGAATTTAAAGTCTTTCCTGTAAGACCAGACAAATACCCATATAAAAATTTTAGCTGGACAAAGCGAGCAAGCAGTAATCCAGATGAAATTAAAGCAATGTGGCAGGAATACCCAAATGGTAGACCTGCTTTTTACTGTAAAGAAAGTGGCATTGTTGTTATTGATACGGATAACAAACCTGAAAAAAATAAGCATGGCTTTAAGCTACTAACTAACCTTGTAAATAAACTCGGGATGTTACCTAAAACAATACTTATATATACACAGTCAAATGGTACACATATGTATTTTAAATTACCGCAAAATGTACAATTAAAACGAAAAATTGGTAATTGCATTGATATTCAGTCGAATGCCTATTGTGTTTGCGGTGGTGTTAAAGGAAATAAAGGGTATTATAGATTTGCTAAAGGTTACACATTTGAAGATATAAATGGAATTCCTCAATTACCTAAAAAGTGGATTACATATCTTACTCAAGAGGATAAAAATAGAGTTTTTACAGGTAGTAATGATATACAATATGAACCAATTCAAATAAAAGGGGATTTTCGGCAATTATATGAAAAATGTGATTTTTGCAGGTTCGCAGTAGACAATGCCGATTCGTTAGGGGAAATTTACTGGTTTTATTTTGCCAATATTTTATCCAAATTAAAAAATGGATTTGATATTTTTGACTATTTTAGTAAGCCATACCCTAATTACTCATACAAAGAAACAAGAGCAAAATTTGATAATGCTCAAAAATATAAAATCAACTGCAAAACAATCGCAAGAGATTTTAAAGAATGTAAGAACTGTCAATATTACAAGAAATAAAGGAGAACAATTATGAAAAGAAATACTTCAGTAGAAAATATCAATAGTCCAATTGATATATTAAAACCACCTTGTACAGACAAAATTAAGGAGTATGAAAAAGAATTGAGTTTATTACAATTTAGGAAAGACTTCTCAATAGACCTCTGTGAAAGATACCGACATCCCGAAAAAAACTATTCGTTTATTGATATTAATAACAAACTTTTTGAATTACATTCCGTAGGGGATAAAGTAACACTATCACTGATAGGTAATTTTAATATTACAGATGGGAGAAAAATTGTTGAACCATTTAATGATGGTAGTAAACAAGAGGATAATGTTTACTGTTCTTTAGATTTAGTGAGTTATACAGGACAGATATTTAAAAATGTAGAATTTAAAGGGATAGACCTATTAGAGTCTAAGGAATTTCAAAAAAGACTGTGTAAACTTGACCCAAGCTTACGGTTAGAAATCAGTAACAAAAATTTCCCAATATTCTTACAAGAAATAATTATACCGAAATTCAAGAAAAAACTAATTAAGCCAATTATTTCAGGAGTTTTAAAACCTCAAGTGTTTTTAGCAGGTAATGCCCTTATAGATAATGGCAAATGTACATTTGCAAATGAGGATAATATTATTGTTATTGATGAAAACACTTCAATAAAAGCAAATGATAAGGTATCAATGCCTTTACCTAATATTTATCAGAGCAACAGAACTGCACAAGAAATTGCAAAAGAACTTTTAGAAAACTTGCTTGAATGCTGGGGGGATAATATTGTTCTTGCCTTAATGCCACTTGGCCATATGCTAATGGCTCCGTTTTATACATTATTCCTCGTCAAAGGAGTGTCATCTCTACTGTTATGGGGTAAATCAGGGTCAGGTAAAAGTACTATTGTGAAAGTTGGACTTGCGTTATTCGGATTAGGAAAAGATTTCTTAAAGGCAGGAAGTACAACAGTCAGAAGTTTTGAAGATTTAACCTATCAATTTAACGGAATGAATATATGCATTGACGATTTAGACCCAGATTTATTATGTTCAAAACAGTTTATCCAAATTGCAAAAAGTGCTTTTGAGGGACAAGCAAGAGGAAGATTAGTTAAAAAAGCTGGTGATAGCTACAAACAAGACAGTAAAAAAGCATTTAGTCAATTAGTTTACTCAACAAATAAACCTATTCCAGATGACTTGTGAATATAAATATCATGAAGAATTTAGTGCAGAGGCTTTTATACTTTTAGAATTAAAAGAACTTTGTGAATATAGAAAATTAGGAAGTGTGGAAGATTTTAAAAAAGCATTAGACTTTAAAAATAACAATGAAGGAGTTGATAGATGAACATGAAAAGTAAGAAAAAGGATGAGGTTATTGCAGCATATGAGGACCTGCAGAAAGAACTGCGGTCCACCCAAAGACTCTGCAGGCTGAACGCAGAACAGGCGATTAAAGATTTTGATGAATATAAAAAGGTTCTCGGGCAAATAAACTTTTATGCCACGAGGTTGAGAACAGGACAGTATCAGTCAAGAGATGATGTCAATGCCGATATTGAAGCGATTATTCAATTAACAGGCGCACTGAAAACGGATGACAGTTTCCCTGCAGATGCAATAGGAGGTCACGATGGCGAGTAAGATTGTTGATAGTTGGTGGTTTTGTAATTTCACGGGCGGTTGCATCGGAATTGTCAAAACGGAAGATGAAGTCACAAAAAAGATAAAGTATAGAATTGGGAACGGGAACGGAGCAGATGAGGACTTGGATGCGGAATTCATTAAAAACTACGGCTCTCAATTCTATCCGGAAATAATTAAGTAGTGGAAGGGTAAATGAAAATCAAAGAATTAAAAGAGAGGCTTGATATCCTAACCAAAGAGGTTGAAGGGTGTCAGAATCTGATAGAGTTTTATCAAAAGAAAAAGGAACGTTTGTTCGAAGAATATAAAAAATTATTAGAAATAGATTTGGAGTTAGATATCTGATGTACATGATGAATAGACAGAACAGGCATGAGGGGTGTAAGTATTGTATAACCCGATTGATGATGAAATACGAGAGATAATCAATTCAGCAATAGGAGTAAAATAGATAAGGAAGAATTAAGAAATCGAATGAGTGTATACACAATAATGAAAGGTGCATTTAATGAAAAATCTTTTAAATATTTTGATAAAGATATTGATAAAAGACGAGAACTTTCGTTGATATTGCCCGAATTAACAAAATATACTCACGAAGGTATTATCAGTTTATATCAACATTTTGAACAATATTTTTCTGAACAATTAGGAGATATTGAACAAAGAATAATTTGTAATTTAGCTTATGATTATACAGGAGCATATATATTGCAAAAAATTGCAGGATATGAAATACCTGAGTTTCATACAAAAGTAATTGAATATGCCGAAGATACCATTGAATGTTATTCAGAAATACCAACACCAGTAGATATATTACTCAATTCATTACTTGCACTAAAAGTAAACCAAGTAATACAAGAAGACTATCACTATAGAATATTTACGCAAGATTATCAAACCTTTTTGAAGTTCCATAAGGAAACACTTATTTCAACTCATAATAAATATTTTAGTAATGACCCTGCTAAAAAAATTAAAATGAGCGAATTCAATGCATATCTCAAAAATGATTCAAGATTTGTTGAGAATAAAACTGTAAGATACAAACAGTTAGGTAAAGAATGTAAAACCTCAGTAATACTTGATATAACAGGTTGGGAAGATGTTCTTGAATTTATTCAACCAGTACAAAAAAAGGAATCAAGCAATGAAGATAGTAATAACTTGTAATTTTACCTAAATTACACCTAAAAAATAACCTATAGTTTATTTTACAAGTAATTCATTATCTTTGTAATTTTGTAATCACAAAAAATATATAAATTATAAAAAGGAGAAATAAAATGACAGAACTTATAACATTCAAGGATTTTTGCAAAAACATATTAAAAGCAAATCCTAATACAGTAAAAACATGGAAAAGACGAGGAGCTTTACCTCAAAATATATTTTTCAAAATAGGAGGAACATTATATGTTCTAAAAGACTCTTTTGAAAAGTGGATGCAGGATAAACAAACAATGAAAGGACAATATAATGACAGTATATAAGAAAAAAGACAAATGGTATTACCAATTTATGTTAAACGGAGAAAGGAAGCACGGTCTTTGCACCGGTGCTTCCGATAAAAAGGAAGCAGAGCAAATAGAAAATGCCATAAAATTCAGATTA
>CACZPS010000011.1 GCA_902783125.1 uncultured bacterium | reverse complement strand
TGATTGCATTTCAGCAACCTTAACTTCTTTACCCCAAATATTTTTCTTTCCTTGAGATGCCCATTCATCAATCCATTCACCCATTGTTGATGAAGGAGTGATTGGGTATATTGCGGAAACTTCACTCAATGCATACGCAACATGCGCTGCAGCGTAGTTTCCGTCAACAGTAATAGTATTTTTTGGCATTTTGCCCTCCTTACTTAAAATATTACCACTTTCTTCCGACTATATAATTAAAATGTAGCGCAAAAATAGTGCAATTACAAGAATTTGAAAAAAATTTGTTGCTTAAAAATTATGATAATAATATTCAATGTTACAGTAAACTTCCACAAAACATTTAAAGATAAAAGACGCAATATATCAAATTTACAAACTCATTTGCTCTAAAATTGTATATAATTTTAAAAAAATATTTTATTAGTTATAACAGGATTAAATGCTCAACAAATAAGATAATACCGCGTCCGAAACAAATTTTGAAACATCACCTTTATTATTTAAAATTTCTCTTACAGCACTTGATGAAATATAACTGTGTTCAGGGTTAGTCATGAAAAACACAGTTTTAATCTCCGGTGCCAAAACCCCGTTATTTTGAGCAAGTTCTTTTTCAAATTCAAAATCTGTAACTGAACGTAAACCGCGTATTAAAACATTTACCCCTTTTGATTTTGCATATTCAACAGTTAATCCTGAAAAACTATCAACCTCCACTTTTGATAAATCTTCAATCGATAACTCTATCATATGTTTTCTATCTTCAATCGAAAACAAAGACCTCTTATCAGGATTATCTGCTATTGCGATAATAACATTCTCAAATACCTCTGACGCACTACGCAAGACATCTAAATGACCAAGAGTTACAGGGTCAAAACTTCCGACATATAAGGCAGTATTCTTCTTTAGTCCCACTATCTGTTTTCCCTTTTGAATATACTATTTTTTTCCCTTATCTGCAAATTCACTATCTAATCTTAAAAATACAGGATGAATATCAGCTTTATCTATCAAATGACCAACCTTAATATTATCACTTTTAATATCTGTTAATTTCACTGATAAATCATAAGACAATTGTTCTGCCATAGATTTAGCAATATTCGGACAATAGGGGTAAATTAAAGACGATACCACACACATAACTTCTAATACTGTTGTAAGTACCTGTCCGCATTTATCCGTTTCGCCGTTCTTTGCTAATGTCCACGGTTCAGAATCAGTTACATACTTGTTTGTTTCATCAACAAGCTCCATTATCTTTTGAGCAGCTTCCTGAATTTCAAAATAATCAAACTTGTGCATAACTTCTTTCACCGTATTTAAAGCCTTATCTGTCAAATCAGACTGAACCTTAAACTCAGGCTTAACATCACCGTCAAAGTATTTCACAAGCATAGATAAAGTTCTGTTCAAAAGATTTCCCATAGAATTCGCCAAATGAGCATTAACTTTTTCTTTGAAGTCCTGATCCGAATAATTTCCGTCTTTCCCGCAAGGGGCTGCAGTTGCCATATAATATCTCAAAGCATCCGGCTGTTCCAAGCCGAATGATTCAAGAACACTTGTCGGAGAAATAACATTCCCCAGTGATTTTGACATTTTTGTTTCATCAATAGTTATCCAACCATGAGCGAAAATATGTTTTGGTAACGGTAAACCTAATGCCATCAATATTCCAATCCAATAAATACTGTGGAACTTAAGAATATCTTTACCAATTACATGAACATCACAAGGCCATAAGTTTTTAAATTGTTCATTTCCGCCATCTGTATCATAACCGATAGCAGTAATATAATTAGATAATGCATCTATCCAAACATAAATCCCCTGTTCAGAATCATCAAGAACATCAATAGACCAATCAACATTCGTTTTTGCTCTTGATACAGAAATATCTTCAATATTCTCCAATTGATTTAATACTTCATTTGCCCTAAATGACGGAATAATAAAATCAGGATTTTGTTTTATGTGCTTAGCAATAGCTTCTTTGTATTTTGTAAGTCTAAAGAAATAGTTTTCTTCTTCAACAACTTCAGGTTTCTTTAAGTGATCCGGACAAAGCCCGTCTTCCGTTAAATCTTTTTCACTCAAAAATGCTTCACATCCGCTACAATATAAACCCGTATATGTATGCTTATAAATATCATCTTGTTCCACAAGTTTTTTGAATATATGCTGAACGACACTAACATGTTCATCATCGGTTGTTCTTATAAATTTTGAATAGTCAAAGTTTAATGCTTTCCACGCATCTTTGAATTGCTGTGAATTTTCATCACAAAGCTGTTTTGGAGTAATTCCTCTTGAAGCGGCTGTTTTTTGAATTTTTATACCGTGTTCATCAGTACCTGTTAACATAAATGTATTATCACATCTTTGGGAAAAATGTCTATATATTACATCTGATAAAATCTTTTCATAAGCATGCCCGATATGCGGAGCACCGTTTACATAATCAATAGCCGTAGTTGCATAAAACTTTTCCATATTTATTTTTACCTCTCTTATTGATTTTATTTTAACATAAACAATATATTGGTAATTAAATTATGACAACTAAATACTTGTTTTCTAAAAAAAAAGAATACAATTATTTTTTTGTTTTAACAAAAGAATAAAATGTAAGACCAAATTTTTTGATATTTTAAAATTATAAAAACCAAATTTATTTTTCTATATTCGACCCGCCGACTATTCTGAGGTGTCTGTCTTTGCCCTCTCCGACAGAGCGACTTTCAAGGTTGTGCTGCTCAACTAATGCGTGTTGAAGTTTTCTTATTTGTTGGTTTTGCGGGTTAAGTTCAATATTTTTTGCTCCGGCAAGAATTTTGTCTATTGCCGCTTTTGCTTCATCAAGCGCTCTTTCGGCATCATCATAATAACCGTGGATTGCATTTGCATCATCTTCCTCTATGCAAAGTGCATCTTTTAATACTTTTTGTATTTGTGCCATCGAGTTTGTTTTTACAAAGAACACCTGTAATCTGTATTCATTTGCCGTTGATAAGATTTTTGCTCCGCCTTTTGCAAAGTTTTTATGTGCAATAACCAAATCAGCGTCATCAATATTTCGAGTTAACTCAGCATTTAAATCAAGCCGTTCTATAGCCTTTTCGACAATAGTTCTTGATACAGCGTAAAGATAGATTTTCTTTATCGGTTTAACGCTCTCAACATAATCTTTTCGTGAAAAACTGAATTTTAAAGTATCTTCCGGTCTTTCAAGGAGTTGCGTTTCTATTTTATTAATTTGTTCGGCAACGGCTTTAACATTTTCAACCGTAACATCGACATCTTCTTGAACTTTCCTGATTTCAGGTCTTATCGGCCATCCGCGCAATATATAATCAACCGCCTCTGATGTATTTTTATATACAGCAAGGGTATTTCTGTCTATAATTTCTATTACAATATCGAAAGTAGGTTGTTTTTCTCTTTCGAGTACTGTTTTTTGTGAAGCTCTGCGTTTAGCCTCATCATCACCCAGTGTAACAGATTGAATTCCACCTACTAAATCTGATAATGTCGGGTTTTTTATGAGGTTTTCTAAAGTATTACCGTGAGCAGTTGCAATAAGCATAACCCCACGTTCAGCAATTGTTCTTGCCGCTTGAGCCTCCGCCTCAGTTCCGATTTCGTCAACCACAATAACTTCAGGTGTATGGTTTTCAACCGCTTCAATCATAATGTCTTTTTGAAATTCCGGTTGTCTTACCTGCATTCTGCGGGCAGAACCAATTGCAGGGTGAGGGATATCACCGTCACCTGCTATTTCGTTAGAAGTATCCACAACAACTACTCTTTTGCCTAATTCATCAGCAACCAGACGTGAAATTTCGCGTAATTTTGTTGTTTTACCAACTCCGGGACGACCTAAAAATAAAATGCTTTTACCCATCAAACAAAAATCTTTAATACAAGCGATTGTCCCCGTTACAACTCTGCCAACCCTGCAGGTTAACCCTATTACTTTACCTTGCCTGTTTCTTATCGCACTGATTCTGTGTAGTGTCCCCGGAATACCTGAACGGTTATCTGTAGTAAATTCCGGAAGTTTTGAAGTTACAGATTCAATATCCTCAATCGTTATCTCACCGGTATCGAGTTTATCAATCTTACCGTCAGAATGTCTGATTTCGGGGCGCCTGCCTATATCCAGAACTATTTCTATAACATCATCCATTTTAGAATAATCCAGCTGACTTTTTATTTTGTCAGGCATAACCGTTAACAAAAGGTTAACATCGTTCTGAAATTGCAGGTTGTTCATTTATTTCTTTATCTCCAACAGAATTATAACATGTCTTTTTATGTTTGGTATATTTGTAAAGTTTTCAATGTATAATCTCGCCATTCAGTGATAAGTTGGATATTTAGGGGGCACTTTACCCTATATCCTATATTCCATAAATACATGTTTTTATAACATATTTTTAAATAATGTAACAATATTTTTTTTATTCTAAAGTTTTGATAAAAATTTCCGTTAATAAATTTGGATATGAAGTGTTACATAAAGAAGGAGTAAAAATGTTAGATACACTATTGCTACCGGGGACAGCGAGTTTTAAAGAAACGTTATACATCTATCTTGAAGGTGTAAAGGAATTTTTTGATGAAATTTTATATTATATGGCGAAGTTTGAACTTCGAATATAATAATTACCCCGCAACAGTTACCCCAATAAATTTTAAACTATCTAAAGCAGATGACCCAAATGCCAAAATTTTAAATTTTTTGCACAAAATCTCAAGTTAACTAAATAAACTTAGAATCAATATATTATAGTTATTCTTAGCGTTAACCAAAAAATTGTTATAAAATTAATGCATGAAATTTGGGTCACCTTCTTTTTGTTATTAAAACACTTGCATATTTCTATCTATACCATTGCATGTTCTTCAATAGTAACCTTGTTTTCATACCCTGTTAATTCACAGATTTGCCTTGCCCATTCATTAATAATTTCTGTTTCTGATAATTCAAAAGATATAGGTTTACCTATTTTTACGGTAATGTGTTTTTTGAATAAAGCCTTTCCGGCGTATCCGTCAAACCCGCAAATACCAATAGGTACAATTTCCATTTTAGCCTTTTTAGCAATAGTAACAAACCCTTTTTGGATATTTTCTAATACACCGGTTTTTCGGATTTGTCCTTCAGGGAAAATTCCCAATGACCATTTTGTTTTTAATAAATCAAGCACTGTTTTAAAAGTGGCAAGCTCAGGTTTTTCTCTGTTTACGGCAAATGCTCCCAGTATTTTTACAACAAATCTCAATAACCAATTTTTATCAGTAAATAATTCTTGTTTCGCCATATAAGCAACTGTTGTATTAGCAGCTAATGAAACAAACGGCGGATCTAAATAAGAAGTATGATTTGCCGTATACAAATATTTTTGACCTTTTTTTAAGTTTTCACGACCAATAATTTTTATATTATATTGCAGTTTTGAAACCGTCCAAACAACGAGATACAAAAAGCACATATAAAATAATGTTCGTGCTATTCCGTATTCTTTTGCATAACGCCTGTTGTAATTTCGTTCAGCCATCTTTTTCACACTCCATAAACACTATTCATTCTCAGGAATATACTCATAACCTGTTAATTCTTGAATAGCATATCCCCACTTGTCAACCATTTCTTGCACATTATCACTGTAAGGAATTAATTTTCCGATTTTAACTACAACTTTTCCGGTAAACGGAATTTTTACATGTTTATCCGTTCCGATAACACCAATTGGTAAAATCCCGCATTTTGTTTTTTTTGCAATCTTTGCAAATCCTTTTGTTACACCTGTAATTTTTCCCGGTTCTTGTCGTGTACCTTGTGGAAAAATCCCAAGTACCCAACCGGTTTGCTTTATATTCATTACCGTTTTTAAGGTATCAATACTTAGTTTTTCTCTATCAACTCCAAATGCCCCGAGCCAATTCATCCACCACCTTAAAAATGGGTTATCAAACAGCTCCTTTTTTGCAACAAATGCACCACCTCTATTCAAAACTCCGCACACAAGAGGAGGATCAAGTGATGAGAGGTGATTAGATGCAGCAATATACGCATTATCTTTTGGTAAATTTTCTTTACCATGAACTTCTAATCTATACATAACAAGGTACATTATTTTATATACAATGTGCATTGCTATATATTGTAAAATTCTTCTCCAAATATTATAAAACTCAGGTTTTCTTAAACATTCTTTATCTGACGGTGATTTTTTTCTTTTTTTGGTGCAATCTTCCGATTTTTCTTGTATGACCATGCTAAACCCCCTATTTATTGACTATATTATATGTTAAAAACACCAAACTTGCAAAGTCGCATTAGTATACATAATTTCCATATTTTATTTATGACAACTTTCGCAGCCCGAACAGCGGTTACAACTGTGAGGAGTATATAAAAAATCCACTATATCAAAAATGGTATCATTTAATATTGATTTTACAACTAACGGAACAATCTTTTCGGCAAGTTCTTCAAGCTCTGATTTAAGCTGGTCATAATGGGTGTAAATATCAATAATAACAGGATATTGAGTAAGTATCATACCTGTTAAGTTTGCATTTTCGACTTTATGAACTGTAACGCCCGTCACTTTTACCCCCGAACAATACGCATCTTTTATTGGAGTTTTTGTATTAAATGACGGTAATAACGAGTTATGTACTCTTATTATATTATTGTTTTTTATATAATTCATGGGTAAAGTTTCATGATAATCATAAAGGATAATCAAATCATAATTATCTTCGGATAATTTGTTATCAGCATATATTTCAAGATTATCCATGGATTTCAAAGAATTGCAGATTCTATCTGCATTATTAGATAAAATGAAAACTCTCTTCAGTAATTTCCCATTTTTCATTTTTATTTTCCATTTTTATTATGCGCTTTTTTTGCCCAATTTTCTTTTGCAATAATCTGCCATATCCCGTTTAATATCAGGACATAAAATATATAGCGTAATAACGTTTGGTACTGATAAAGCAATCATCATAGCATCTGTAATATCAATTATAGATTGAACATTCATACATGCCCCGATGATAATAAAAGAACAATATATAATATTAAATAACAGTACTCTCTTTTTACCTTCACCTAATAAAAATGTCCATGCCTTTTGTCCGTAATATGCCCATGAAATCAAAGTTGATAGAGCAAATAACACTGCAATTATAGAAAGAATCACCGGAAAGAAAGAAATAACCGATTCAAAGGCATTAGATGCCAATTCTATGCCTGAGATTTGACCAATTTGAGTATTTTCAAGTACTCCTGAAAATACGATAGCAAAAGATGTGAACAAACAAAGAATGCCGGTTAATAAAGTTTCTAATAAAGCAACAAACCCTTGTGATACAGGCTCTTTTGTCTGCGCAGTTGCGTAAACAATAGCCGCCGCACCCGTACCCGCTTCATTTGATTGAACAGAGCGTCTTAAACCGATAATTATTGTTCCGAATACTCCGCCGGCAACCGCAGTCGGATGAAATGCTTCTCTACAGATTAACGCAATCCCTGCGGGGATATCCATTATATGATAACCAATCACTATCAGGCCAGAAATTATGTATAATGCACACATTGACGGAGTTAGAATTGTTGTAACTTTTGCTATACTTTTAATCCCGCCAACAACCACTAACCAAATTAATATTGCAATAATAGTTCCGATAACCCAATTATATCCGTGGAGTATACTGTTTTCGCCACCGGTAATAAACAAGATTTGATGAGCTGTTTGATTAATCTGAATCATATTTCCTGCTGCAAAAGCACCCCCTACACAGAGAATTGCAAAAATAACAGATAAAGGCTGCCCGAGCCATCTCATACCTTTTCTGGTAAGCCCGTGGGCTATGTAGTGCATAGGGCCGCCGGATATTGAACCATCTAAGTTAAACTTTCTGAATTTAACAGCTAATGTTGCTTCCGCAAACTTAATTGACATACCTAATATTGCACCAAAGAAAATCCAAAACGCTGCCCCCGGCCCGCCAATAGAAATAGAAATCGCAACTCCCGCAATACTACCAATCCCGATTGTACCTGACAGAGCTGTTGCAAGTGCTTGAAATGATGAAACTTCGCCTTCGCCTGAATTATTTCCGGTTTTTGACGGTTTTACAATTAAGTCAATTGAATGCTTTAAACCCCAAATAGCAACACCTTTAAAATATATTGTGAAGAATATTCCGGCAAACAATATCCATAAAATAATTATTGGAATTTCACCTCCCGGAATCGGAATGGATGTAAATATAACCTTTGCAATAGCATCTGATACCGGTGCTACCGTTTTATCCATAAATGCATCTACATTAAATGCAAAGGCGCTTTGAATACTCATCATAATTCCCGCCAAAAGCCAACATAATATCTTCATCTAATCAAGTTCCTTTATAACTTATACACATAAAATATTTAACGTTATAAATTATACCAAAAACAGAGTAAATTTGAGGTAAAATTAGGTTTCACACTTAATATTTAGTAAAAAAGAGGTAAATAGGGAGAAATTTATTATTAAAAAAGTCCGTACAGAATAATTTCTATACGGACTTTTGATTAATTATCGTTGTTCAATTAAGCAACAGTAATAGCTTGAACAGGACAAGCATCAGCAGCTTCTTGAACGCCGTCTTCGTTACCTGCAACTGCAGCTTCGTTAACAACGGCTTTGTCTTCGATTGAAAATACAGCGTCGCAAATTGATTCGCAAGCGCCGCATGCTATACATGAATCTTCAATAGTTACGTTCATTTTATTCTCCTTTACTATTTGCCACATACCCGTTCCTAATCGGGTACAAAACCAGTATATAATAAATTTGTTTTTCTTACAAGAGTAAGGTTACTAATGCAAGAGCAAAATAAAAATTTCCTCTTTACTACATCAGTTTTGTAGTTAAAAAAATTTTCAACAGTCCATTCAAAATTGAAAATAAACTATTTGTATGATTTAAATATAAAATTGCTAAAGATAAAAAAATCATGTTCGTCACTATTAAAGTAAACAGTATTTTCTTTTTGGAGATTTTATGTCCGAACAAGTTATGTTACCCCAAACAAATATTTCTAATGGGCACGCAAGTGCGTTGGATTTGGCACGAATGTCCCATCAAAAATATCTTGTGAAGCAACAAAATGAAGATTTAGAAAACGCAATCGGTTATTATATAGAGGCAATTCGGAATAACTCATTTTTGGCAGAACCGTATTACAGATTGGCAAGTTTAATGTATGAAAAAGGGCAAATTTCCCTTGATACAGCAATTGAACAATGCAGAACAGCGGTTACGTTAGAGCCTGATAATGTCAATGCGCATATATATTCAGGTTATTTCCTTGCAATGTCAGAGGATTATAGATCCGCACAAAAAGAGTTCGATTATGCTATAAAAACCGGATTTTTAAATTCTGCAAGACCAAGATTATTTTTATCAAAATTAATCAAACGTGAAATAAATGTGGAAGGTGCAACAATAGGAAGAATTGCACGATATTTATATTATCTGGTATCAGGCGGAATGCTTTTAATGTGTGATAAATCAGTTATCAGATTTATGATAGAATCACTTAGTGATAACGTTTCTGTATTCTCGTATAAGACCTTTGGTGAAACATGTGAAAAAGCAAAAATGTATTCGAGAGCATTTAAAGCATACTCAGATGGCATGGCGAAAACAGAGCACGGTGATATTTTCTATAAGAAAATGGGCGATTTATCAATGTCCAGACAGGATTTGTTGTCAGGGTTAGAATGTTATAAAAAAGCACTGAGAGTTGATCCGAGGAACCGTGAAATATTACTAAAGCTGGCAACACTGATACAAACGTCTTTTCCGGAACGGATTGATGAAGCAATTGATTATTACAACACTTTATTAGAATTTAATATTGATAATGATAAAATATATTATGAACTGGGTCATTTATATCTGAGAAAAAATGATAAATTAAATGCTGTTTCAGCATTTAAACTTGCACTTTCTTACGACTGTGATAATCCATATTATAACAACTCATTGGCATACGCTTATGTAAGAATCGAGCTTTTTGACGATGCTATTGATTATTACCAAAGAGCAATAAAACTAAATCCTGACGCACAATGGACATCGATTGTATGCCATGCACTGGGAGCAGTATATGCTGAAGTCAAAGGGAATTTTGAAGCTGCGGAAGCAACTTATCAGGCAGGATTGGTACTTGACTCTAAGAATTATGAATTACTGATGTCACTTGGAGATCTTTTCATGGTCAAAGGTGATTTAGAAAAAGCCATAAGAACATACTGCGACGGAATAACACTGGATCCTGATAACTTTATGGCTTATGCAAAAGCAGGTCTGGCTTTGTGGGAAAAAGATTATATTGAAGAATCAATAGTTTCTTTCCACAAATCTATTGAATTGAACCCTAATTTCGAAATATCACAAAACAATTTAGGGGTAGTCTATCTTGATGGGATGGGCACTCCGTCAGAGTCGGTAGAGTATTTTGTTAATGCTATTCGACTTAACCCAAATTATACGCTTGCCTATTTCAATGCCGGACGAGCGTATCAGGCTTTGGGCGAAAGTACAAAAGCCGCTGAATATTATCAGATGGCAATGGATTTGAATAATATAACTCACGAACTTAATGAAGATGATATTCAATCCAGATTGTATGACTTATTTAATTAACAACGAAATGTTTTGAAGCTGACGAAAGTCAGCTTTTTTTTATTTACTAAATATATAAATCGTGGTAACATAAAATCGGTAAAGTAGTCGGATAATCGCGTTTGTGAGAACAAATGAGGAAAGTCCGTGCATTCAAGAACAGGGCTCCGGAGAAACTCCGGACGGTGTGAGCCGGTGGATAGTGCCACAGAAATGTAGACGGTCGATGGCTCTGCAAACAGAGTACAGACAAAGGTGCAACGGTGAGTTAAGAGCTTCACCAGCGATATCGAGAGGTATCGGCTAGGTAAACCCAGCTCGAATGCAAGATTAAATCGAGGGTTATAAAGGTTGTTCGCCCACCTCGGAAAAATCGCTAGAGTTTGTGAGTAATCACATTCCCAGACAGATGATTATCAACTAAAACAGAACACGGCTTATGAGCTGCTTTACCAATAAAAAAGAGGACTTATAAAGCCCTCTTTTTTATTTATATTTATTTGAGAAAACAGTAAATTAAAAATACATTTACCCCTTTACCCATTTACCCCTTTACCCCTTGTCTTCTCCGGGGACTTTTGTAACAACTAAAGCCAAAGCTCCGACTACTGCCCCTGATAACACAGAAGCAACCGCAACGGATTTTGCCTGAATTTTATTTGCAGTTGACTTTATCATGTTAAATACTTTTTCTGATGTTTCAGGATTTTTAACAAGTTTTTTATTTGAAGCATCAAAATTATCATTTATTAACTTCAAAGCAGTTGTAGAGTTTATTTTTTTGTTAGATTTAGTTTTGAATTGTAATCTTGTTAAATCTTGTTTAACTTTATCTTTCGGTTGAGAAAATACTCTTGTTATCGCATCTTCCAATTCTTCCTCCGGCGCAGATTTAATTGCCTCGGATAATTCTTTGCTATCTCTAATTTGAGGTTTTAATGTTTCTAAATCTGTTTCAGGTTTAACTACATCAGATAAAAATTTAGAAATTTTTGCTGATTCTTTCAACTCATCAGATGTCATATCTTTTCTGAGATTAGTACTTACATTTCTAACAAATTGATCAGACGGAAGTCCTTTATATATCCAGTTAGTCTTAGTTGCTGAATAAACGCCGCCTGCCAATGCTCCGATTGCAGTTGAACCTAAAATTTTATTTCTGAAATCGCTCATATCATTATTTGACGAGCCTACTCTATTCACACTCATAATAAATATCCTTCTTTTCTTGATTAAATAGTAATAGTCACATGAGGTATATATTGGAGTGATTATAACATATATTCCACAAAAATGCAAGCTATATTTTACCTTGCTTAACAATATTAAACAATGTATAAACCCTTGTAATTATGGCATTTTTCGGTTATTCTTAAAAAAATGATAATTTAAGGAAAAGTGTGCATGACAACGAATCAACTGTTAAAGCCGATTACTGAAACAAATATAAACGGCAAAATTCATATAGGTGGCTGTAATACTATTGAACTTGCAAAACGATATGGTACTCCGCTTTATGTTATTGACGAAGATACTATCCGTTCGGTTTGCAAAGATTATAAAAATGCCTTCAAGCGTTATCCTCACACAAAAATGATGTATGCTTCAAAAGCATTATGCACAAGTGCAATATCAAAGATTCTGGATAGTGAAGGGTTTGGGTTTGATGTTGTTTCTATCGGAGAAATTTATACTGTTGTAAAAAGCGGGATTCCGCTTACTCATGTGCTTTTTAACGGGAACAATAAAACCGAAGAAGAACTTGATTATGCAATAAAAAATGGGATTGGCAGAATCTCGGTTGATAATTTTGCGGAAGTCGATTTAATCTCAAAAATAGGGGGTAAATATAACAAAAATATTGATGTTCTTTTACGTATAACCCCCGGGATTGAATGTCATACTCACGAATATATAAAAACAGGTCAATTAGATTCAAAATTCGGATTTGACTTATCTCAAATTGATGATGCAATAACTAAAATAATTACTGAACATCAGAACATAAGGATAAGAGGGCTTCATGCTCATATCGGTTCTCAAATTTTTGAACCAAAATGTTTCCACGATGAAATTGAAGTGCTTATAAAAGAAATTTCAAGAATAGAAGAAAAATTCGGAATAGTATTGGATGAAATAAATATTGGAGGCGGACTTGGAGTTAAATATACAGAGTCAGATTTACCGCCATCAATTGATGAGGTTGCTGATGTAATTATATCATCATTGGAACATCATATAGATAAGTATAAAACGAACCCGCCAACTCTTTATATTGAGCCGGGGAGAAGCATTATATCAACTGCAGGAGTGACTTTATATACAATAGGAAGTATGAAACAAGTTCCTAATATGACTAAATACATAACCGTCGATGGCGGTATGGCTGATAACCCTCGTCCAAGTATGTATCAGGCTGAATATGTTGCCGAAATTGCGAACGATACCACAGGCAGAGAAAATGAAAAGGTGACAATAGCGGGAAGATTCTGTGAATCAGGTGATATTCTAATAAAAGATATTACCCTTCCTAAAGCCGAAACAGGCGATATTCTTTGTGTCTACAACACAGGAGCCTATAACTATTCCATGGCAAGCAATTATAACAAAGTAGAAAAATCTGCAATGGTACTTGTAAAAGATGGAAAATCTGATATTATAGTAAATAGAGAGACATTGGAAGATTTGATTTCTCATGACGTAATTCCTGATAGGCTAAAATAATGTACGAAGACTTTTTTAAACCTCTACAAATGCAGTTTTTAAATATTTTTTCACAGTTCAACTGGGTTAATGCTTTGGAAATTCTATTAATTGTTTCTATTGTATGGGTATTTTACAGAAGATTTATCAGACACACTCAGTCTGAAAAACTTGTCCGTGGTTTAATGTTTTTGTTTTTAACTTGGATATTCAGTGAAGTGTTGGGGATTTTAAATCTTACTATTCTCGGGATGTTCCTTAAATCAATGGTTGCACTTATAACCTTGAGTTTAATAGTTATCTTCCAGCCTGAACTAAGAAGATTTTTAGGATATTTAGGTCAACCCGGTTTTATCAGTAAAACCTTCTTTGGCGGGAATAATCATTCGACTTGCGAAAGTGATAAAGATATTGATGTAATTAAAGAACTTATAGAATCCGTAAAATATTTCACAAAAACAAAAACGGGAGCGTTAATTGTTTTACAAAATGACGTCAGTCCGAGTGTGTATTCGGAAGTTGGAATTAAACTTAATGCCGATATTTCGGCAGAACTTATTATAACGGTATTTCATCCGAACACTCCGCTTCACGATGGAGCTATGGTTATAAAAGATAAGAAAATTTTATCGGCAGGAGTACTTTTACCTTTAACTGAGAATCCTCAGCTTAGTTGGAAATACGGTACTCGCCACAGAGCTGCAATAGGGCTTACTGAAATTAGTGATTCCGCTTGTCTTGTTGTTTCGGAGGAAACGGGGGATGTTTCTATTTGTATGGATGGAACCTTAAAAAAATATGACGATTTAATTACACTTAAAGAAGACTTGGAAAAAATATTAAAAATAAATAGTGATACGGAAGAAAAGAAAAATTCGTTCTTTAGTTTTAATTCATTTATCAGAAAATAATCTTACTTATAAAAGAGGAAAAAATGTTCGGTTTTTCAAAGCGTCAAAAAAAAATAGTTAAGAAAAAGACACCGGTTGAAATTTTTGCAGAAGTTTCGTTAAGGCTGTTGATACTTACAATTGGTGCATTTATTGTTGCGTTTTCTCTTGAATGTATTTTACTGCCAAACAAGGTTATTGACGGTGGTGTAATAGGGATTTCTATGATGATAAATTACCTGACCAAGGCAAATCTGGGTTTGGTTATTTTCTTTTTAAATATTCCTTTTATCTTTTTAGCCTTAAGAAATTTGGGGAAAATGTTTGTTTTTCAGACATTTTTCTCTATCACAATGCTGGCTGTGGCAACAAACTTTTTTGAAAGTTTACATCATCCAGTAATCCTTGATGAATTGCTTCTGGTCGTAATTTTTGGCGGGATTCTGCTTGGATTTGGAGTAGGCTTAATATTAAGGAACAGTGCCTCATTAGACGGAACGGAAATATTATCCATAAAACTCTCTAAACGGTTTTCTTTCCTTACTATCGGAGAATTTCTTATGGGAATTAATCTCATTATATATTCAGTTTCTGCTTTCGTTTTTGATTTAAAACAGGCTTTGTATTCAATATTGACTTATTTTGTTGCGTCAAAAGCTATTGATGCTGTTATTGACGGATTTAATTCATCTAAATCTGTCAGAATAGTTTCGGAGCATTACAAAGAAATCGGCAAGGCTATTATGAAAGAGCTTGATGTCAGCGTTACTTATATGAAAGCAAGAGGCGGATATTCAGGCGAAGAAAAAATTCTTACTTATTGTGTTGTATCACGTCTGGAAATGGCTAAAGTAAAAGCTATGGTAAAAGAAATTGACCCTAAAGCATTTCTCGTTATTGAAGCCGTTCACGAAGTTGAAGGAATCAGAGTAAAACGATAAGATTATAATCGTTTAAATACTGACAACCCGTGGCTGTCTGCACTTCCGGTTCTTAACAAATTAAAGGTTTTGCCAACCATTTTGAAAAATTTTTGAGTTTTTTCCTCCGCATTAAATTCTTTTCGCCCCGGTTTGTAACTTTGATAGTAGGCTTCTGTAAATTGAGCTTTTTCTTTGCAGTCTGATTTGAATTTTTTATATAACTCTGTCATAAATTTATATTTGTCATTTGAGTTTTCAATATTTTTTACGGTGTCGACAGGATGAGCAACCCCCATAATTACATCAGACTGATTACTTAAATTGTAATATATTGTATCAAAATTTGGAATATAGTGATACTTTGGGGTAAATGCAGTTTTATATTCTGATATATTTGATTTTAGACTTTTTTTGTAATCTGAGAAATTTTGTGTTTTTTCACCTTCTAAAATTTTGTTTACAACCGTTTCTTCTTTAATGCCGATTGTTGCCGATATAAATTCAGGTAATGTATCGATGGGTTTTTGTACCTTGTTATTTCCATCTCTTGGAGTATGAAACTCGCTGAATTTTGTCATAAATCCATCTATATCTGTTGGCATGTTATGTTTCTTCAATGATTGTACAATATACTTATCCTTTAATAATATTTGTTTAACTGTTGATTTCGTTTCGAAATATCGCTCCATTCCGTTATAAATGCCTATAATATTTTTATTTATTGCATTATATTGTTCTTTTGCCTGATTAACAGAGAAGAAGTTCTTTTCTCCAAAATATTTTTCATAAGATTTATTGGCAGAATCAGTCATCATTTTTTCTATTTGGAGCTTTTTAGCTTTCGTTCCGTCTATAAAATCCTTCAGTCTCGGTTCGTTTGGATCAATACCATAAAGAAGCACATGGGTGTTTGTCGGAGAGTTAACCATATCAGGAGCGATGTTATTAAAGGTTGTCATCTCAACTCCTAAAATTACCCTTAAATTTTTATATTTTAAAGGTTTTTCAGATATGACTTTTATAGCCTCGTTTGCGCCATCAGTTGTATCGTGGTCGGTTATTGCTATTACAAATGGTTCTGTTTCGTTAGGGAAATCTGATTTTACTTTGTTAGCATATTCTGCAGCTTTATCTAAAAGCTCTGTGACCGTAAGACTACCGTCAGAAGATGTTGTATGAATATGCAAGTTTGCACGCATTTTGTGGTTTATAATATTTTTATCTTTTTCTCCTACTGAATATATATCAGGGTTATCGTCAAATCTTTTCAGTATACTTTTAATCTCTTGTGGACCTATTATAGACCTCAACATATATTGTTTTACGGGATTTAGTCCTGCATTTCCCATCAATTTTTTGCGGTACTCAATATCTTGCGGAAACAGTTGTGTTTCTTTTTTTAATTTATCCATTTGCCAAATATAAATATGAGAATCTCCATATTTATGAAAATCATACCCTGTAAAATTCGGGCTACTATGATAAGAATTAGACTGATTATTTAGGTTATTTCTATGAATAACCGAACTTTTTACGGATAGTTGTTGTATTGAAGATATTTTCATATTTGTCCCTGATTGATTTGTAAATCAATTATACAATAAATATAAATTTTAACATCCATAAGTGTTTTTTTAGTAGAATTCAGACCTCATTTATAAATTAAGTTTTGTAAAGAAATTATATTTAAAAAACAATTATTAAAAATAAAAAAACTTTATATAAGAGAGGAATTAAGGATAAGGAGTATCAACTATGACTAAAGGTTTTGGGATGAATCAATCAGATGAGGACATAGAATACGGAGCAGGACTTGCGTTTTCTGATATTGCAGCAGGAGCAAACGCAACCTGTCGCCAAGTTTTATACGAAACAACCACCAATAACCCGTTTGTGCTATCCGGTTATGAAAAAGGCACTTTTTTTACAAAATATAAAAATGCTGATTATGATCATAATGTAAATTTCGGAATTGAAGCAGGTATAAATGGTAATTATGTAACTAAAAGCGGAGTATTCATGGATGCAGGAGTCTTTGCAAGAGCCGACTATAACCACACTTATACTCAAAATAATGATGACGCAAATTTGAAGTTTACACCATATTTTACAACTCACGTTAAAAATTATGAAACGAAGTATCATTTATCATTTATGCCGGGATTAGAAAATCAAGGCGAAGTAACAAATAGTAATTACTCAGGACAATTGACAGTCGGAGCATCAGTAGGAGCAGGTTATCACTTCAAAAACGATGCAAGAATCGGTGTTCAAGGCACTGTTGCACAAGAAATGCTTTGTAAGAAAAATACTGTTTTTGATGTATCTGCAACTTGGCAATCAGGGGCATTTAGTTTATTTGATGACGATGATGCCACAGTTTCAGTTACAGCAGGGCAAGTATTTAACTCAAAAAATAATACTCAATGTTTGCCAAACCTCAAACAAAACTATGTAATGGCAACAGTAGGGTTAAAACTATAAATACTTAATTAAAATAGAAAATTAAAAAGGTGAAATATCTATATTTCGCCTTTTTTATTTGTCCGATTATATTTATTAAATATAATAATATTATGGAAAAATTGTTTAAAATAAATTCAAAATACTCACCTGCGGGCGATCAACCAAAAGCAATAAAACAACTCGTTGAGGGGATAAATCTTGGATATGATACTCAAACTTTACTTGGGATAACAGGTTCAGGTAAAACTTTTACTATTGCAAATGTAATAGAACAAGTGCAAAAGCCTACGCTTATTATTGCTCATAACAAAACCCTTGCCGCACAACTATATAATGAATTTAAAGAACTTTTTCCCGACAATGCGGTTGAATATTTTATCAGTTATTACGACTATTATCAGCCGGAAGCGTATATTCCGAGAACTGATACTTATATAGAAAAATCAGCAAGTATAAATGAAGAAATAGATAGACTTAGACATAATACAACAAGAAGTCTGTATGAAAGAAACGATGTTATTATTGTCGCATCAGTGAGCTGTATTTACGGTTTAGGGTTACCTGAGAACTATTTTAAGGGTTCTCTAGAATTAAATATCGGTGATGAAATTGACAGAGATGAATTATTAAAACACCTTGTCAGTGTACAGTATAAAAGAAATGACGTAAACCTTGAACATTCAACTTTCAGAGTAAGAGGGGATGTTATTGAACTCATGCCTGCCTATGAAAAGATTGTGACTCGTATTCTTATGTTTGGCGATGAGATAGAAAAATTCGTAAAAATAGACCCCGTATCAGGTGAGATTGTTGAAACTCCTGAAAAAATAATTATTTATCCCGCAGTGCACTACCTTTCTTATGATGAAAATGAAGAAGAAACTATTGCATTAATAAGACAAGAGCTTCAAAACAGATTAACAGAACTTTATGATGAAAATAAAATCCTCGAAGCACAAAGACTGGAACAGAGAGTAAAATATGATATAGAAATGATAAAAGAAATGGGGTATTGCTCAGGTATTGAAAACTATTCAAGAATAATTGAGCGCAGACCTGCAGGAAGTGCGCCTGCAACATTATTAGATTATTTCAGAGGCGATTTCTTAACGGTAATTGATGAGTCCCACGTTACAATCCCACAGCTAAAAGGTATGTATCACGGTGACCAATCAAGAAAAGAAACACTCGTTAATTATGGATTTAGATTGCCTTGTGCCAAGGATAACAGACCATTGAAAGAAAAAGAATTTTTTGACAAAGTGGGACAAAAAATTTATATCTCGGCAACTCCGGCAGAATTTGAAACAAATACTTCAGAACAGATTGTTGAGCAGATAATCAGACCGACAGGGCTTGTTGACCCTAAAATATCTATTCGTCCTATTGATACCCAAATCCCTGATTTGAAAAAAGAAATAGAAAAACGTGTAGAAAAGAATGAACGTGTACTTATCACAACACTCACAAAACGTATGGCGGAGGATTTGTGTGATTACTTCCTGCAAGAAGGGATTAAGGTAAGATATTTACACAGTGACATAAAATCAATAGAACGAGTCGAGATACTAAGAGATTTAAGGCTTGGAGAATTTGATGTACTTATTGGGGTAAACCTCTTAAGAGAGGGATTAGATATTCCGGAAGTATCGCTTGTTGCAATTATGGACGCAGATAAAGAGGGGTTTTTGCGTTCAGATACAAGTCTAATTCAAACAATCGGGCGTGCAGCCAGAAACTCTTGCGGCGAAGTTATTATGTATGCTGATAAAATTACGGATTCAATGCAAAGAGCGATTGATGAAACTAATCGTAGGCGTGAAATTCAAATGGAACATAACAAAAAATACGGAATTATACCTCAGACTATTAAAAAACCTATCGAAAATAACCTGTTATCACTCGTTGAAAGTTACAGAAACCTTGAAGATATTGTAGCAGAAGAAATGGTCGATATGGGAATTGATAAAAAGAGTTTGCCTAAACTTATTGACAAACTTGAAAAAGATATGCACAAATCTGCAAAACTCCTTGATTTTGAACGTGCAGCCGAGATTCGGGATCAACTAAAAAAACTTCGGGAAATGGCAAAAGGGTAGAAACAAAATATCGTTTACAAAACTATATTAAGTCTTATTATGAAAAAATTACTCTAATCTTGGGCGGGTTCTTATGTTTTAGATTAATCAAGTATTTTTACAAAAAACTTTACAAAAATTATGTAAATTTTTTAAAATAAAAATTAAAAAGGCTCTTTTTCAATTATTAGCTAATAATTCACCTATTATTAAGTTTTATTATGTAAATTTATAGTCATGATAAAAGTATTTTTTTAGACAAAATAATAAAAAAGTACTAAGATAGTAATACAGTGCATCGGTAATTTGTTTTCTAAACAATGGCAACTAAAATTCATTTATTTGTACGATGTACAGGATAGTTGATTAACGTATAATGACAATGCGGTTAGTATTTCGGGAGGCATTCAAGTGTTAGAACACGGATATATTCAAATTTATACAGGGGACGGAAAAGGAAAGACTACAGCATCATTGGGTTTAGCTCTCAGAGCGTTGGGACACGGCTGGAAAGTTCTTATTATACAATTTACTAAAGGTGATTGCGGAACTTCATACGGCGAGATTATTTCAGCTTCTAAGTATTTGCCTAATCTGGAAGTTGTCCAATTTGGAATGGATAGAGTTGTTTATTCCCATAATATTTGTATTTCTGATTATAAGGAAGCAAAACGTGGTTGGGAATACGCGAAAGAAGCTATTTTTAGCGGGAAATATCAACTTATTATTCTTGACGAATTGAATATTTGTGTTGATATGAACATGATTAAAGTTTCTCAGGTAAAAGATGTTTTGTTGAACAAACCTGAAAACCTCGAAATCGTTTTGACAGGAAGAAATGCACATCCTGAGCTTAAAGCGTTGGCTCATTTAGTTACTGAAATGAAACCTATTAAACACTATTTTGATATTGGTGTTATGGCTCGTGAAGGAGTAGAATACTAGGGGTAAATGGGTAAAGGAGTAAAGGAGTAAAGGAGTAAAGGGGTAAATATATATAATGCCTATATTGCAACTAGATATATCTATAAGAAAGATTTAAGGTCACATGTTTAAATAAGAGAGAGTAAATAAGCGGGTAAAATTATCCCGCTTTTATTTTTATTTTTTAGAAGATTATATATAGTATTATACAAGCACATAATAATAATTATTATAGTAATATCGCTTCTATCATAAAGTCTTGTTAAAGCCTCTTTTGATTTATTTACCACAGAGTTGACGAATTTTAAGATGAACTAATAAATATTATATAATCAGTTATTTTTATACTAATTATCAATTTTGTTTGATATTCCTTCAAAATCGCCATAGTGTTCTTTTAGATATTGGTTACCGCGGATATTAGCATCTAATTCTAAAGCATTGTGTTCATAGCCTTCATAATTATTTTCAGCATTTATATAGTTAATTGATGCATTATACCATTCGAGAGCTTTTTGACCTTCGGCAGAACCTTGGGCATATTTTTTCTCAAAATCTTTATCGGAATAATGCTCAAGATACATTTTTTTAAGATTTATAAATGCAAGTTTTTCCTCAATCAAATTAGGATTAGGCTTGTAATTAGGATTATTCTTTATTTGTTTTTCTAACATATTAAAATGGTCTAATCCTTCCGTATGGCGAATTATTTGGTTCTGATAACAATGCTCTAATTCATGAGCAAGGGTTTGGATTATAAATTTTCTTTTATCATCGTCACTAAGTTTAACAGCCTGACAATTATCAGCACCTTTAAGTTTATATGATTGAATAATATCTTTTATAAACGATTGATTCTCAGTGTCCAGAATTCTTATTCTTTTTGCAGCTTTGTCATAAGAATAAAACTGCTCTCCGTCTTTTTCAATAAGGAATTTATACATATTTGGTGATAATAATTTCGCTAAATTTAAATCTATTTTATTAGTAATGTGAGAAGCTGAGGCAAAATCAGCGTTGCCACGTTGGTTTATAAAGTTTAGTTTTGGCGGATTTTCCAGTCCATACTCTTTTACGATATCATCATAAATTTTATAAATTTCGTTGTTAGGAAATAGCCGTTCTAATTCTTGCACTTCAGGCATAATAGAAGGAGTCGTTCTTATAAAAACATCGTTCTGACTACCAATTTTTACAGAAGGAGTTTGTGACCTTGCCCTAATACTATCTATAAAATATGGCTGACGAATTCCGATAGAATTATAATTATACGTACTAATTCCCATATATATATAAAGTATTTTTACTTATTTTAATTGCCAATGAATAGACAAATTTATAGTAATTTATTAGGTATAAAATAAAAAACTTGCAAAAAGTCTTTGATATGATATTCTTGATTATGCAAAAGGTTAAGCCCTGGTAGCTCAGCTGGATAGAGCAACCGCCTTCTAAGCGGTAGGTCATGCGTTCGAATCGCATCCAGGGTATTTTTTACGACAATTAGCAAAATTTACGAAATACGAGAAGGGTAAGTTATAATCATAGCTTACCTTTTCGCCTTCTAAGGTGCAGTTCGATAGTAAGTAATTTAACATTTTTCTT
>CACZPS010000010.1 GCA_902783125.1 uncultured bacterium | reverse complement strand
CCGTCAGGTAATTTTTGATACGCATAATCATACTCATTTTTTGTATAGTCAACTATTCTTTTGCCATCTTTGTTTGCTGAATAATTTTTTGAACGGCGTGGTAAATTTGTCTGCACTCCTGTATTTACATCAAAACTATCCTTAATTACGGTTGTAGTTAAACTCTTATCTGTAATATATGAATTTCTTTCAATTTGATCTGTAACTTTGCCATCCTTATTAAAAAAAGTTTTTGTTGTATTAACACTTCCGGTATTATTTTTCGATAAATTTATATAATTTACTTTCTTCCTGATAATATTACCGTTATGCCCTTTGTGCACCACTTTCCCATATTTAAAATAATTATATGTGTTTTTTAATGGATTAAACATTTTCCCGCCTTTCTTATAATTTTTGCATTATTATTAAATCGAATAATAAAAACTTTTTGCTAATATGTAACGGAATGTAACATGTAAATAATAAAACGATTATTACAGACAAGAATTGTTTAGCGTATAATTAACTTATGGGGGATATGATATGAGCGAAGATATGTTAGATGAAAACTGGAAACCGAGTAAGAATCCGTGGTTGATTTCGACGCCGTTGATGCTTGCAATGTTTATGTTTGTGCTTGATGAAACAATCTCAAACGTTGCTTTGCCGTTTATGGCGGGAACATTCTCTGTTGCTCATAACGAATCTACTTGGGTATTAACGAGTTATTTAATTGCAAGCGGACTAATTATTCCTTCTGTTGATTTTTTGTGTAAAAAATTCGGGCGTAATAACTATTATCTATTCAGTGTGGCACTTTTTACGATTGCATCTGTAATGTGCGGATTTTCTCAGACTTTGGGAATGATGATTGTGTCAAGATTTCTGCAAGGTATTGGTGGCGGAGCGTTGCTTCCGCTTTCTCAATCAATAATGCTTGAATGTTTCCCGAAAGAAGAACGTGGCAGAGCAATGGCTTTGTTTGGATTTGGTATTGTAATGGGTCCGATACTTGGGCCGGTTGTTGGCGGCTGGATTACGGATAATTGGTCTTGGCCGTTTATATATTTTATTAATCTGCCATTCGGGATTTTTTGTTTTATTATTTCTAAATTATTGTTAGAAGAATCACCTTTCGGACGAAAAGTTGAGGGTGTGAAACTTGACCATTGGGGATTTACTTTTTTAGTATTTTGGATTGTAACTCTGCAAGTCGTGCTTGATAAAGGGAATGATGCTGATTGGTTTGGCTCAAGTTGGATATGCTGGATGACATTTATATCTGTTGTATCTTGTATTGCGTTTTTTATTTCTCAGGTTAGAAACAAAGAAAATTCACTTATTGATTTGAGTATAATGAGAGATAAGAATTTCTTGTTCGGGACAATAATTCAGATAGTTTTAATGGCAGTATTATTGGCATCAGCAGCAATATTGCCGTCTATGTTGCAAAGGTTGTTAGGATATACTTCGTTTCTTAGCGGATTATCAATGATGCCTCGTGGGGCAGGTTGTATGACTGGAATTATATTGACAGCAATTTTAGCAAACAAAGTAAGTGAAAGAGCAATGGTCATGTTTGGTTTATTTGCAATAGGTTGCGGTGGGTTACTTTTTGGCGAATTGAACCTTCAAATAGCACTTGTTGATATCGCTTTACCTAACTATCTGTTTGGGGTCGGGCTAACCTTTGCAATGGTACCGATTATTAACCTTTCTATGATAACTTTGAAAAATTCTCAATTAACAAATGCTGCCGGTGTTCAAAATATGCTTAAAAATATTGGCGGTGCCGTAGGTACTTCACTTGTAACGACGCTTATTTCAAGGTTTTCACAGAAACATCAAATGATGATGGTCGGATTTTTACGTGATACTAATCAGGCTTTTGTTGATAGAATAAATGCTTATGCTCATGCTTTGCAACCGACACTCGTTGACCCTGCAACTGCACACTATGCTGCGCAGGGGCTTTTATATAAGCAATTAAGTTTGCAATCAGCACTGTGGGCATATATAGATACCTTTAGAGTTTTTGCTGTAGCAGCTTTTGTAACAATACCTTTATTGTTATTGATGAAATCAGTGCGCTCACTTAATGCTGAAGGTCTAGTTAACGATGAATGATTTTTTGTCGTTGTACATAAAAATTTGATTTATAAATAATATTTTTGTTATAACTTGAATAATTTGATTGTTGTAATCATATATTATGCAGTCGATGTTTGAGCTTCTTCTTTTGCTTTATTATCTTCATCTTTATTCTGTGCAAGCTCACTCTTAATATTATCAAATGTACTTGTAAACATATTTTTCATATCAGCTTCTAAGCCCATTCCGTCCATTATATTTGAAAGACTTTGCTGCATTAAAGTATTCATATAATTTTTCATCGTTTTTTCTATACTGGCTTGAGCAAAATTAGACAATGAGTCTTTTGCCTTATTACCCGAAGCCGTTCCAAGTTCAATAGCTGTAGAGGCTGTAGCGCCAAAACTAAACAACGAACTCGCTCCTGCTGCAGCTGCCGCTGTTGCCAACAATCCGGATTCAGTACCGCTTATTCCGGCTTTAGCGATTTCTCCTGCCAATCTTATTGCCATAGCATTGTCAAGTTTAGGGAACTGTCCGTTCAAAAGATTTTTTATTTCTCCAATCGCTTTTTCAGCGTTATCAGCTTCTGCCAAAATATCAACTGCTTTTGCGTCAATCTCCGCAGCCTGTTCCTCAGAAACGTCTGAACTTTCTTTCGCTTGATTTTGGGTTTCTTCATTTCCCTCTTGAATTTGAGTGGTTAACGCTGTATTTAGTTGTGTTAACATTTCTGTATCACAAGCAAGCACATTATATTGTTGAATCAAAGCATCTATTTCTTCATTACCTGTATTCCCCAGTAATGTTTCACCATTTTCTCCGGTAATACCGTCTTTGTTATCTCCATCTTCCCCTTGAGATTTTTTAGGGTTATTACTTTCAACTTTAACTTTTGCTTCTTGTTTTTTTGTATTTATTTGAGATAACAAATTATTCATCTTTTCTCTGTTATCTTTAATTTTTTGATTATTTTCTTCTATTTGTTGTTGTTTTTCTTCATTTGAGGCTTTATTATTTTCAAGAGTATCTCTCATCGTTTGTGAGTTTGTCATTATATCAGATTGCATTCCTGAAATATCGCCGGTTCCACCCTCAACCGTTGAATTCAATTGAGCCAACATTACTTTTGTATATTCATCTGCGGCATTACAATTTGTTGTATTAAGATTATTTATTCCGTCTGCTTGTTTTTTAGCATTAGCAAGTTTGGCTTTGTCGGCAGCATCCACACTGGCTGCCCCTTTCATAATAACAGTTTGAACAATATCAGTTAAAACCCCTGCAGCAGCACCAACAGTCTGATTTCCTGTTAATTGAGTAGCCATGTCACCCACACCACCACTAATATCACCCGAAGCCAGTTTCATACCAAGGTCAAGAGAACTTGTGTCGAAATTAAATCCAGCATTTTGCAACTGAGATTTACCAATGTTATAAATTTGGTTAACATCAGCTCCGGTCAATTTTACAGAATCTGGGTGTACGAATATTCTTTTCATAGTCTGCTCTCTTGTACGGTAGTTTCACATCTTTGCACATGAAGGGTGCATGAGTGCTATACTCCATATATATAAAAACATTCACTACTCCCCAATTTCAGTATGGTTAAATTTTGTAATATTTCGTAATGATTAATAAATTATAGTTTATCAGCCAAAGGTTGATAAAAGTGATTAAGTGACTAGGTGATTAAGTGATTAAGAAATCAGAAATTCTTAGTCACTTAGTCACGGTTCACTTAGTCACTG
>CACZPS010000009.1 GCA_902783125.1 uncultured bacterium | reverse complement strand
CTATCATATTTTACCTCCATAATATATTCTAATAATAAAACCCGTTACGAGTTTGTCAAGTGTTTTGAATATATTTTCCGTTTTTTTGCAACAAAGTCGGCTTAAATATGATGAAAACACTTATGAACAAAGATTATGAGGCTATTATCAAGCACAATAATACCAAACTCTCTTTTTTGTTCTTCTATATCCCGCTTTTTCTTATTTATTCAAATATTGTTGTTGTATCAATTTGATAATTTCAATTTTTGCATCAGTAATTTATTTATTCAACAAAGATTTTTCGTTTACTACGTAAACTCAGGATGACGGTTGTTTTTCTAACACACTGAACCAGTCAATTCTGCGGGCTTTGTCCGAAGTCGGTTGGGATTTCAGCCAAACAATATAATATGTTGGGGTAGAAACCCCAACATACAGCTTTTATTAATTAAGAAAAATATTTTTCCATAAATTGTGCATAAGCATCATTTCGTTCTTGTGTTTCACGCTTTTTATCAGCACGTGCAGCTTTGTTTGCATCACTCTTTTTACCAAAGATTCTATTGAGCCATGTTCCGCCTTTTTTATTTGCTTTAACCCTATTACTTGCTTCTGTTACATCTTTTTCTTCGCTTTGGACTTTGAGTGCATCAGATAACATAGTATTCATATTTTTTATTTCTTTTACAGCGGCATCAAATTCAGCCTTTGTGCCTAACGCCGCTAATCTGTTTTCTAAGGACTTAAGTGCCGCATCGTGTTGTGCACAAGTTGAACTTGTACCTTCAATTTTTTGTTTACCAAGTTCCTCAAGCTCTTGTTTTGCTTGATTAATCTTATCAGCGAGATTATCTGCCGTAATTTGTGTTCCATTATAATCTAATCCTTGGAACAAGTCGTTTCTGGATTTTATCAAAGAATTATAGCTATCTGCTTGTGCTTTATTTCGTGCTATAAATTGTTGATATAAATTTGTATTTTTATAATTTTCAGACGTATCCTTTTCCCAATCACCGCCCAATGCTTGTTTACATTGTTTTATTTCGTCCTCAGTTAAATCATTTGCATTTGCAGTGTCATTGGTAATAGTTATATGTTCCGCTGGATGGCTCTTTATTTGTGAGTTATAAGAATTATAACTCGTCTGAACACTTTCAAGATTTGAAACAGTTGTTTTTAAGTTGGAATAGTTTTCATAATTAGCTTTTACTGTACCTGAATCTTTATCTTTTAGAACTTCGTTTTTCTTTGTTTTTATTTGTGTTTCAAGGTCTGATTTCATTTGATCATACGCTTTTGATAGTGTTCCATTTGCATCAATAGTTATACCTGCTATTCCGTATTTTGTATTAAAAGAAGAAACACTTGAAGCAATTTTTTGCGGGAGTTGATTAACAAGCTCAGCAACACCTTTGCTGATTTGCTTATTTGACGGTGTTCCTGCTCCGGCTTCAGCTTTATTCATCAGATAAGCGCCGCCAATGCCTAGTGCCATTGTCATTATATTACCAATAACCTGACCGGTAGATTCGCTCGTGGATGTTGAAGTATTATAATTGGTCGTAACACTTCCATACTGACTTGTGCGTAAAATATCCATATTAAATTGATTTAGATAATCACCACGCGTACCCATTGGGGCATTGCTCCTCTTACTTTGTATGTACTACTGTTGTAACTCATAGCCGATAATGAATACTCGACTTGTGTATTCACTCTCTCTATTCATCGTTACAAATATATAAAGTTTTTTGGAATTATTGAATTTCATCATGAATTTATTTCGTTACATTTATTTACAATTCGCAGACACTCAATTCTATCCATTTTAGAGTGTTTGGTCTGTCTTCAACTCTGTCTAATGAATTAAATTGCAACATAAAAAATGTTGAAAATTCTCTCACAGGTTTTATTAAAACTAAAAACATAAAAAGTACAAATAAAGACTCCCATAGATGCGGAAGTATTCCTAAAGGCGCAGTTGGCGGACTCAATAACGGTACAAGATATGCCGCAAAATGCTGAATTTTTCTTGTGTAGTTTACTTTAAACCAATTATTTTTAGAAGTTGTTATATATCCTTTCCCGTCAGTATTACAATAATGACGACATAGCATTCCTCCGGCGAGTGCTAATATCATCATTACAAATAGTTTTATTCCTGCTCTTAAAAAGAATACCTTTTCATCAAGCAAACTTGAATCAAAAATTAGTGTCCAACTTAGTAAAAGTACAAACAAAAACAATCATAAAATTAAAAATTTCCGGTCAAAAGTTTTTGTCCATTTTTCATCATATCTTCCTGCAGTATCACCTGGCATTAATACATTATTTTGCATAAACAACCTCAATAATTATCATATTGATAATTATAAATTACATAATAGAAATTTGGCATTTTTAATAAAATTCGCTATGATATTATTTATGGAGAATTTGAATTTTAGTCATACAACTTCTGAATTTAATAATAAAACCGCATTAGTCCTTGAAGGAGGCGCGCTGCGAGGACTCTATACAGCGGGCATTCTAGATGTGTTTATGCAAAATAATATAAAAATTGATACAATATTAGGGGTTTCAGCAGGCGCTCTGTTTGGAATAAATTACAAATCAAATCAGATTGGAAGGGCTTTGAGATATAATTTAAAATATGCTCATGATAAAAGATATATGGGGCTTTATTCTCTTATTACAACCGGAGATATAATGAATAGGGAGTTCTGTTTTAACAAACTTGTTAATGAGTTAGACCCTTTAGATTTTAAAACTTATAACAATTCAAATATTGATTTTTATGCAGTTGTAACAAATGTTGAAACAGGCAAGGCTGAATATATCGAAATTAAAGATGCAAAAGAAAGTATGGAATATTTGAGAGCATCAGGTTCTATGCCTTTTGTGTCAAATTTAGTAGAAATTGATGGGAATAAATATTTAGACGGGGCTATTAGTGATCCGATTCCTTTTAAAAAAGCTCTCGAAATGGGGTATAAAAAGATAATAGTTATTCTTACAAGACCAATAGGTTATTATAAAACAAAATCATTTATGCCGTTTGGGTTAGTCTATAAAAAATATCCAAATTTTGTAAAAACTGCAAAATGTGCATATATAAATTATAATAACACTTTGGATTTAATTCAAAAATATGAAAAAGAATGTAAAATAATTGTTTTAAGACCAAGCATTAAAGTAAGAATGAAACGAGTAGAAAAAGATTTAAATAAATTACAAAAGATATATGATGTTGGTATAAAGGACTGTAATGAAAATCTTGAAAAAATTAAAGCGTATATTTCAAAAAGTGTTGAGTTTTAATTCCTTTTTTAAGTTTCAGGCGTTCTTTTATGTTGTAAAATGCTTTTATAATTATGGATTTTATGGTAATATATAATCCAATTTAATTAATAAACAATCAGGAGAACAATTACATGGCATCATTAAAAACTTCAATCTTAGGGATAGAATTTGAAAATCCGTTTTTACTTGCATCAGCGCCACCGACAGCACTAATAGAAAGTATTGATAAAGCATTTGAAATGGGCTGGGGCGGAGCTGTCTTAAAAACAATTACTCCTGATGATTTGGAAATGATTGAAGCAAGCCCGCGTTATACGGTTATGAAGGAAAAAGGTAAAGTAATCGGGTTTCAAAATATTGAACTTTTGAGTCATAAAACTATTCAGTATTGGTGTGACGGGATTCGTTATCTGAAAGAAAAACATCCGACAAAAGTCATAATTGCAAGCATAATGTCGCCTGTTGACAGAAAGTGTTGGCATAATTTGGTTCATAAGTTAAATGAAACGCCAATAGATGCGTATGAGTTGAATTTCTCATGCCCGCATGGAATGCCTGAAAAAGGTATAGGTATGGCAATTGGGACAACCACAGAGATTTCTACTCTTATCACAGGTTGGGTAAAAGATGTTGCAACAAAACCCGTTTTTGTAAAATTAACACCGAATGTAACAGACATCACAAGAATATCAAAAGCAGTTGAACGTGCTAATGCTGATGGTTTTTCTGCGATAAATACTGTACAAGGTTTTATGGGAATAAATCTGGATACACTTGAACCAAATCTATGCGTGGACGGGTATACGACTTATGGCGGTTGCTCAGGAGAAATTGTCAGACCAATAGGGTTGAGATGTGTTGCACAAATAAGACAACATTCAAATCTTCCTATCCTTGGGATGGGTGGCATTACAAATTGGCAAGATGCAGTACAATATTTGGCTGTTGGCTCTGATGCTGTTCAGATTTGTACCGAGGTTATGATTAATGGTTACGGCATAATTAACGGGTTAAAATCAGGATTACAAAATTATTTAGAAGGAAAAGGGTTCAATAATATATCAGAACTGAAGGATATTGCTGTTAAAAAGATTACTTCGCATGAAAAACTTAACAAAAAATACCATCTTTATCCTTCTGTTGATAGAGATAAGTGTGTATCTTGCGGAAAATGTGTAAAAATATGTTCAGAATCCGAGCATCAGGCACTGGGATTATATGATAATAATAGAGTCGTTAGTCTTGATATTGAAAAATGTGTCGGCTGCTCTTTGTGTTCTCATGTTTGCCCGAAAGAAGCAATAAAAATGTGTTCCTAAATAAATGTTCATAGAATTTAATACGGTATCTGAAATATTTAACAGAGGCTATTTTATTTCTTTTAGTATCAATGTTGTCTTGTTATTATTAATATCACCTTTCAGGTGGATTCTGTAATAGTTTGAATTTTTATCCGTTGCATCGATTTTGGGAATTTTAGATAATTCAGAGCGGTATATTTCTTTAGAACGTTCCGGTCTAAAGACAACATTTAAAATCAGCCTAAACGGTATTCCGAAGATTCGTACACCTTTTGAATCTTCTTTACTGTAATGCCAGAATAAATGAAGATCGGCATACTGTTTTTCCATTTCATAATTGCCTTTAAGATACATAGACGACAATCTGTGCCAAGTGGTTATATTTATATTATTTATTTCAGTGTTATGAACATCAAACGAACCTTTTATATCATCTTGCATTTGTTCTTTTTGAGTAAAATCATAATTCGTTATGTCGGATAATTTGAATTTTGAATTTTTCATCATAAATTCTGTATCGCCAAGTTTCGGTAAAAATCCCTCATTTACCTCAAATTCACAATGCGCATCTATAAACCTGAACATATCTTTTGCATTGATTGATACTGTTGTATTAGCCGTTCCTTCTATTTGATCTTTCAGGTTAAGTGTCATTTCTGCAACTTTATTTGAATTAATGTTTTCAGCTTTAAAGGTCATATTTGATGTGTTTTTTGCAAAATCATACACACCGTTTGCATTTATGGTTCCATCTGCAAAATTCATCTCTTTCATGTTAAATCTGAAAAGATCTTTCTTTAGGCTTCCGATAAGCCTTACATTTTTTAGAATAAATTTATCTCTTTTTATTTCATTAATCCCAATTTCCCAATCATTAATTGTGATATCGGCATTTTTAACTTTTTGGGATAAGTCTTCTGGATTTATTTGTTTTTGGGGCTTATTTGTTGCTGTGGTTGTTTCAAAAACCAGTTTATCTAAGAACAGTTTCATATTATGAATAAGTGTTTCGCCGAAAATATTATTTTTAGCCTTTAATTCAGCCGAGTATTTTTCGTTTTTGTATAATCCGTTTGAGGTTACATTTAATATTCCATTTTGCGCTACAATATGTGCCTGATCTATTTGAAATGCTTTATGCCTTGCATTTCTTATATCGAAAGTTCCTAAAACTTGGTTAAGATTAAAGTCATATTTTAAGTCACCTTTAAATTCTCCGCCTTTAACTTTTTCTCCGAAAGCACCGATTACAGAAGTCGGAGCATATCCGTTAGTACGGATTGTAAGATATTGAGGAACAAATCTATCAGGGTCATTTTTATCTATATTTTTTATAAACAAACCATCACCGTAAAGGATAATATTTTCTTTAGCAGGTGTAAAATAGGAATACTTATATTTTCTTAATGATAAATTACTGTTGTCTTTAAAGGTATTACCATAGATTTGTCTGTTATAATCTCTCATACCTAAATAAAACGAGTTGTAAATCAAATCACTTTTTGCAGGAATATCAATATTATAATATACGTCAGGTTTTCGTAATTTTAATTTATATACTAAATTAACCTTAACAGAGTTTAGCACTGTAAGATTTGGCACATACTTAAACTTCTTTGTAAGAGTTGTGTCCATCTCTCCGATAACTAATTTTTTTTGAGGATTTAACATATCCGTAATTTTTAGGGTATGAACAACTCTTTCTTTTCCTAAAGTCCCGACTGCCGTTGAATCAACTCTTTGCCCTCTGAAATAAAAAACGGCATTTTTAAAATATAACGGAATATTGAACCACGCTTCAGCTCCGAGATTGTTTGCTGTACATGTTCCCCAAATGCCATCTTTATTCAATTTTAAATCTACATTTGCAGTCCCTTTAAAGTTATGAAAATTTTCAATAAATTTTCTCTCGTGTTCTTTTAGTTTTTGAAGATACAAAATTGTTGCCATAATCTCAGAGGCAGGAAGGTTTTTCCCATATATTTTAAAATCAGGTGTTTTATTCTCATCAATCAAAATACCGTCTAAATATAAGTTCGAGTTACCTAATGTTATCTTGAATTTATTTGCCTTAAGTTTATTGTTAGCAATTTGGAAAGAGCCTGAATCTCCCAATCTTAAAGTTTCTTTTAAGTACGGAGTATTTATAGCAATTTTTAATTTTATAATATCATTTATTGTATCAATATCGTGAGCATTGATATTTATATTATCTGATTTATAAACTAATTTTGAAATATGAATTTCTGGGGAGTTTTCTAATTTAAATTCTTTTTTATTCTTTTTAGGGTTTTGTTTTGGGAGCTGTTTAAGCCAGTTCCCGTCAATATATATATTTTCAGCATTTACTGATGATAATTGGTTTTGTAATAATTTATAATTAATTGATACATTCTTCAAGTTTAGAACAGAAACGTTTTTATATTTTGAATCAAAGCTATCAATCTTTAATGTAAAAACAAGTATCGGAGATACCTTTAATTTTAATGAATCGATAGAGGTTTCAACTCCGCTTTTTTTATTAACAAAATGACTCAATTCTTTCTGTATGGAATTACTGTTTACAATTTGAGGCAATAAAAAGACAATTCCGAAATACAAAACAACTACGGATAAAAATATTATGCCAAATGTTATTGTTAGAATCTTTTTCATATAATTTATATTATATATTATTTCATAAACAAAATTGTTAAAAAAGTTTATTATTTTACATGTGTTTTACAAATTTTATGTTAGTATGCTATATATAATTAAGAAGGAGCAGATGCTTGTGTTTATATATGGAATTATATTTGAAAAATACGGATGTATAATTTAAAATTTAAATTATAAGATTTATAATTAAGGAGAACTTAAAATGAAAAAGATTATCAGATTATTATGTTTAGTGTTACTAATGACCTTGGTAAATGTGGGTGTTGCTTCTGCCGGAGTTTCAAAGAATTTTTACGGATATATGGTAAAAAATGTTGATATCAGAGAATTCGGACAATCTATAAAATCAACAGTTGATTCTTATACTGGTAACGATGGATTTGTACCATTAGAAAATGTTAAAAATGCCTATATCTATACAGATTCAAATTGCAGTTATTTCATAAGATTATACCCTGCTAACGGGAATACCAACGTTTATGTTGTTTCCAATGAAAAATATGATGTTAAAAACAATGAGTTGACTCAATTTTTAGATCAAAGCGGCTGCCAATATGAAAAATTGGATGATAGAGATGCATTAAAAGAATATAAATTTGATTTCTTTACTTTAGCCAGAAAACATGAATTAGGTAATTTTTATATATCACCTGATTTAGTTAAACCGTTAAAGACAGGTATGGCAAAATTGAATAATAAAATGGCAAAAAACAATAAAAAAACATCAGTATTCCCATATAACAATGATCAAGATCCAATCGATTTGACCTGCGTTGATACACAAAATTTATATGATGAAGATGCAAAAGTTTATATTGTACAAAGAGAATATCGATTAAAACAAAAAGAAAACAAATATGTACACGCTTATGAATACGTTGTTACTAACAAAAACAACTCAACAGCATCTGTTACTGCAACAAGTGAAAGATTGGCGAGTCTAAAAGACGTGACAACTGAATCATTCGTTGATTTAGACAGACTGGATTTGATTGATACTGTTGGTTCATTCCCCCCTGTACTTGTTTGTACGGCAGGTACATCAATATTATGTAGTGTTCCAAACTGGGTAAGATTGGCAAGAATTACCGCTGAATCAAAAAGATATGCAAATGCTTTGCCTGAAAATTATCAGTTAAATGCAGGCGGCAACATGAGAATTCTTGTTATGAAATACAAAAATGATCCAAAACCGATTAAATTTAATATCAAATTCGCTGACGGAACAGAACACAATATTGAATTTTAATAAGATATTTCTTAAATAAAACTATTATAGAAAAAGCAGTTGAACGAAATTAGTGTTAAACTGCTTTTTTACTGTATTTAGACGATTAGCCTCAACAATTGCAGAATATTTTGATTGAAACTTTGTTTTCACTTCCATCATTCTGTGCTTATTTTAGCATAAAT
>CACZPS010000008.1 GCA_902783125.1 uncultured bacterium | reverse complement strand
TTATTATAAATACACGTCGAGCGAAGCTCGACATAATTACTTTCCACTTTCCATTTTCAACTTTCCACTGTAAATTATAGTTTATCGAAGGACTTTGTCCTTCGATAAACTATAATTTACTTCCCCCAAATGTTTGATATAATTCAAAACGGTATTATTTATAATATTAGATATGAAAAAATTAATCGTAATATTAATTTCATTATTATTTATAACAACTCTTGTAGTAAGCGCAGAAACTGCACTGACAAGAGATTACGACGGAATAGAAATGCCTGCGGGAAGTTTTATACCGGTGCTTTCACTTCAGGATTTCTCAACTGCATATTCGGATTCAACAAATGAACTAAAATTTGTATGTTATAACAGTGTTTATGAGTTTGAAACAGTAATTATTCCTAAAGGCACCGTTTTTTACGGATACATTGAAAAGAAAAACGAACCGATTATCGGAACACATGCATCAATGGTTGTAAGAATAACAAAACTTGTGTACCCTGACGGATTTACAATTCCAATGGTTGGATACCTATACACAAGAAACGGGAATTTAATAGGCGGAGAGATGACCCAGCCTGAACATTGGGATAAAATGCCTCATTATCAAAAACGTATTGCAAGACACTTTGTCGGGGTTCAGCAATATGTCCCAGGTAAAACAAGAAAAATGGGAGAACACGTATCTGTAGCATCAGGCGCTAATATGCTTATTGTCTTAACTCAACCGTTATTTATAACTCATACGATGAATGATTAATCTTTTAAGAAAAACTCGTACATAGGTTTAATTTCACCAAAATCTAACCCTAATTCTTTTGTAATCTCATTATTAGTTAAATAATAAACCCCGACATTATGCGCAAGCGGTTCTTGAGTTATTCCTGTTTGTTTGTATTTTTCTGATGAAATTGTACGATTTTGAAAATCGTACACATTTGAATAATTTAGCCCCTCATCAACGCAGGCAGGAACAAGAATATGCTGATTCTTATCAAAAAATGCAAGTCCGTGGCTTCTGCAAATTATTCCTCTGTATTCATAAAGTGAACATTTTTTATCAATAAGAAAAGGACAGGCATGCAAAAATTTCTTTTCTTTATTTACCCCCCTTTGCTTTTTTATGTCCTGTATATTTTGCTCTATCTTAGCGATAATATCAGGTCTAAGGGTTTGTATCCCAATCATCAGGTATGCAAATTCTATTTCCGTAAACGGGTATTCACCTTTTTCGCAACAAGAAGAACAACCGGCCTTACAGAAAATATAAGGCGATTGTTCTTCAAAATATTTACCAAGTTTTTCTTCTAAATATTTCAAATATATTCTGTATTTTTGGATATCTTCTATTGAAACCATATTTTATTTTACAGATTGAAGCAGGTTAAGACATTTTGCAATATCTTCAATGATTAAATCCGTTGTTAAATGATATCTTTCATAAAGTTCTTCTAACGGCACCCTGTCCGGAAAATCTTTTTTTGCCCCAAAGTTAAGAACTTTCATGTCAGAATCCCCATAGAATCTTGTAACTTTTTCTCCAAACCCGCCGTCTAACTGACCGTCTTCAAGAGTTATAACAAGTTCATGATCTTTCTTTAAATCTTCAAGCATATTTTCATCAATTCCCGTTAAATAAACCGGATTAATCAAAGTAGCTTCAATACCTAGTTTTTCTTTTAACTCGTCTTGAACGTCCTCACCTTTATAGAAGAAGTTGCCTGCTCCTATAATTGCAACCTTTGAACCACGTTCAATCATTTTAAATTTATTCAAAATTGAATAATCAGTTGTATCATTTACCCCTGTAGATACAAAATTACAGGTCGGAACTCGTATTGCAACGGGATGTTCATTTTGATTAACTGACCAATCAAGCATTGCAAGATATTCTTCCTTATTAACAGGTGACAAATAAACCATGTTAGGAATATTTGATATCAACGGAATATCAAATGTGCAAAGGTGTGTACAGTCTGCTCCTGAAATTCCGCCCCAGTATATTAACATAGTTATTGGGGAATTATTCAGGCATAAATCCTGCGACAGTTGGTCATAAGTTCTTTGAACAAACGAACTCATAAAATGAAGAACGGGTTTAGCACCTTGAGATGCCAGTGCTGATGAATAAGCAACTGCGTGTTCTTCTGCAATACCTACATCTGTATATTGTTTACCAAGTTTGTTTCTGTATTCTCTGTCAAATCCGTATACCCCCGGAGTTGCTGCGTTTACAACAATATATGTCTTGTCTTCTTTCGCTTTCTTTAAATGGTAATCCTTTGTGATAGATGTATAATCTTCGCTCATTGCAGGCATACTTTCTCCTGCGTGAGAAATTACCCCCGGAAGCGACCAGTGGTATGCCTCCTTATCTTCCACTGCAGGCGCAAGCCCAAGCCCTTTTTGCGTATACATATGAACAACTGTCGGATGAGCTATATCTCTTACTTTTTTTAATGTTTCTATAACTTCTTCGATATTATTGCCGTCTTTTATAAAGTAATAATCATATCCTAAAGCGGTAAAGAAATTATTTTCATATTTCCCTTCTGTTTCTCTTAATTTTTTAAGGTTGTCATAGATGCTTCCGTGATTTTCAGCAATAGACATATCATTATCATTAACAAGAATAATAATATTAGAACCAAGTGTTGCCGCATTATTTAATCCTTCTAATGCCTCACCTCCTGTGAGTGAGCCATCCCCAATTAAAGCGATGACATTATATTTACCACCTTTTAAATCTCGGGCTTTAGCAACTCCTGTTGCTAAACTTACAGATGTTGAAGTGTGCCCTACTTTGAACAAATCGTGTTCACTTTCTTCAGGAGCAGTATAGCCCGTATATTTTAAGTAATTATCAGGTGTAAAACCTTCTTTTCTGCCTGTTAATATTTTATGTGGATAACATTGGTGTGATACGTCAAAAACAATTTTATCATTTGGAGAATTAAACACATAATGCAGACCTATAGTAGCTTCAACAATCCCTAGATTAGGGCCCATGTGACCGCCAATTGTATCAACTTTATTCATTACTAATTGTCTGATTTCTCCTGACAATTCTTTCATTTCATCAAAAGATAATTTTTTTATATCATCAGGACTGTTAACTTTGTCTAAAATCATAAAATTCTCCTTAATACATATATACAACTAAATATTAGCATAAAAATGCTTAAAAATAATATTTACCCCCACTATTCACTATTCACTTCCCTATATACAAAACAGAAAATACATGATACAATATAATCAGATGTAGTAGAAAAATTTTTAGGAAATATATACGATGAGCTAGGGGTAAATAGAAGTAAATAAAAACAGGACTTAAAAAGTCTTATGCTTTGGTTTTGCCAAACATCTGAAGGCTACGTCGGTAGGTTATATGTGCCGACACTCGTATGTATATAATAAAAAACAGTAGAAAAGGATAAAGCAGATGAATACCGGTGTTTCAATCGCTTTGATTGTTGTATTGGCGCTCGCAGTTGGTGTGCTTTGCTATTTGTATGCAAAATTATCAAAACAATCAAAAATTAATGCTGCTGATTTAGCAGAAAAAGAAGCCTTAATTAAAAAAGAGGCCGTTATTAGTGCAAAAGAAGCATTACAAACAGAACGTGAAAGATTTAATGAGGAAGAAAGAGAACGCAGACGTGAATTAAACAATTTAGAAAATAAATTGTCTAAACGTGAAGATGATTTGGAAAGAAAAATTCAGTCGGTTACTGATAAAGAATCTCATCTTGATAAACGTGAAGATGAAATTGACAGAATAGAAAAAGAAGTTCAAGATGCTCATCAAAAGCAATTAGCGGAACTTGAACGGATTTCAGGTTTATCTGTGGAAGAAGCAAAAAATATGTTGCTCGAAGAATTAAAACAAAGTTTAGCTCAAGAACAAATGCAGCTAATTCGTGAGAACGAAGCAAAAATCCGAGAAGACGCTCTTGAAAAATCAAAAGAGATATTATCAACAACAATGCAGCGTTGCATGATGGAACAAGTTGTAGAATCAACTGTTTCTGTTGTATCTTTGCCAAATGATGAAATGAAGGGTAGAATTATAGGTCGTGAAGGGCGTAATATTAGAACATTAGAAACCTTAACGGGTGTTGATTTGATTATTGATGATACTCCTGAAGCTGTTGTATTATCATCATTTGATCCTGTCCGTCGTGAAGTAGCCAAACTTGCGCTTGAAAAACTCATTCAAGACGGTCGTATTCACCCTGTAAGAATAGAAGAAGTCGTTGAAAAATCTAAAGCCGAAGTTGAAAAGAAAATCTTTAGAGAAGGTGAAAATGCAGCTTTAGATATGGGTGTAATGGGATTAAGCAAAGAACTAATAAAAGACCTTGGACGTTTATATTACAGAACGAGTTACGGTCAAAATGTTCTCAATCACTCAATAGAGGTTGGTCATATAGCAGGAATGCTGGCATCTGAGCTGGGGGCAAATGTTTATGTAGCAAAACGTGCAGGTTTATTACACGATATAGGTAAAGCCGTAGATCAAACTCAGGAAGGTACTCACATTCAATTAGGGGTTGAGTTAGCCAGAAAATTTGGTGAAAGAGAAGAAATTATACACGCAATTGAGGCCCACCACGATGATGTTACAGCAAATACAATTGAAGCAGTATTAGTAAAAATAGCAGATGCTATTTCAGCAGGTCGTCCGGGGGCAAGACGTGATACTTTAGAAATTTATATCAAACGTTTGCAAAAGATTGAAGAAATTGTAAATAGTTATAAAGGAATAAAACAATCTTTTGCTGTTCAAGCAGGACGTGAGGTTAGAGTTATTGTTGAGGCTGAACAATTTGATGATTTGGCGTCACAGAAACTTGCACGTGACGTTGCTAACAAAATAGAAAATGAACTCGATTATCCTGGACAAATCAGAGTAACAGTAGTAAGAGAGTTCAGAGCAGTTGAAATCGCTAAGTAGGGGTAAATGTATGGATAGTTTGTAGTTTTATAAAAGTAATATTGAATACCTATTCACTATTCACTATTCACTATTCACTATTCACTATTCACTTTACAAAATAAACAATGACGAATACTAACTTAAAGATATTATTTTTCGGTGATTTGGTAGGCAAAGTGGGCAGAAATGCACTTAAAGCCTACCTTGCTGATATGAAAAGAACGAGCGAAGATAGTTCTTCTGATATTTACCCCTTTGTTATTATCAATGGCGAAAATGCCTCTCACGGTTTTGGGCTTACTCCAAAGAATTATAACGAACTTATTGAAGCCGGTGTCAATTGCATAACATCAGGAAATCATATTTGGGACAAAAAAGATATTTTTACGTATATTGATGAAGCCGATAAATTGATACGACCTGTAAATTATCCTGAAGGCACACGTGGAGTCGGTTCAAGAGTGTTTGATTTTAACGGTGAAAAAATCGGAGTGATAAATGCACTGGGTCGAGTATTTATGCAGCCATTGGATTCTCCTTGGGAGATAGTAAAAACCGAAATAGAACGATTAAAATCAAAGTACCCCGATATTTATATAATCGTTGATTTTCACGCAGAGGCAACTGCGGAAAAATTGTGTTTCGGAAGGTATCTTTCTGAACTGGGAGTATCAATAATGGTAGGCACACACACTCATGTTCAAACAGCTGATGAAAAAGTTATAAACGGTATGGCATATATTACTGATGTCGGATTTTGCGGGTCGGTTGACAGTATTATAGGAATGGAATACGAAACCTCTATAAAGCGGCTCACAACCGCCATGCCTGAGAGATATGAAGTATCAACGACATACCCCGCACAGATTAATGCAGTTGAAGTCACCTTGTCTTGTGGCAAAGCAACTGAAATAAAAAGAATTAATATAATGGTAGAAGATAATGAAGAAATGGAGGTCAGCGTTGAAAGCAGCGTTTGATATACATGATTCGGGGAGGGTGTAGTGAAAGCTGATTTTCATATACACACCTATTATTCAGATGGAATATTTTCACCCGAAAAAATTGTAGATTTAGCTATTGAACACGGTTTAGAATGCATTTCATTAACCGATCACGATAACATTTTATCCTATGATGTTGCTAAAAAATACATAGAACAGACAAATCAAAACCTTGAACTTATCAAAGGGGTTGAGATTAATACTTTGTATAAGAGTATGGAAGTCCATATTCTCGGGTATTTTATGAATACAGAGGATAATGATTTTAAGACTATGCTCAAAACTCAACAACAAGCACGTATTGTTCAGGCAAAAGAAATTTTAGCACTTCTTAAGAAAAAAGAAGGAATTAAAATTGATTTTGAGGACGTAAAAAACATGGTAGCAGAAGGCGGTAGTATTGGTCGACCTCATATAGCAAAAGCCATTACAAATGTCGGCGGGACTTCAAATGTCATAGAAGCGTATAACAAATATATCCACGCAGATTCACCTGTATATGTCGAAAGAAAAACAGTATCACCTTTTGACGTTGTTGAAATTATATACGATGCAGGTGGAGTGCCTGTGATAGCGCACCCATACGATGTGCCTGTGGCAGATGAGTTGATTCCTGAACTCGTGAATTGCGGGTTAAGAGGAATTGAGGCTTATCACAGAAAACATTCTGCACCATATATTGAACATTTTTCTACTTTAGCTGAGGAATATGGTTTGATTATAACAGGCGGATCTGACTTCCACGCTCCAAATATTATGAACGGTCAAATTATACTGGGCAAAAACTTTGTGCCGGAGTGGGTTTATGGTAAACTTGTGGAAGAAAAGAAACGTTTGGATATGGCGTGAAAATATTAAACAGTGAGTGGTGAACAGTGAATAGACGAACTGATTTAAAAGACGGATTTACATTAACTGAAGTTATCGTTTTGTTTGTTATATTTCTAACGGTAACGGTACTCGTTGTTCCGTTAACGGTTGACGATGCTATCAGTTCCAAACATAATGCACGATGGCAGTCTGTTCAAAGCGGGTTTGCTTCTATCCCGATTGAAATGATGAATACCCAAAGTTATAAAGAAAGCGGCGTTGTTTCTTTAGAACATTTTATGTCTGCATTAGTAAAAATTCACCCGTTAAAAAATGTAGTTAACTATAAAATTAAATATATGAACGGTGAAACTCCTGCGGAGAGATATACTTTTAATGAAATATATAATACTAATAACGGTGCAACAATAGCCTTTAAGTGGTTCGATGATAATCAGGATAATGGTGAAGATAAAATAGAAGGATTATTGATGTATGATGTTAACGGTAAACGCGGTCCAAATGTTTGGGGCAAAGATGTTTTTGGATTTAATATTTATGCAAATAAACTTGAACCGTTCGGCAAAAATGTTGATAATGTGACACTTGATGCTGACTGTTCTCGCCAAGGTACCGGAGTTTATTGTTCTTATGCCGTTTTGCAAAATAAACGTCAATCTGAATAACAAGGAATGGTAAATGGAATATAGTAATTCAAAGAAAAATATATGTGTATTTTGTTCATCTTCTAATACTTTAGCAGAGGATTACTACAAAGATGCTGAAGTTTTAGGTGAATTACTTGCAAAATCAGGGTTTAATCTTGTTTATGGCGGAAGTAACGTCGGAACAATGTATTCTGTTGCTAAATCCGCAAAAAATAATGGTGCAAAAATTTATGGTGTTATGCCCGAAAAACTCTACAACTTTGGGGTTTATTCAGAAGAATGTGATGAGTTTTTCTTAACGGATAATATGAGAAACCGCAAGTCAAAACTGGATGAATTATCTGATGGTGTTATTGCTATGGCGGGCGGATTCGGAACATTAGAAGAAGTGTCAGAGTTAATCTGCCACAAACAATTAGGTTATAACAATAAACCAATAGTCTTTTTAAATACAAACGGATTTTTTGATAATCTTATTAAATTTTTTGATAATATTTGCGCCCAAAGTTTTGCAAAAGAAAGCGCAAAAAAGATATATTATGTTGCTAATACTCCGGTTGAAGCTGTTGAGTATCTAATGAGATATGAATATGTTGAAAAAGAAATCAGACCCGAAGATATTTATACAGATTGTTATGCACATATAATTAAATAAAAAAAGCAAGTTTTGTTTTGATATTTGAAATTTTAGTAAATTTTATTTATTTAATACTAAAATTATTTCATAAATTTGTTTTAGTTTTTTGTGTGAATAATTTTTTAATAATGAATTTATCTTCTCCATTAAATCATTATCTGTTTTATTTTTTGTTAATAATAATTCGATAGGTGTAATCTGAAATACTTTACATATTTTATCTATCGTTGCTGAGGTTGGTTGATAACGGTTTCTTTAAAGATTAGATAATCCTTGAATACTGAGTCCGATTTTTTCAGCTAAGTCTTCTCAAATGTTAAATGATGCCATCTCAGGCAGACCTGATATGGCAGATTATGCAGGAGAGGGAGAAGTTGTTTGAATTTGCTTGCAAATTCATTACAAATTCGGGTGAGGTCACATATAAATGAAGTATGTGAGCGGGTATTAAAATGCACACTACGGCAGTAATATAGTCACCCTAAACTTGTTTCAGGGTCTAACTATTGGTAAAATGCCGAAACAAGTTCAGCAAAACCGTTTTTAAACTTCTTAGCTAACTAAGTATATAAGTCCCAATAATATTCACAACTTTGTGATATTATATAATTATTGAAGAAAAATTATGGGGTGATTTATGTTAGATTTTGGAGCTTTTGGTAAGAACGATATTAGAGGGATATACGGAAAAGATATTACGGAAGAATTATTTTATTATACAGGCAGGGGTTTTGTAGAATATTTATCCGCAAATCTTTTAAAACCGACAAATAATGTTTGGGTAACGGTTTGTCGTGATGCAAGAACTCATTCTCCTGTGCTTACGGAAGCGCTTATTAAAGGGATTAGGTCAAAAGGAGCAAATGTTGTTGACCTTGGGCTTGCGCCAACGCCGCTTGGTTATTATTCAGAAGTAGTCGGTGTTCCAAAAGAAATTACTAAAGGAAATTTAATTGACGGTGCTATGATTGTTACAGCAAGTCATAATCCGAGCCAATATAACGGAATGAAGATGACCTTCAAAAAACAATCCTTGAATGAAGATCAAATCAGAGTTGTAAAAAATTACACAATAAAAGAATATCAGGAACAAAGCCCTGTAAAACCTGAGGGGGCTTATGTTGAATATGACATTATTCCGCAATACAGCAGGGAAATAAAGGCGGCATTTAATAATATGCCATCACTAATTAACGGAAATATAAAAGTGGTTGTTGATAGCGGAAATGCAACAGGCGGAGTGGTTGCACCTCAATTATACAGAGATTTGGGTTGTGAAGTTGTTGAACTATTCTCCGCTCCTGACGGAACTTTCCCGAACCATCACCCTAACCCAAGCGACCCTAAAAATCTTGAGGACATTAAAAAGGCAGTTATAGAAAGTAACGCTGATTTTGGAATAGCTTTTGACGGGGACAGTGACAGAATCGGGGTGGTTGACTCTAAAGGTCAACAACTAACGGGGGATAAATTATTACTTATTTATGCACTTGATGTTATTTCAAGATACCAAAACAGAGGGGAAAAACCTGTTATTGTGTCAGAAGTAAAATGCTCACAGGTATTATACGATACGATTAATAAAATGGGCGGAGAAGCTGTGATGTGTAAAACTGGACACGGGTATATAAAATCTATGATGAAAGAGCGTGATGCTATTCTTGCCGGTGAAATGAGCGGACATACTTTCTTTAAAGACAGATTCTACGGATTTGATGATGCTATTTATGCAGGGGTCAGAATTATTGAAATAGTGGCAAAAAATAAACGTAATAATCCTGAGTTTGTAATAGAGGATTTACTCACCCCTTTTAATGAAGTTGTCACATCACCGGAATTAAGACATCCTTGTCCGAATGAGTTAAAGAAACCTGTATTAGAAGGGTTTAAAAAATATGTAGAAGAAAATCCAAGATGTTTTGGAAACAAAATAAAAGATATTATCACATTAGACGGAATGAGAGTAGTTTTTGACGGAGGGTTTGCGCTTATCCGACAAAGTAATACAGAACCCGTGTTTACGTGTCGTTTTGAGGGCAGAAACGAAGCTGAAGTTAACATTTATCGTAATGCAATGGTCGAAGAACTTAATGAATTAATTTCAGAATACAGTTAGAATTTAACAATAAATAAGAAAGACCGCCAAATTAGGCGGTCTCTCTCTTATTTTCCCTATATTTATTTTATGGCTCAATATTATAAATAGTTTTTCAAAATTGATTTCACATAATTTTGAGTTTCTTTATACGGTGGAACCCCATCATACTTGCTTACGGCATTAGGCCCCGCATTATACGCCGCAAGTGCCAAAATTGTATTTCCATGGAACCTGTCCAGCATAGATTTTAAATACTTAACTCCGCCTTCAATATTTTCTTTGGGATCCAATGGGTTATTTACTCCCAAACCTTTTGCAGTTGAAGGCATTAATTGCATCAAACCAAGAGCTCCTACTTTAGATTTTGCATTAGGATTAAATCCTGATTCCTGCTGAACCAGAGCTTTTACTAATTTTGAATCCACTCCGTACTTTGCAGAAGTTTCTTCAATCATTGAAATAATTTGATCCTTTGTCGTTCGTTTTGTAATATTTACATTGGGGTTTGTATATAATTGAGCGTCAACACTGGAAATCCCTCGATTTCTTAGCAAAGTCCCAAACTGAGATTTCGCAGTTGATTGCAAAACTTTATCAAATGATTGCACACTGTCTTTTGACGGAAGCTGACTGTTCAACTTACTTATCGCATCCATATCAGCTTTTGCAGGAACACCATTTATATAATTATTCATTTGTTGATATCGTTTTATTGTGTTTGCTTGTCCTCCCGAATTAAGCAAACTTTGTATCATTTCCGAAAACATTTATTAATCCACCTTCTACAGTCTATTGAACGGCTTTCACATCCGCACCTTTAATATTTTTGTGTAAATATCCACTATTTGTATTACTTATATTTTTTATAAAGTCAAAAAAATATTGACTATATTATAAATACCTTTGAAATATGTTGAAACTTGTCTTTTTATTTACTATATATGATAATAGTCATAGAATTTTTAATAAATAAGAATTAACAAATACAAACGTTATAAAAATTTTTTAATTTTGTGAGGGAAAATCAATGGCTAAATCAATATTTGTAACCGCAACCGGAACTGATATCGGCAAAACATATATATCAGGACTTATTGTAAAAAAAATGCGAGAATTTGGATTTAACTGCGGGTATTTCAAACCTGTTCTGAGCGGACTTGTTAAAGATAGTAAGGGTAATTACATTCCTGAGGATTGCAATCACGTTATTAAAACATCAGGTTTAAACATTGAACCTATGGATTGTCTGTCATACGCATTTAAAGATGCAGTATCACCTCACTTAGCGTCAGATAGAGCCGGAATTAAAATAGATGTTAACAAAATCCTTTGCGACTATAAAAATCTTTCAAAAAATTATGAATATATGGTTATAGAAGGAGCAGGCGGAATAACTTGCCCTATCATAATCAATGATAGTAAGACCTATCTTATGTCTGATTTAATTAAAGATATGAATCAAAATGTCATTATTATTGCTGATGGGGGTTTAGGCACTATAAATTCTGTTTTAACGACTGTCGAATATATAAATAACAGAAATATTCCAATAAAAGGTATCGTTTTAAATAATTATGATAAAACTGATTTTATGCACAAAAATAATTATTCTATGATAGAAAAATTGACCAATATAGAAATTATTGGAACTGTCGCCAAAAATTGTACCAATTTTGATATAGAAAAAAATAAACTCGAAGGTCTGTTTAAATAAAATGAACATTTTGATGGCTAAATACGATGAGTATGCGAATAAGTCCTGATAATTAAAAAGTTTTTAAACATTACGAGCGATAAATATTATTTACCCCTAAAACTTTGTCATGCAAACGTTTAAATCCGTTTCCATATTTATACATAAGTTCTTCGGTCATACTGTGCTGAATATCTAAAAGCATCATATCATGAACCATTAGTTCTTTTATAAGAAACACAATATCCGTATTTTTTGTCCAAATTCCGCTTGAACTGTCAGATGGATTTGTCGGAATTTTACCGTAAAATGCTTCTTTATCATCAACCGAAATAATAACAACTCTACCCTGAAAATGATTTTCTAATTTCTTTGCATAAGGGTGCTCAAAAACCATCCCAAATCTGCTTTGTAATCTGTCATAACCGACAATTCTTATTTCAACATTTCGATTATAAGCATTTAACAACTCTCGTTCAATCTTTTTGAAATCTTCTGACCATATTTCTAAATATATTTCTTTTTTTGCATTTTTAATTATATCTATTAACTTTTCATGAGTTTTTTTATCCCCGCTAATTGATATAATTGGCTCTAAGTAATCCTCTTTTACATTAGGTAAATGTTTTTCTAAAAACTCGATATTATTGGTAATTTTACGTTTATATTGTTTTGTTAATTCTGTTGGTTTTATAGGTGAATATGTAACCGGTTTATCCGGAGATGCGGTAACTATCTGTTTTTGAGTTAAAGCCTTCAAAGTATCATAAGTCCTTGATTGGGGAACATCAGCAAGTTTACTCACCTCATAACCGGTTGCAGGATAATGCTTAAGCAAAGCAACATAGACCTTCGCTTCATAAGTATTAAACCCTAATTCTTTCAAACTCTCTATTATTCTATCCATACTCAAATTTTAACAAATTTTTTACATCTTCGCAATTGTAAATAAATATTAATCTAGAAAACAACTGTTAAATCAAGATATTCATACTTATGCATTTACCCTGAGGCAATTTTATTTACCCCAAGGACTTTATATTTATAAGGAATTAAGTTTATAAGGACACACTATTATGGCAAATTCATTCAATCCGTTGAATCCGATGAATCATTCTTGTTATACTGAATTTGAATACCCCGGAACAATTGAGGAAGTCGTCAGGTATTACGACAACATGCCTGCCGCAAATCCAAACGGACCTAAATTAAGACCACAGGTAACAAAGGACTCTTGGTACTATTCAAAAGACAGAGCCGATGACGGGCATATATCACCTTTTGAAAAGTTAAAAGCCTTCGTAAAAGGCGGAACATATAATATGGTTAAAGGTTTGTTCTGTGATAAAGACGGATTTAGCCTATCCAGAACATTAACAACGGCAGCAGTAGGAACGGCTATTTATCTGACAGGTCCTATCGGAGTTGCAGTCGCAGGCGGATTTGGGCTATTAGCAGCGCTTGATAACTTTAATCAATCAGCAAAATTAGCTAAAAATGCAGCCACAGACCAAGAAGCAAGAGAAGCCTATGAAGGCTTTGGTGAAAGTACATCAACCGCAGGATTATCATTATTTGGCGGATTTAAAGGTATAAACGCAATAAAAAATAACTTTGCTTGGGTAAAAGCTAATCCACACATGAAAGTTAACTTCTTTGATAATTTCTTAAAATGGGATGTTAGCAAATATGCGACACTTAGACCGACCAAACAGCCGGAAGTTAAAAAACCGCCTGTGACGGAAGAACCGGTTGTAGAGCCACCGATTCAGGAAAAGCCGCCTATGACGGAAGAACCGGTTGTTGAACCACCGATTCAGGAAAAGCCGCCTGTGACGGAAGAACCGGTTGTAGAACCACCGGTTATAGAGGAGTCTCCAATTATTGAAAGACCCCCTGTAACAGAACCTCAATACTTTAATCCGCCGGAAATTAGCCGTGGGGGAGCAGGTTCTCCAATACCGTTTGAAGGCGAATATTTCCCTAACACTACTCCAACTCAAGTTTATCCACATACCGGAGTGAATGCAAAACCTGTTAGTGCTGAATATTTCTCAGAAACGACCCCAACAGGTAATATAACTTCTACAAAATCAGGAACCCCAAAGATTGAACCTGAATATTTCTCAGAAACTAATCCTACAGGCTATAAGCCGGATATAAATCCTACAAATCAACAGCCACAATATTTTTCGGAATCAAATCCGATAGGAGAAATTAATCCTAAATCAAATCCTGATATTGAATGGTATGGATTTTAATCAACATATTTTATCTCATAGCTTTCATTATCAAGTTTAAGAATTAATTTTACTTTTTTATTAACAAACGATTCCGGCGGCGGGTTAAATTTAGGTGTTCTCATCAACATTTTATAAACCGCATCATTTACTGTTTTGTTATCTGACTGAAAAGTAAAACCTCTGTTTATAAGTTTTCCGGTTTCATCAATCGCAAACTCAACCCCGCAAGTCCCGCTACCTTGAATTGTATATATATCAAGATTTGAAAAAAGACGCTGTCTTAGTGCTATTCTGTAATTAACAACTTCATAAGTCATAGTTTGAGGTATTGACTTTCCGGACTTTGGTTTTGTTGTCTGTGGATTTTGTTTGACAACAGGTTGTTGCTGTTTTTTTACCTGTTGCGGCTTCTGAGTTTGTTGTACTGTTTTAACAACAGTTTTTTGCTGCGATTTTATATTAGTATTTTTGTTTGAAATCTCTTTTTGAGCCGGTTTAACTATAATATTTTGAATTTGTTCTTTCACTTGTTCCTGAACGACCTGAGGTTTGCAATCTATCCAAAACGAGTTCAAATTTGGGATATCATCATTTTGTTCTTTCTTTATTTCATCAGATTGCTGAACCTGATTTGAAACATTTATTTTAGGAAAAAATATTAATATCAAAACTGATACAAAAAGTAATACCCCAAAAATAATCCACGATAAAAGATTTTTAGGTTCTATTTTTAGTCGAAAATCTTTTTTATCAGATGTTTTTACAGACTCCTCATTTATTAAGTCAAAAGTATCATTTCCGCAATCACAAAAGTCAGGTTTTTCTTTATATTCACATCCGCATTCACTACATTTAAACATACTCTGTATTATAGCATAAATTTATTACTTATTATTTACGTTAATAACTTTTCGTAAACTAAAAATAAGACTTAATAGCTATCTTACCTTCTATAACGGTTGTAATAATATGAATTATTATAGCCTACACCGTTTATTCCGGTTCTAAAACCATTATATCTTGCTTGTTGAGGAGTATAAATATAACGATTTGTATTCATTCTTTGGTAACGATTATTGTACATATTTCGCGGATAATATCTTGCTCTCATCAGAGCGTTAGTTGTATAAGCAGAGTTTATGCTATTATAACTTATAGCAAAACAAGAATTTATCCCTGTTATAAATGCTATTAAAACTCCAAATAAACAAATAATTCGCTTCATAACTATATTATTAACTATAATGTTATATTTATCAAACATCAAATGGCTGATTTTTTAAAGATAAAATCTTAATTACAATAAAATAGTATTAAATCGCTTATTAACGATTATTATCGATTATTAAGAAAAATTAATATAGTAATTATTTATAGCAAAATTTAATCTTTACAAACATTCTATTATCGGAATTAGAATAAGCGAAAAATGATTACAAATTTATCAACTATAAATTATAATAACAAATTAAAACCTCAAAATAATACCACCTATTTTAAGGGAAATCAAAAAACAGTGGATATAAGAGGGACTCAAACGTGTGCAAAAGTATACACGGATAATATAAATTATCAAACCTATGAACAAATAAAAAGTATCTGCTCACATCCTGCGCTCAAAGATGCGCCTGTAAGGGTTATGCCTGATACTCATGCCGGTAAAACAGCAGTGGTAGGTTTTACCGTGCCGGTCGATGTAAATCAAGGAATTATTCCTTCTTTAATCAGCGGTGATATAGGTTGCGGTATGTTGTGTATTGAACTCGACACAAAAGGCAAAGACATTGATTATGAAAAACTTGATAATGTAATTAAAACCTACGTTTCAGACAGACGGAAAGAAACTCCGCCTAATTTATATAAAAAAACTAAACAGATAAATAAAGAAATCGATACTTTATACGGAGAATATAAATTATCTTCTGAAAAAGCATTGTCAAAAATGGGAACACTTGGAAGCGGTAATCATTTTATTGAAATAGATACTGATAAAAATAACAATAAATACTTGGTAATACATACAGGCTCAAGAAGTTTCGGAAAAGATATATATAACCACCACCAAAAAATTGCACAGGAACAAAACCCGTACAAGAATAGGGAACTATCATACTTAACCGGTGACGAAGCAAAAGAATATCTAAATGATATGAGAATAGGAATAAAGTATTCTCAACTAAACAGAAGAATTATTGCCGATGAAATAATGAAACGTATGGATTGGAAAGAGAAATCTTCATTCGAAAGCATCCACAATTATATATCCGATGACGGATATTTGCGAAAAGGTGCTATTAGTTCAAAAAACGGGGAAAAAGTTTTGATTCCGCTTAATAAAAAAGATGGGGCTATAATTGCTATCGGAAAAGGGAATTCAGACTGGAATTTTAGTGCGCCACACGGAGCCGGCAGACAATTCTCAAGGGCTGAGGCTGCCGAACTTTTAGACTATAATGATTATATAAAAGATATGAATGGGATTTATACGTCTTGTGTATCAGAGTCTACTCTTGATGAATCACCTCAAGCATATAAAGATCCAAAAGAGATTATTGATAACATTGAAGATACGGCTAATATACAAGAAATTATTAAACCAATATTTAACTATAAAGACTAAAGACAGGATTAAACACAATGATATTAAGAAGAACTGATATAAAAATAAACACTAAATTTACATCAAAAACTCCGGATAAAAACCTTGAGGAAGTAGAAAAAATCATAGATTCACGAGTTAAGTCTTTGCCAAGACTAATGAACACTATGGTTGCTTCACCTATGGATTTTGCAATTCATAAACAAAATCCTGATGCTTTTTCTAATGATTACCTAAAAATAGGAACACAATTCTATAAAAGAGCTTACAACGGTCCTGCAAATCAAGAATACAGAGAAAACTATAAACCTGAAATTACTTTTATTAATAAGATTAGCAAAGCATGCAAGGAATATTTAGAAAAATATAAAGATTCAAAAAAATTAAATAATAAAGTGAAAGATGCTCTAAAAACATACAGCAACAAGCCAATTCATAGAAAAAAATTCTTTATTGCATAATACTGTCAACTACTCGCTGACCATTTTCAAATCCACCAAGGATTTTTAACCCGTGAGTGTGTAAATCAGAAAGTTTACATTTATCTTTATCAAAATTTCCCGTGCGCTCTTGAGGGATTTTATTAACTTTTTCAGCAACTTTTTTAGTTAACTCGGAAAATGATACAATTTTGCCATCATTATTAAAATCTACAACATTGGCTAAATCTCTGTCAATCATTCTCATAATATAATGATCCTTGAATTTTACACCGTCAACCACCATATAACCTGTTGCAGAATCAATTTTTGCATCTCCTGAGGAAACCAGTGTTGATTTCATGTCCTGAACTAATGAATACATTTTTTGAGCTTTCGGTTCCATCCTTGACACAAAAGATGATTTTGCTGCGGGAGTCAGACCTTCAAAAATGTTACTTAATATATCAGTAACTGCATGAATTTCATTTGAGCTTAACGATTCAAGTCCGTTTAAATCAATTTTTTCAAGCACTTTATTAAAATCAAATTCTTTATTTTTAACAATCTTTCCTGACGGATTTTGATAAGTAACCTTTGCAGTATTATCTATATACTTAATTATAGAAGGGTTGCTTTTTATTTCCTTTATAAAAATCGGATCTCTTAAACAATCAAGAGTAAGCATATTACTTTCAATAAGTGTTGCTATTTCATTTTTTGTTATTTTAGGAACAGAAAGATTTCCTTTCGGGAGCTTGCCGATAAACATAAAATTAACTTTACGACCATTAATATCTATATTCGGATGCTTTATGGCAGACGAATAATGAATAAAGTTTTCTACAGAAGCTGAGCCGTATAATCTTTCTTGCAAAAGAGTTAAAATTCTGTTTGCCGGATTTTTACCATTAATTTCTTTAAACGCATTTTCTGCATCAAGAAGATTGAACAATTTTTCATCTTTCGTTCTTAAAAAATCATAAATTTTTTCCATCCCAAATCGACTGCTTTTTAAAATATCCCCAACCTCCGCCGTTTCTTTTAATGATAAATTATATGGAGCAAAAATAGGATTATTCTTAATTATTCCATAATCTTGAACATCCGCAATCAAATCTCTTAAAAGCTCCGATTTAAATTCTGTTTTATCTTTAACACCCTTTATTGCAACTTCTAATGGTTCATCCAAACAACGAGAAGTTATATAATCTTCTATTTCTTGACCTGAAATTTTTAAACTGTTAATATGCTCAAAAAGTGATTTTTCCAGCTCCGCGGCATCTCCGTATATTGATGAGAACAATTTTGGTAATTCTGCATTATTTTCAACTCTAAAAATATTACTTAACGTTTTCTCATTAACAGATTTTACATCCTTTGACAAAGAATTTATATTTTTAATAAATCCGATTGTATACGCTCTTGATGCATCAGAAACAGTTTTAAGAGTTTCATCACTTATTTCGGTAGTCGAATTTTCAGAAACTCGTTTTGATGTATCTTTTATAACCTTTGACACATCAGCAATAACTTGTTTTCCTTTGTTGATTGTTGTTGGCGTAAATTCCATAAAAATCCTAATCTTTTTATATATAAAGTAATTTTTTATGAAAAATTTGCTAAATTATTACATTTATTCACAAAAAAAAAGAGGATGACATTTTATCACCCTCTTTATTCTTTATAACAATAATATCTACTCTTCATCAGGAAGGATAAGTTCAGGAGAACCGAACATACCTTCTATTTCTTCAAGAATTGCAGATGGTTTTCTTGCCTGATTACGTTGAGCAGCAGCACGTCTTTGTGCTTCTCTGTCACGTTCTTCACTGGCAAATGATAAGTGATGATAACCTGTACCTGCAGGAATCAATCTACCAATGATAACGTTTTCTTTCAAACCTCTCAACATATCTTTCTTACCTTCAACTGCAGCTTCAGTAAGAATTCTTGTTGTTTCTTGGAATGATGCTGCAGATATGAAACTTTCAGTATTCAAAGATGCCTTTGTAATACCTAACAACATATATTCACATTCAGCAGGTGTTCCTTCCTTAGCAAGAATTTCTTCATTAGCCTTTTCAAATACGTGTGTTTCAACCAATTCTCCTGGTAAGAAGTTTGTATCACCCGGTTCTAAGATTTTAACCTTCTTAGTCATCTGTCTTACTATCATTTCGATATGCTTATCAGCGATTTCAACGCCTTGAGAACGGTATACTCTTTGTACTTCGTCAACAAGATATTGTTGAGCCGCTTCCGGTCCGCATAATCTGATAATATCGTGTGGATTCAAAGGCCCGCTTGTTAAAGGATCCCCCTTCTTAACTTGCTGTTTGTTAGATACAATAACTGTTGAATCAATTGTGTATTTAACTTCCTTTTTACCCATTTCTTCAGATTCTAAGAATAATCTTGGAACATCTTCATCCATTTCTATAATAGCTGTACCGTCATATTCTGCAAGGATTGCACAATCTTTTGGTTTACGAGCTTCTAAAAGTTCTTCAACCCTTGGCAAACCTTGAACGATATCACCGGTTTTTTGTCTTTCGTATAACAGTGTTGCAACACTATCACCACGTTGTACGAGGGAACCTTCCATAATCTGTAGCTGAGTACCAGCACTAATCAAATATGGACGACCAGCTCTTATTACAATTTTACCTTTATCACAAGAAACTACTAAACCTGAAACAGGTGATATTTCACCACTATCTGCAATAACTTCGTCTTGTTTTACAAAACTGTCAGATTTAACAGTTGCTTTACCTTTGATTTTAACCTCTGTTTCATATTCCGCAGATTGAAGAATCAAACGACGAGCTTCTTCTTCTCCGCCTGATATTGAAGCAACACCATCAGCTATCGCAAGAACTTCTGTTTTTGCAACTGCTGTATGCGGTTCTATTACTTCGCCGTCTTTTACAAGCAACTCTGTTTGTAATGATTGATTCAATTTAGAATTGCCTTCCATTTCACGACGAACAATCAATGTTTCAAGTACAACAACCTTCAATTGACCTTTATCATCTAACTCTACAAGACCTTTTAAGTGAGATAAGTAACCTTCCATAGACAACTTCAAACTTGTTCTTGTTAAAGTTGCACCGTCAAGGTTTCTGACTCTCGCACCGTCTTTGTATTGTAATTGAGTTTCAGATACAACGTCAATCAATTCATCTGATGTATTAAATCTAATAGAAACATCTTTAGGTTTAATCTTCATAACCTGAACAGGTCTAACTAAAATTTGAATAGGCTTTTCTTCTAAACCAACAGATGTATCGATTTCTTCATAATCATCATCAATATCTAAATCATCAAAACCTGATTCCATAATTGTAACGATAGAAGTTTGTTTAGCTTTAATACCATCGGCAATTTCAGTACCTTTTTTAATAACGGCACCTTCTTCGACCTTTAAATCGTTAACACTTGATAAAGTGTGGACTTCCCCAGGTCTTATTGTGATTTCATGGATAACATCATTAAATTCGTTAAACTCAACAACACCGTCGATGTGAGCATATACGTCTTTAACAACCTCTGTACCTTCTGTTACGGAAGTACCGTTTTCTACCATTTTCAAAGTAGCATCTTTATTGATTTGGTGAACTTCTTCAGGTATAAATACAACTTCGCCGCCTTTAGTAATAACTAAATTTTCATCAACTTCAATTCCGTTGTATCTTATTTCACCTGATGAAGATACAGTGTATTCATCATCAACAAGCTCTGCAATAACCATACCGTTTTCAACGGTAGTATCAACAGGTGCTTTAACGATGTATTTTTCACCATCACCGTCAACAGTCCAGAATTGTTCTTTTTTAGTTTGCTCAAATGTTGCATTTGCAGGAATCAAAGAAGCAATAACGATTGTTAATTCTTTACCTTGAACAATTTTCTTTATCTTCTTACCTTCAAATTTAGCATCTTCAATAACCAAATCAGAACTGTATCTGACTTCACCACCGTGTTCACAAATAATCATTGTTTCAGCTAATTCTTCACCGGTCATAATCTTTTGACCGTCTTTAACCAAGATTTTTGAACCACCCGGAAGGTTATAAACGTCACCCGCTATAACCCAAACAATACCTGATTTGTTAGCGGTACGTGAAATATTACCTTGTCTGTCTTTTCTTTCGTCAGCATCAAAACCGTCAAATCTGATTTGACCTGCAACATCGGAATTAATATCCTTTGTAGCTTTTTCTGTCAAACGACCGTGTTCGTTTTGAGCTGTCGGGTCAAATGTACCGAGAAGTTCGCCTTTTTTAACTTTATCGCCGTCTTTGACTGTAAGAACAGAACCTGCAGGAATATGATATTTGCTTGAGCGTTTAGCACCTTTTACTTCAATATCACCTTCAAAGATAACAACATTTACAACATCACCGTGACGAGTTCTTAATTCTCTAGTTTTAAGTGATGAAGAAACAGTACCGTCTTCTCTTGCGGTAAAGGATTTTATAGCCTCTTTAACGCCTACCGCACCACCTGTGTGGAATGTTCTCAATGTCAACTGTGTACCAGGTTCACCAATTGACTGAGCTGCGATAATCCCGATAGCTTCACCGATATCAACCATTTTTTGGGTTGTCATTGCCCAACCGTAACATTTTTGGCAAACACCATATTCTAATGAACATGTAAGACCGGAACGAACTTTCAACTCATTTAATGTAAGGTGAGAGATTTTTTCAATATCTTCACGACCCATTGTTGTATTTTTAGCAACCAACAACGTCTTACCGTCAGTATCATAAATATCTTCAGCAATTGTTCTGCCTAACAATCTGTCAATCAAAGGAACAATTACATTATCACCGTCAACAATAGGTTTCATATTGATATAGTTGTCACCGCCGCAATCGTGTTCTTTGATAATAACATCTTGCGCAACGTCAACCAAACGTCTTGTAAGATAACCTGAGTCAGCTGTTTTCAACGCTGTATCTACCAGACCCTTACGAGCACCGTATGATGAAATAATGTATTCCGTAACTGACAAACCTTCTTTAAAGTTTGATTTAATAGGCAAGTCGATGATTTGACCTGCTGCGTCAGCCATCAAACCACGCATACCAACCAACTGAGATACCTGTGATAAGTTACCTCTCGCACCGGAGAATGCCATCATATATACAGGGTTCAATCTATCAAAATTTTCTACGACTTGTTCTGTCAACTTAGCTGTTGTTTCAGACCAAGTGTCGATAACCTTTGTATATCTTTCAACCTCAGTAATCTCACCTTTTAAATAACGATTTGTTGATTTTTCAATTTCTGCTTCTGCTGCATCTAATAATTCCTTTTTAGTTTCAGGAACGGAAAGGTCTGAGATAGAAATAGTTACACCTGAACGAGTTGCATACTTGTAACCCAAATTCTTTAAGGTGTTCGCTAATTCACCTGTTTTTGCTCCGCCGTATTCAAGATACATTTGAGAAAGCAATTTTCTGATAGCACCTTTATCCATCAATTTGTTGATGAATTCAGGTGTTTTTGTTTTTGTACGTGTATATGTATTTTCCATTTTTTATATTTCCCTTTTAATTCTTCAAACTTAGTAACTACTAAACTAAAGCTTCTCTAACCGCTTCATTAAAGATAATTCTACCAGGAGTGGTTTCGATTCTCTTGCCGTTTTCATCACGAACAATAATCTTGTCGTGAAGCTCAAGAACTCCACTTTCAAGAGCCGCAAGCGCATCAGTATAGCTATAGTAATTACCTTTAGGCTCCATATCAGGATTTTCAATGATTGTTAAGTAATACATACCTAATACCATGTCCTGAGAAGGAGTGATAATAGGCTTACCGTTAGCAGGAGCAAGTATATTGTTAGTAGCTAACATCAACATTCTTGCCTCAGTTTGAGCCTCAATAGAAAGAGGAACGTGAACAGCCATTTGGTCACCGTCAAAGTCAGCGTTGAACGCTGTACAAGCCAACGGATGAAGTTGAATTGCTCTACCTTCAACTAATTTTGGTTCAAATGCCTGAATACCAAGTCTGTGAAGGGTAGGAGCACGGTTCAGCATAACAGGGTGTCCGTCAATAACTTCTTCCAAGATATCCCAAACTTTAGGATCTGATCTTTCTATTTTTTTCTTAGCTGATTTGATATTTTGAACATAACCACGTTCAATAAGTTTGTTTACAACAAACGGTTTGAACAATTCGATAGCCATCTCTTTTGGCAAACCACATTGATTCAATTTTAATTGAGGACCTACAACAATAACCGAACGACCTGAGTAGTCAACACGTTTACCTAACAAGTTTTGACGGAAACGACCTTGTTTACCTTCAATGATGTT
>CACZPS010000007.1 GCA_902783125.1 uncultured bacterium | reverse complement strand
TCATGAAAATAAGCCGGTAATAGGAATCGAACCTACAACCTACGGTTTACAAAACCGTTGCTCTACCGTTGAGCTATACCGGCAACAATACAATCTTATTAAGAAAACATTTTATTGTCAAGATAAAAATTTATCAACTTTTGTGTTTTCGATATTATCAATATTTTCAATATGTTCAGAGTTTTCTGCAACTGAACTTTCAGAGTTTTTAAACTCTTGTTGTGCTTTAGCTTCTAGTTCTCTTGCTTTGATTATTGATTTTGCAATAATATCAGTTTGGCGTTCCATACGGATTTTTTCCATGACAGCATTCATTTCAGAACGTGAAAGTTCGTCCGCAGACTTAAATTCAACAAAGAATCCTTTACCCTTAAAGGCAAAATAAGCAACAACCATAATGCCCCAGAGCAATATACCTTGCAACATTCCGATTGAAGGTATAACACCTGTAAGCGAAGATACGATATTCCAGCCTGATTTTAGTACAAGCCCGGGAAATGCAATAAAACCGGCTATCAGACAAGCTGCTGCCCCTATTAAAAATAAAATTCCTTTAAATCCGTTTATCTGTATAACTCTTAGCTTATTCTTCATTAGTTGTCCTTTTTTAAAAAATCTATTCGGCGAGCATTTGTAAAAATTCATCCTCTGATAATATATTTACCCCAAGAGTAGTTGCTTTGTCAAATTTTGAACCGGCATTTTCTCCGGCTATGACATAAGAAGTTTTTTTAGAAACAGAAGATGAAGTTTTACCGCCTCTTGCTTTTATTTTATCACCTGCCTCATCTCTTGTCATGGATTGTAACGTTCCTGTTAAGACAAATGTTAGCCCCGCAAATTCATCAGACTGCTTTTGACTCGCTTCAGAAGGTATAACCCCGACTTCAGCAAGGTCGTTTAATAATCTATCCCCATTCGCTGAGTGGAAAAATTCGTATATACTTTGTGCAATTTTTTCACCTATGCCTTCGATATTTGAGAGTGTTTCAATACCGGCATTTTTTATATTACTTAAGGTTGATAACTCATTAACAAGAATATCCGCAGTTTCTTTCCCGACATGCCTGATAGAAAGAGCTGTAATAAACTTTGAAAGCGGTCTGGTTTTACTTTGTTGGATAGAGTTATACATATTATAAGCAGATTTTTCTTTAACTAAATCTAATTGCATAAAATCTTGTTGAGATAGCTTGTAAAAATCTGCAGGAGTTTTAACCATATTTAAGTCATAGAGTTGCTCAATGACAGACGGCCCAATATAATCAATATCCATAGCTTCTTTTGATACCCAATACTCAAGTTTTGCTTTTGCTATTGCAGGACAATCAGAATTTGAACAGTAGGCAACGACTTCTCCTTCTCTGTACATCAAAGGTGAATGGCAAATCGGACATTCCAAAGGCGGAATATATTTCGGTCTTGAATAATGTTGTTCATCATCTACTACTTTTACAATTTTTGGAATAATCTCCGCAGCTTTTTTAATAAACACAGAATCCCCAATTCTAACGTCGAGTCGTTCTATTTCATCAAAGTTATGCAAACTTGCTCTTGAAACCGTACTTCCCGCAAGCAAAACGGGAGTGAGGTTTGCCACAGGTGTAACAGCACCGGTTTTCCCTACCCCGATTTCAATACTTTCCAAAGTTGTAGATATTTCTTCCGGCGGGAACTTAAACGCTGTTGCCCATTTTGGCGCACGAGCAGTAAACCCAAGCTCGTTTTGAGCTGCAAAATCGTTAATCTTAATAACCACACCATCGGTCGCATAATCCAAATCAAATCTTTTCGTTTCCCATTCTTTGCAAAACTCAATAGCACCTTCTATATCTTTAACGAGTCTTATATTTGGATTAGTTTTAAACCCGAGTTTTTTGATATATTGGATACTGTCCCAATGGGTTTTGATTGTATTATTTCCGTCAGGTAAAATAACCGTATACGTAAACATGGACAAATCACGTTTAGCAGTAATAGTGCTATCCAGTTGCCTTAAAGAGCCTGCCGCTGCGTTACGGGGGTTTGCAAAGATTTTTTCGTTATTTTTAAGGCTTTCTTCGTTGAGTTTATTAAAAGAGGATATTGGCATATATATCTCACCACGCACATCAATATTTACCCCCTCAAAAAGTTTTAAAGGAATAGCTTTAACCGTTTTTAAGTTTTGGGTAATATTTTCACCGATAATCCCATTTCCACGAGTTACACCTGTTGTAAAATAACCGTTTTGGTATGATAAAGCAATTGCAAGCCCGTCAATCTTCAATTCGCAAACAAGCTCTAAATCAGTTTTGCCGCACTCTTTTTTGGCACGTTCGTACCATTTACGTAAATCTTCTGAGTTATACGAATTATCCAGACTGTAAAGTCTATACTTATGCTTATACTCCTCAAACCCCGTTGAGATAGAGCCTACACGCTGAGTAGGACTGTCAGGACTTCTGAGTTCAGGATTGTTTGTTTCTATCTCTTTTAATTCTGCAAATAACAGATCATATTCATAATCACTTATAGTCGGATTATCGAGAACATAATAGTTATAATTATGTTTGTTTAGTTCGGCTTTTAAAAATTCTACATGTTCTTTCAGCATATAACAAACCCCACTAGATTATTATAGCAGAAAGATAAATTATAGTTTAGCGAGCGAAGCTCGCTAAACTATAATTTACAGTGACTAAGTGAACCGTGACTAAGTGACTAAGAATTTCTGA
>CACZPS010000006.1 GCA_902783125.1 uncultured bacterium | reverse complement strand
GTTACCCTCTATATCAAGAATAACTTTGTCGCCTTCTTTTCTGACTTCGGCACGATATAAAATACAGACTTTGCTTGGGTTTAGCGTACCGGAGGACTTGAAACTTGAAAAATCATGTTCGCCAAGTAAATAACTCAAAGATTTATTCATTCTTTCAATATTTACCCCAAACTTCACTCTCATCAAATCACCGTCAAATGCTTGCTTGTATCTGCGATTGATAAACTCAAACCGATAAGCACGTCTTATAGCTGATTTTTGAGCATGAAAGTCATCAGGAACTTTTCTCAAATCCGAGATGGAAATATCATCAGGCAAAATTTCGTTCACATGATAGATAAAATCTGAAGCAACAATATCTTTATCATAATCAAAATGAGCGACTTGCCCTAAGGCATTTACACCTCTATCTGTTCTACCGGAAAAGACTGTTTTTATAAGTCGTTTATTATTTAAGTGAGATTTCTCACCGTATGTCAGTGTACAAATTGCTTTTTCTACTTCGCCCTGTATGGTAGGGAACTCGCGCTCTCTACCGTTTTCAAACTGAATCTGGCTTCCTGCGTAATTTTTCCCTACATACTGAACGTTAAAAGCGTATCTCATTCAATTATACCAATTGAATTAAAGCCATTTCGGTAGCATCACCGCGTCTTGGAGGTAATCTGAAGATTCTTGTGTAACCACCGTTTCTTTCAGAGTATTCCTTGCTGATTGTTGAGAACAATTTTCTCAATACAGTTTGTGATACTAACTTTTTGCCTTCTTCCATAGATTCGTAAACTTGTGCAGTTTCAGGATCCATGAATTTACCTGTTTCTTTATCAAAGATAAACTTAGCCGCTTGTCTGCGTGAATTTAAGTCACCTTTTTTAGCTAAAGTGATAATTCCTTCTGCGTATGGTCTAAGTGCTTTTGCTCTAGCCATAGTAGTTTTGATTTCACCATAGGTAAACAATTCGGTAGCTAATGAACGCAACAAAGCCTTTCTTTGGTCTTGCGCCTTGCTAAGTGTATGTTTTTTAGTTTGGTGTCTCATTTTTATTGTCCTTTATTTTACTAATTTATATTTCACTTATATTAAGTGAATAGTGAATAGTGAATAGTGAATAGATTTATAACAACTTTCAACTTTCCATTTTCCACTTTCCACTTAATTGGCAAAATTATTCGCCAATTAGAACACCGTCCTCGTCCATTTCAGGATTTGGTTGAAGATCAAGTCCGTGTTCTCTTAGTTTTTCGATTACTTCATCTGCTGATTTTTTACCGAAATTCTTGATTCCGATTAAATCATTTTCTGATTTCTTCAATAATTCAGCCATAGAGTTTATGCTTGCTCTCTTTAAGCAGTTATAAGCTCGTACTGACAATTCCAATTCTTCAATTGTAATAGAAGGAACTTCTTCGGCTTCTTCAACAACAGGTTCATCATCAATAATCATACTGCTTGGAGCTGCTGATTCATAAGATGTAAGAATTGGTGCATTACCTGAGATACCTGCAATTTGAACGAAATGTTCAATCAACAGATTAGCTGCCTGAGATAAAGCTGATGTAACATCAACTGTACCGTTTGACCAAATTTCGATAGTCAATTTATCCTGATCAAGTGAATCCCCGATACGAGCGTTTTCAACATCGTATTTAACTCTCTTGATTGGCATAAATGTTGCATCAATAGGCAACATATCAATAGCTACACCGTCTTTGTTACGAGGAACATCGTTAGGAACGTAGCCTTTACCTGTTTCAACAGTCAATTCTGCGTGGAAACTACCACCGTCTGCAATAGTACAGATTAACCAGTCAGGGTTAACAATCTTAACTCCTGCAGGAAGTTGGATATCACTAGCCAAGACTGGTCCCGGTTTGTCAATATCAATTCTCAAAGTTTGAGGTTCTTTAGAGTCAGTCTTAATAGCCAAACCTTTGAAGTTTAAAAGAACGTCAACAACATCTTCTAAAACCCCCGGAATTGCTGTGTATTCGTGAGTAATACCTTCAATTCTTGCTGATGTAACAGCTGTACCTTCAAGACTTGACAGCAAAACTCTTCTCAAAGAGTTACCAATGGTTATCCCGAACCCTCTTTCTAAAGGGCTGATTACAAACTTACCATATTGTGAGCCATCTGAACTTGTGGCAGTATTAACAGTTTTGATTTCTAATTCCATTATAATTTTCTCCTATCAGATTTTATTATTTAGAGTAATACTCGATAACCAATTGTTCTTTGAAGTCAGGATCCATTTCTTCTCTTGACGGAACTCTGTCAAATGTAATCTTTAATGCGTCTTTGTCAACTGTAATCCAGTTAGGAGCACATGACAAATCGATTGCTGACATAACAACCTTCAAGAAATCAGAAGATTTTGATCTGATTGTGATAACGTCTTCAGGTTTAACCAAGTATGATGGAATGTCCACTTTTTTACCATTTACTAAAACGTGACCATGGTTAACAATTTGTCTTGATTGCTTACGAGTAACACCAAAACCTGCTCTGAACAAAATATTGTCAAGTCTTGATTCAAGAATTTGAAGTAAGATTGTACCTGTTACCCCTTTTCTTCTTGCTGCTTCGTGATAATACTTAGCAAATTGTTTTTCACTAACTAAATAAGTCATTCTGATTTTTTGTTTTTCATTTAAGTGAATTGCATATTCAGAAAGTTTCTTT
>CACZPS010000005.1 GCA_902783125.1 uncultured bacterium | reverse complement strand
GTTTATCAGCCGAAGGCTGATAAAAGTGATTAAGTGACTAGGTGATTAAGTGATTAAGAAATCAGAAATTCTTAGTCACTTAGTCACTGTTCACTTAGTCACTGTAAATTATAGTTTAGCGAGCTTCGCTCGCTAAACTATAATTTACCTTTGAATTTCCGCATTGAAGTGTTACAATGAGAGTATGAGAATATTCAACGGTCTTACAGGTCAAAGAAGATTGGTGCTTATTGGTATGTTTTTTTCAACCATACTGATTCTTATTGCCATTGGTGATGTGTCATCCGTTACAAAACTTTCCTTGATTGTTGCGTTTTTAATATGTTGGGTATCAATCGGGGCAATTATATTGATTAATGTTATTTCTGCCACAAGAGATATGAATACATTATATAATGGAGTAAAACAACTCTCTGTCGGGAAATTCGGTTACAAAATTGACCCTAAATATGCAAGGAAAGAATCAAAAGAACTATATAAAGCCTTCAACGAAATGTCGGACAAACTAAAAATGTACAGTGAAAGTTCTATTGAATCTATAATGCTTGAAAGAAACAAATTTGAAGCAATACTTATGAGTATCGCAAACGGAGTTATTGTGTGTGATAACACTGATACTGTTCAACTGGTTAATGAATTTGCAAAACAAATGCTTGATGTTAACGATGATGAAATCTTAAAAACAAACATTCAGCAATATTGTGATAACAACGGAATAGATGCTTTCAAAGAAAAAATTGAGGAATTTAAGAACACACCCATCGCTGATATGAGTGATAAACCGTTAGAATTTAATATTGAAGTTTCTGAAAAAGTTCTTAAAACTCTTATTTCGCCGATGTTTTTGCAAAGCGGAGATTATGTCGGATATATTATTGTTCTTATTGATATGACAAAAGAAGCTGAAATGAACAAACTCCGTTCACAATTTGTATCAAATGTTTCCCACGAACTCAGAACACCTGTAACTGTTTTGAGAACATATAGCGATACCTTAGCAAATATGGGTGATGAATTTGATTATGAAACCCAAAAAGAATTCTTAGGGATAATGAATAAAGAGATTATAAGACTTCACGATATGGTTAATGATATACTTGATTTTTCAAGATATGAAGCAGGGAATTTAAAAATAGAAAAAGAAATGAATGATATTTCTCGATTAGTACAAGAAGTAGTAAGCAGGTCAAAAGTTCTGGCAAAAGAAAAACAGATAAAGTTTTCTGTTTCAATAGAACCTGATTTACCTCAAATCCCTATTAATTATGACAGTATTTCCAGAGCCTTAATGAATCTTATAACAAATGCAATAAAATATTCTGACGAAAATACAACTATTTCGATAAAAGTAAGTTTTGATGGTGATTATATAAACCTTAGTGTAACGGACCAAGGAACAGGAATTTCCGAAGAAAATCAGAAAAAAGTTTTTGACAGATTTTTTAGAGTTGAAACAAGCGCGCATACAGTTAAAGGTACCGGACTTGGGTTGCATCTCGTTAAAATATCTATTGAAAAGCACCATCTCGGACAGGTTTTTGTTCAGTCAAAATTAGGTGAAGATTCAACTTTCGGATTTAAACTTCCTACAAAAGAAAAACTTGCAGAGCTGGAAGATGAATTGTTAGATAAAGTAAATTAATTATGAAATATGAAGAAGTTATAAAAGATATTACATCAGTCGGAAAGTTTCACATAAATCTTGGTTTGGAGAGGATATCTCAGCTGCTGACTTGTTTAGGCAATCCTCAGGATAATTTAAAATGTATTCAGGTCGCAGGCACAAACGGTAAGGGTTCTGTCTGCACAATGCTGGCTTCGATATTGGCAGAAGCCGGATATAAAACGGGATTATATACAAGTCCTCATATTTTTGATTATACAGAAAGATTCAGGGTAAATGGGGTAGATATATCCAAAGATGATTTTGTAAAATATTATACCCATGTGACAGAAGTCGCAAAAAGTAACAATATTTACCCTACAGAATTTGAAATTTTGACCGCAATAATGTTTAAGTATTTTTCAGATAACAATATTGACATCGCTGTTATTGAAACGGGGCTTGGCGGAAGGTTTGACGCAACAAATGTCTTAAAAACAAATCTTTGCGCTGTTATAACTCATATTGATTTAGACCATACAGACAGATTAGGGGCTACAAAAGATAAAATAGCTTTTGAAAAAGCGGGAATCATTAAACCAAACTCTTGTGTGATAACATCAGAAGGTTATGAAGCAATAAAAGATAAAGCTGACGAAGTTGATGCTCTGTTTGTGTTATCAACACCTTATGTACAGCAGGAATTTCTTGATGCGTTGAGTCTTAAAGGAGTTCATCAGAGAGAAAACCTTGCACTTGTTCTTACCACTATACAAACCTTGTTTAAAGATATTGATGATAAAACAATTATTTCAGGATTAAAAAAAGTCAAAAACCCATGCCGGTTTCAGTATATTAAAGAAAAAAATATGATAATTGACGGCGCTCATAATCCTAACTGCTTTGAAGCATTAAGAGAAAATCTTGATATTTACTTTCCTGATACAAAAAGGAATTATGTTTTTGGTTGTCTAAATACAAAAGATTATAAAAAAATGCTTTTCTATATTGAAACAGACCCGAATCTGCAAAATTTATACATTTACCCCTTTAATAATCCAAATTCTGTCGATTATGAAACGATTAAATCATCAACCGATATTTCGTGTTTTGAATTAAAAACAATAGAAGATGCTTTTGAAGAAGGGGTTTTAACTGTTGTCTGCGGTTCGTTTTATATGCTTAATGAACTTATAACCAAAGATGTAATTATCAAATAAATTATCCGAGTTACCCATAGCAAATTATTTTTTTACAAGTTTTATTATAATAGAACTTAGTTTACGAGGGGAAAACATGATAGACAAAATAGAAAGATATAATCTGAACGGAAAAGAGTTATTATATATAAAACAAAATAGTAAAAACAGTAAAAATAAATCAAAAACATTGTATGAAGTAAATAATATAAAAGATATCGGTAAAAATGTAGTACGTCCCGCAATTAGAGTATCAAGCAGAAATAACGGAAGAATAATTTCATATCAAAATTATGTAAATTTTGATACAGTTACTGCTGAAAAATCAATAGTTAAAGATACTTATTCCGTATCTGTGCCGTCAAAAGAAGGTGGAAAAATTATCGGATATATTAAAGATAATAACCCGATAGCTTGGACAAAAGATAAATCAGCGCTGAAACTTTTAAAAAAAATCGGACTAATTATTAAAAACGGAATATAAAAAACAAATAATTATTTGTAACTACCCTAACAAAGAATGTCTTATTAAGCTATTTAGGGGGAAAATTGCGCCCTATTATTTAGGCTAAAGCCTCAGAATAACTACGTTTCTAAAATTTTAACGAAAACAGGTATATAATTACCAAACAAATTATATTTGTTTAATTACTCTTGCGGGATTTCCGACAGCAACACAGTTTGACTCAATACTCTTTGTAACAACACTTCCTGCCCCGATTATTGCTCCATCACCAATTTCTACATCAGGCAGAATTGTACAATCAGAACCTATCCAAACATTCTTTCCTATTTTTACAGGACTTGGAATTATATTCGCTCTTTTTTGAGGATTAAAATCATGGTTAAGCGTTGCAATTGTTGTATTATGCCCGATAAATGTTCCGTCCCCGATTTCTATCCCGCCCTGATCTTGAAATCTGCAACACGCATTTATAAAAACATTTTTTCCCAGTTTAATATTCTTTCCGCAATCTGTATAAAACGGCGGAAAAAGTCCAAAACTTTTATCCACCTCTCTACCCGTAAGTTCAGAAAAAATTTTTATAATTTCATCAAGGGTATGATATTTAGAATTGAGTTCGGAAGTAAGTTTTAAGGCTTCCTGCGCATATTTATGAAACATTTGCGACAATTCTGAACCCGCCACAACATACTCTCTTTTTGACATTAATTCTCTAAATTCGCTTAAATCCATATTATTATTTCCTTTAATAATTTTAACATAAATAAAAGTCGTGAAATTTAGTTCCTCTGTCTTCATTATCAATTTTCAAAAAAGATAAATATGAAAATATTCCACATTTAATACAAATGTGTTCAGAAAATTCTATAAAATATAAAAGAAGTTAATCTATATATCAGATATGGTCAGCTATTCATTCTGCGCCTCGCATTAATCGGCACCTTTGAAAAATCAAAAGCAAAAGCAGGGTTTTATTTATAATTTTACAACCTCCTTATAATCATACCTATACATGACTTGCTCAGAATAATATATCATTACCTAAATTAAATTTACACTTAATAAATTGAATAATAATTAATTTTTGTATATGATTATTTTGTTATTATAAAAAATTTATAGGAGAAAATATGATTAGATTGTTTAATAACGAAATTCCGATTAATGTTATCCTTTTCGGATTTTTTATAATTCTTTGTTTATTTTTTATGTTTACAAATGTTGATGTAGCAATAATGCTATTTATTTCTTTGGTATTCGCTTGCTCATTAAATCCAATAGTCGACAAATTAGAAAAGAAAATGCCAAGACCTATTGCCACCTGCATTGTATTATTTGGTGCATTATCCATATTGGGTATATTACTTGCATTTATATTTATGTTAGGTGCATACCAGATTAATGAATTAGTAAAAGAATATCCGAATTATGTTAAAAATCTAAATGAAGCTATCAAGGGTAGTGCATTGTTTCAAGCAATGGGGATAACCAAAATCGACATCGACGGAATGACGGCTTCTATGGCAAATTCCACTGAAGGTGCAATAGATTATATTACAGAATTAATAAAAGGAATGGGGTCAAGTTTTGCATATTGCTTAACAGGTTTAATATTTTTGTTCTTCTTTATGCAGGATAAAAAGAATATTAAAGAAACTGTTTTGAAATATTTCCCATTAAGTATAAAAAATAGAACATCTGAAATTATTGATAATATATCCTCAAAGATGGGCGGATATGTATTTGCTCAAACAATGGCTGTGTTAAGCGTTTTTGTAGTAAATGCAGTCGGGTTATTAATTTTACGAAATCCTTACGCAATTTCTATAGCAATTATTGCGGCAATTTTGGACATAGTTCCTGTTGTCGGGCCTGCTCTTGCCATTATTATTTGTTTAATTGGGGTTTATGAATTTGGGGCAAAAGTGCTTATTACTACACTTGTTGTTATGGTTTTGGCACAACTCGTAGAAAACAATTTAGTTAGACCGTATGCCTTCAGTAAATTAATGGATTTACATCCGACAATAATATTCTTATCACTTATTTTAGGCGGGAAATATTTTGGCTTTATAGGAGTCCTCTTTGGACCTGCTATGGCAGCAACAATTTGCGTTTTGCTGGATGAATTATATGTGAAAAATATAAAGGAAAAAAATGAAAAGGTTGATGCAATAACGAAGGAGAAAAATTAATGAAGAAAATATTAAAAGGGTTTTTAGCGGTATCTTTGCTTGTGTTATTCTCGGCAACCGCACATGCTGCCGGCATGATTAAAGATTATCACGCATACAGAATCAAAAACCAAAATATAAGAACGGTAATACCTGTTGTAGATAGTATTTTAAGTAAAGAAAGCAATGTTAAGAAACTTGCAAGAAATGCGTATTATGCAACTTACGGAGAGGAACATTATTATATAAAATTCTATCCTGCTTTGCACGACACCGATGTATATATAGTATCTGATGCAAGTTATGATAAAGAAAACAACGGTGTTACAGAGTTTTTCACAAGTCAAAATTACAGATATGAAACATTAGAAGATAAAGAGGCTTATAAAGAATATAAATTTGATTTTATAGATTATGCCAGATCTGGTGCGCTAGATGGTTTGTTTACTTTGCCTGACGGTTTAAAACCGCTTAAAAAAGGCATGAGTAAATTAAATGATAAGATGTCAAAAGGAAATGACAAGACATCGTCGATTCCATATTCAGAGGATAATGACCCGATTGATTTAACTTGTGTTGATTCGGAAGAATTTTATAATGCCGATGCTGATGTTACGGTTACTGTTAATGAATATCGTTTAAAAAATAAAGAAAATAAATATGTTCATGCGTTTGAATATGTTGTTAAAAACAATTCAGATTCTGACATAAAAATTGAAAAAGTTTTCTCAGAAAGACTTGCTGGGGTAAAAGATGTTACAACATCGACCTTTGTTGATATGGACAGATTAGATCTGGCGGATAATTTAGGTGTTCCATTGGCAGTTGCAACAGGCGGTTTGTCATTAGGTTTTACCGTTGCAAACAACGTAAGGCTTGCAAAAGTAATAAAAGAATCTACAAGATTTGCTCATTCCCTGCCGGAAAATTATGACTTAAAAGCAAATTCCTCAATGAGAATACTTTGTTTAAAATTTAAAGATGATCCGAAACCGCTTCAATTTACAATTCAAAAACAGGGACAAACTTATAAGTTTACATACTAATAAATCTCAGTTTGAAGATAAACGCTTAATCCGACAGGCGAAGGCTCTCATTACTACATCTTCGACACTACGTACATCAACACTCATACTTTAAATTTTGGAATAAAAAATAAAAATTTACCGAGCTAAGCTCGGTAAACTTTTATCCAAATAATTGTTCACCAAAGATGCTAATATTTGTCGGCGGAGCCGTTAACCCGCTATTTTGCATATTATTTGCAAATTTAATTGTATTTACAACTCTTGCATCTCCTTTCCTGTATGCGAGATTCATATCAGCATAAGGTGTCGGATCAAGGAAATCCGCAACATTATTGAATACAATTGCGTTATACGGTTCCTGCATAAGCATTGGATATGGCGATATCGGTGAAAACATCGGCAATCCGTATTGAATGTTTGCCATACTAAATTCCTCCATATAATAATGTGTAATACGTAAATATTCAATTGTCACTTTTGTAGAAATCTACTAATTATACTTTGTGTTAAATTATTTTTTGCAACTTTAATAAGCCGTACAAAATCATGTTGTACTGTTGCAAAACCATAATTTCCCAAGACAATAGTCTATTTCCGCTAAAAAAGTGTGATTTAGATATGAGAAAGTTAAGATAATTGGTACCATTCTTACTTCTCATATTCTATTCACTTTTATAGGATTTAAAAGTTTCCACTATTATGAGACACGGTATGTCGAGCATATAGTGCGAAAATCAACTAAATTCGTTCGTTAAACGTAATCTAATTACTCTTTTAATTCCCGTACCATGATAAAGTTTTTTTTTTATTAAAAATTGACTATTTGAGAACAATTGCTTAACAATTCGTTACAATCATGAAAATACATGCTACTGTTGAATTTGACATGAGTCAGTCATAGCTTGGGCATGAAGATTAGTTGTTTGTCATGCGGAAATAATTATATATCTTTAGTGAGAAGAAAATTACTAAAATCACTGAAAAAATATTTAAAAAATGATACAAATATTATGCTAGAATGGAGGTGATAGGCAACAATTAATAAGGAGAGCAAATATGAAAATAGCTGTGTTATCAGATATCCATGGAAATATACTTGCATTAGAATCAGTGTTAGAAGATATAAGAGCAAAGGAGTGTGAAAAAATATTATTCTTGGGCGATTATGCTCTGGCAGGTCCTGAACCGTCTGATACAGTCAATTTTTGTATGAGTTTATCCAATCACGATAATATAGAAATGATTCAGGGTAATACTGATAAAATGATAGCGGAATATAGTGATGAATTGTATTCAAAACTATCGGAAGCTGCACCGATAATGGCGAATGCTTTGAAGCAAGAGGCTGAAACTCTGAGTGAAAACCAACTAAAATTTTTGAAAGATTTACCCCAACAAAAAGAACTTGAAATAGATGGTATAAAAATCCTTATGGTACATGGTTCACCGAGGAGAAATAACGAAGATATTTTACCTGATACTCCATTAGAGCAGGTAGAAGAAATGTTAAAGGGAGTAGAGGCGGATTTAATATTATGCGGACATACCCATATACCATGCGGATTTCAGACAACCACTAAACAAACAGTTGTAAACGACGGTAGTGTTGGCAGACCTTTCACCGAAAACCCTGAATCATGCTATGTTATTATCAATACATTAGGAAACGGGGAATTTGAGGTTGAACATAATTTTGTAAAATATGATAATTATCAAGCATCAAAAATTTTGGCATCAAGAACTTTTGATGGTGCGGACAAACTTGCCCACATGCTTATCCACCCGACACATAGGCATTTTTAAATTATAGTTTAACGAGCAAAGCTCGCTAAACTATAATTTACATCAACTGTTAAAATCTGTTAACATTTTATTCAGAAAATAGCAAAAAATGTTTAAAAAATACGTTATATATAATATAATAAAAGTGTAGGTAAATTTTGGAACAGCATCAATCATACAAAGAAGAAGAACGTGTAGGTTCTCCGAATAAGTCAGCAATGACGTCACCTTTGTCTGCATCAAGGTTAGTAGCAAAAGTTAACTCTTTGGCTAAAGCGCCTTCCGCACCCCGCAGATCGATTTTGAGCGCCAATCCCTTCGCACGCCAAAAAGTAAATGTCGATTATAAAAACATGGTAGACAAGTTGGCTGATATCTCGGCTATAAAAGATGCTAATTCATATTATCTTGCAGTGCACAAGATTTTGACTAAGTTTTTGAACTGTTCCTTCACTGCTTATGGTTTGTTCAATGAAACTTCAAAATGTATTAATCTGAAATTGATTGATAAAACAGAAAATGTTTATTCATCAAAAATATTTGGAGCAGACAGTGAAAACCCTGTTTCTCAATGTTTTTATACAAGAAAAATTATTGTTAAAGACAATGTTGATTTCTTAAATATTGCGTATTTTAAAGGTCACATTGTCAGTATAATTCCTATGATTGCAGTGAACAAATGTGTCGGAGTTATGTTGATTGCAGATAGAAAGGTTGAAACTTCAGAGAAACTTTATAACTTTATTGCCAACCACGTTGCACTGACTATGGAAAATATTACATTGTTAGAAAAAACTCAGGAACATTTTAACACTGACGGACTTACTCAATTATATAACCACAGAGGATTTCAGGAATGTCTTACAAAGGAACTTCAATCCGCTGAAAGTAACCATAGCGAATTATCAGTTGTTATGCTTGATGTTAACAATATTTCAAAAATCAACAGGGAACTCGGTCACGGTAAAGGCGATGAGGTTATTAAACTTGTTGCGGAAAAAGTTAAACATAACCTTAGGAAATCAGATATAGCAGGTCGTTACGGCGGTGATGAGATTGCAATAATCTTACCTAAAACAGATATTTCTGAGGCTAAATATATCGCAGAATATATTACTTACAGTTTGTCATGCTGTTTTGTTGATGATGTGGGGCCTGTAAAAGTTTCTGTCGGTATTGCATCATACCCTGAATGTGCAAAAGAACAGGAAAAATTATTGATTTTGGCTGAACAAGCTATGTATATTTCACAGGCTAAAGGTTACAAAGACGGTATGTCAGCTATAATTTCATCAGCGGACTACAATTTCTGGGACGATACAGCGTTGAAGTCTTATGCTGAAATTATTTCCAAGCGCCACGCTCAAATGGGTGTTAACTTTGAAGAAGAATTGTTGCACAAATTTAATTCAGAACAAATCAGTTCCCAAAACCATTTGGAAGAAATCGCTAAATCATTGGCAGGTGCTATTGACGCGAAAGACCCATATACAAAAGGTCATTCAACTTCTGTTTCCAGATACTCTGAGGCTCTTGCAAGAGCTTGTAATCTTCCGGAAGATGAAGTTGAAAGAATCTCGCTTGGGGCATTGTTACACGATGTAGGGAAAATCGGTATTCCTGAAAATGTTCTTAAAAAACCTGACAGACTTTCCGATGAAGAATGGAATATTATGAAACAACACCCTGTTATCGGGGCTGAAAAGGTACTTCAACCGAATGAATCACTCAGAGATTTGATTCCTATTGTAAAATATCACCACGAGCACGTTGACGGAACAGGTTATCCTGAACAACTTAAAGGTGACGAAATTCCGCTTGCCGCAAAAATCGTTGCAGTAGCGGATGCTTTCCACGCACTTGTCAGCGACAGACCATACAGAAAAGGCTTAGGGCTTGAAACTGCCTGTGATATTTTGCTTCAAGGTGCAGGCAAACAATGGGATTCTAATCTGGTCACAAAATTTATCCAGATAGCTCCGTCTTTGGTCGGGAATATCTAGGGGTAAATGGGTAAAGGGGTAAATATTATATAACTCCTTGGATATTTGTAAAATAAAAAATAAAAAAGTTTAGTGTTTATTTATCTACATATATCTTTATCGGCAATATATTTGCCGATTTTATTTTTACGGGGGGGGGGGTAAATGTATATAAAGTGAATAGTGAATAGAAAAATAAGAGAGTTGATTCTATCTATCCTTAGGAGAAAGAAATTTTCCGGTATTTTGCATAACAAAATATTAGAAAAATGAGAGAGGTTAATTATTTCTCGTAAAGGGATAAGGGTAAATTAATTATTTAGACAATGTGATAATTGATGTATTTGGGGCATTTGTAAAGAAATATTAATGAATATTTACCCAAAAAGGCAATTTTTTATATACAAAAACCTTAATATATATATACAGAGAATATACACGTAACAAATACGGATATAAGGAGAAATTAATGGCAAGAGTATTGATTTCCATGCCGGAACGTTTTTTAGATGAAATAGATAACGTTGCAGCAGGAGAAAACAGATCAAGATCAGAATTGATTAGAGAGGCATTACGAACGTATATGCACAAAAACCGAGTAAGAAACACTGCAATGGCAAATGCAAACGCTGAAAAACTGATGGCGCTATTGGATTAAGAAAAGAAAAGCTCAAATGGGCTAAGGAAATTTAGGAAATTATCGGAAAATGAGCGGCAGCTCACAAAAAGCAAAGCAAGGCGAAAATTAAGGAAAAGAATTAGGATTTAGAAACTGACCTTTCGGGGTCAGTTTTTGGTTAGTAAATTATAGTTTAGCGATGAACTTCGTTCATCGCTAAACTATAATTTACAGTAACTAAGTGAACCGTGACTAAGTGACTAAGGATTTCTGATTTCTTAATCACTTAATCACCTAGTCACTTAATCACTTTTATCAGCTTTCAGCCGCTAAACTATAATTTACAAATATACATATAAAAACAAGTTATGGTATTATAAAAAAAAGGAATACGATATGAATATTTTAAAATATGTAAATACGGGATATGAAGCGTTATTTGTAGCGCTTACAGTGCCACTAATCGCGCAGACTATAAAGTTTTCACTTCATTTAATTTTTGACAAAAAAATTGATTTTAGGTTGTTTACCACAACCGGTGGCATGCCAAGTGCACATTCAGCTTTTGTTGTTGGACTATCGACAAGTGTTGGGTTAATCTGCGGGTTCGAATCTATTTTTTTTGCAATAGCTCTTGTTAATGCACTTGTTGTAATGTATGATGCCGCCGGAGTCAGACGCGCTGCCGGCAAACAAGCAGCATGTCTAAATAGAATCATTGATGATTTTTACAAACACGAACTCCAAGAAATAGGCGGAAGGCTCAAGGAATTACTGGGGCATACTCCGTTACAAGTTTTTTGGGGTGCTATCCTCGGAATAATTTATGCGTACTATATGCACCAGTGGTTTTTGGGTAAATTATAAACATTTTTCAAATTATAATGATTATATTAATATAATTGAGAAATAAAAAATTTTGTTATAAAATCAAAATATCACAAGTTATGAGGTTAATTAGGATATGATAAAAAGATTTTTATTGGGATTGTTTATTTTGTGTGCGGTAATATCACCGGTATTTGCTTGGGATGTGAAAACCGAGGCTGAACTTCAACAAAGAATGAATGAGGTTGGGTTTAATATTCTTAATGCAAACAGAATTGAGCACAGATTAATCTTTATGGTTACAAACAGAATATATTCCCGTGACAGATGGGCAGATGTAAGTTCCGTAAACAGGACTGTATGGCTGAAACCTTGTATTTTACCTTACATTGATAGTAATGATGAGTTAGCAGGAATACTTGCACATCAGATTTCACATGGTGTTGACACTTATAACGGTGTATTAAGAGGATATATCTCTATTTTAAATTATTGGGTTGCTCCTAATAAATATGACATGATGGCGGATAAAAGAGCGGTTGATTATATGGTCAATGCGGGATATAATCCACTTGGCTATATTGTTATCCTAAATAAAATTATGCAACAATACAGATATGATGCTTTTTCAAATCATACTCTTGTTACACGTCGTATGATGAAAATATATGAGTATATTTATGAAAAATATCCGTCAATTCTTGCTGATAATGAATACAAAGATAATATTTATTATCAAAACTTTCTTTTAATATCAAGAAATAATCGTTTAAAATTACAACAAAAAGTAGAATCAGGTTCTAAGAAGAAATTAAATTATGATTACTAATATGAAAAGAATAATATTAATATCGTTAATAATATTTTTATCACAACTAAATACCTTTGCAGAAGGGGTGAATGCAAATCAGGATAAGATTTCACTAACATCGAATACTCCAAAGATAGAGGATGAGTTTGTAAACTCAGAGTCATTCCCAAAGGTTTTACCTCAGTATGTAAAACAAAATGACCCGATAGTTGATGAACTCGCCGTTCCTTATAAACATTCGGGTGAAGTCTTAAAACTGTGGGTCAGAAAAGATAGTGTCAGGAATAATAATATTAACGATGAATTAATAGATTCTGAATTTATATCAAAATCCGGCAGCAGTATTTTGCGCAGAAAAAATAAATTATCAATAGAGGATAACTTTGCAAATCGGCATGCACATTTAAAAAAAGCAAGAAAAATTGCTATTAAAACGAATTATGATTTTACAAAAAAACAAATTCCGGTTCAGTTAAAAATAATTAAGAACTTAACAACAAAGAATAAAATCCTTGAAGGTGATGATATTTTATTCAAAACAGTTCAGGAAATATCTATAAACGGGGAGGTTTTACCTAAAGGAACGGAAGTAATAGGCAGAGTTGAAACAATTTCTGCCTCAGATAAAATGGGTACCCCTGCAAATATAATTGTAGATAATTTTTATGTTAAAGACCGACCTGATATCTGTTTTTACGGTAATGTTACAAAAACCGGCGCTAACAGATCAATATGGGTGTATCCTTTATATCAGGCGGGTAATATTATGCTTTATGTAGCGGGTTTTGTTTTTGTACCGATTCACGGTGGACACGCAAAATTATTAACAAGTGATACGTATACCGTTTTTTATGAAACAAACTCTATACAAAATCCACAATAACAAATTTTTACATTGATAAATATATTGATATAATAATTGAAGCATAGTCAACTTTAATTATTAAAGCATGTTTTTCATTTCTTCAATAGTCTTTTTTAAATCAGATAGAAATTCAGGTCGGTACAAAAATCCCATGTGCGAGCCGTTATTAAGTATAACAAGATTGTTCCCTGTCATACGCTTTAATTGTTTTAACTGTATTTTATTTATCAGATAATCATTGGTTGTATGATAAATTTTATAATTTTTAGCATTTTCCAGATAATCAGAAATTGCAACCAAGCCAAATCCGTGTTGTAACTCTTTTTCCACTTCATCAGGGTTTGACATAATATATTTTTCCATATAATCATCAAAGCCCATCTTATAAATACGTTCATAAAAATCGGTTTTTTTATTAGTAGGAGTATTTTCTACAACAAAAACGACATCTGATAATTTTTGGTGCATAAGAAAACTTGTGATAAGTTTTGCTTCGTCTTCATCAAATGGCATGTGCGTAACTTCAAAATTAATATCCTTTTTAGACTGATAAAGTTTTACTATTTTAGCCGATACATAAGCGACTTTTGCCTTTAATTCATCAGAAAAATTTTCCCATTCCAAAGAATATTTATCAACCTGTTTCATTGAATAAATTAAATCAATTGGCGGACAAATGGCTATAAATTGAGTATTTCCCATAGTATTATCTTTTGATTCCTGCTCTGCCATAAACAAAACATCAATACCCGCAAGTGAAGTACCCAAAACGACCTTATCCCCAAACTCACATTGATACTTTTTCTGTAATTTATCAATTATCCTTGTAGTAGAAGCCCGCATCATCAAAGCATCCCTAGACGGAAGCCCCGGTCGATAATCACTTGGCATACCTTTTACAAATTCCCACTGAAATGGATTTCCATGGATTATGACAGAATATCCCGCATCATAAAATAATTTCGCAAACATCATAGGGTGACTTGCTTTTATCCCATCACCCGTTGAGGGGTAAATAATAGCAAGAGGCGCATGTTTATTTTTCTGTAATAAATATTTAAACTTATAATTGGCTCTGCCTTCGACTATATTGACTGAATCCATCTTCAAACGATGAGAAAATGACCTATTCCATGGTGATAACTCGTTCCATATAGACTCCGTTACCTCAGGTAATAAAAACAATGATGTCCTCATTGAATCCACAACAGGACTTTGAGGATAATAATTCTTTAAAATTATGTTTGGCTCTATTGATATATTTTCTAATCCGAGTTCTGTTTCTAAAATATCATCAACCTCATTCTGATTCTTATCGTTTAAAAGTTTAGCTGAAACCTTTAACTGAGGTTTTGTTTCAGTTTTGTGACTGACTTGCTGTAATTCTTCCTTTATTTCAGGTTTCTTTTTTAATTCTTCTATAACACTAACCCTGTCATAATTATGTTTTTTTATATACCCGTCAATCCCGAACCCTTTTTTTGTAACTTCATAAGGGTCAGCGAAATTTGATTCTACAAGCTGAATAACGGATTGGATATAAGAAGTTCTGTTTATTGTTATACAAGCCTTTATAACAGCTAACAATGGCGTTCCAATGTAAGTTGTCGGATTAAGAGCCATATCCAGTAACCTTCCAAAAAGCCCTCTTACAGTTGTAAAAGCAATAACCGGAGCGACAAAGTAAGCACCTGATTTTATATTTCTTCTTGATAGGGCTTTATCCATATTATCTCTGCTTCTCTCGATTTTTAGCAAATGCTTTGCAGGGTCAAACATGCCGGCAAGCCCGATAGTTGTATTAACAAGAAATCGTTTCGTTTCATTACCCGCATTGTGAAAATCTTTCTGTACAAGACTGCTCACAAGCCTTATAGGGAATTCTATATTATGCGATATCCCATAGATTCTATCCATTCCAAACTGTGGCATTACTGTTGCCCATAGTGTATGAATCGGTCTTATTACATATTTGTTTAAACCCAAATCAAAATTAAACATTTTTCTGTTATAGTTTTCATATTTATCAGGCCCTAAATATTCCATTGCAAAATCAGGATATTTGTATTCCTGTGCAACAACAAGAGGAACATCACATAAAAAACATATTAATAATATAAAAACTATGATTTTGTGTTTCATTGGATTTCTCTAATTAATATAATAATTCAATTATACTTAAAAACAAATGATGAATATATCAGACAATCGGTGATATTATAAAAAACAGAGAATAAAATAATCAATCATTCTCTGTTTAAAACATTATATAATTTTGTAATAAGCTAAACGATAGCCGGTGCCTTAATCAGAGAATCACAATCCATTTCTTGAGGTTTAGGAATTCCCATTAACTCAAGAACAGTAGGTGCAACATTACACAACGCACCATCTTCTCTTAATGAAATATCTTTTGGTCCATTAATAATAACAAAAGGTACTTCGTTTGTTGTATGAGCTGTTTGAGGTTTGCCTGTTTCTTCGTCTACCATAGTTTCAGCGTTCCCGTGATCTGCCGTCAGAAGCATTGTAATACCTTTTTCTTTGCAGGCATCAGCAATTTTACCCACACACTCATCAACGACTTTACAAGCCTTTGTTGCTGCTTCTATAACCCCTGTATGACCAACCATATCAGGATTAGCAAAATTCACGAGAATGAATCCGTATTTGTCGTCATTAATAGCAGAAAGCACATTCTCACAAACTTCGTACGCACTCATCTCCGGTTGCATATCATAAGTAGGAACCTTTGGCGAAGAAACAAGTTTTCTTGTTTCGTGCGGTTGCGGTTCATCAATACCCCCGTTAAAGAAGAAAGTAACGTGAGCATATTTTTCTGTTTCCGCTGTTCTGTATTGGTTTACACCGTTTTGTTCTAATACATCACCTAAAATATTAACAAGCTGTTCTTTAGGAAATGCAACAGGGAATGTAAATGTTGCCTCATAACTTGTCATTGTTGTGTATAGAATGTTTTTAAGCACTTTCTTTCTGTTAAATCCGTCAAAATCTGAGAAATTTATTGCCTTGGTTATTTCTCTTGCTCTGTCCGGTCTGTAATTGAAGAAAATAATAGAATCATTATCGTGAATTCTGCTTTCTTCCCCTAATATAGCAGTAGGTAATACAAACTCATCTGTTTCACCCTTTGCATAAGATTGTTTAACACCCTCTATTGAAGATGATGCACTCTCCCCTTCTCCGAACAATAAACAGTTATAACCTTTTTCAACTCTATCCCAACGGTTATCTCTGTCCATTATGTAATAACGTCCGCAAATAGATGCTACCTGTGGAAGATTATATTTTTTAAGTTCATCTTCAACAATTTGTAAATATTCACAGGCACTTGCAGGAGGAGTATCTCTACCATCTAAAAAGGCGTGTACATACACTCTAGTTAAACCGTTTTCACTTGCCATTTTAATAAGCGCTAATAAATGATCTAATGATGAATGAACCCCGCCGGTTGAAACAAGTCCATACAAATGAAGTGATGAATTGTTTTTCTTAGCGTGTTCTATTGCATTCAAAAATCTTTCATTCTTAAAGAATGAACCGTCTTTTATAGCTCTGTTTATTTTTGATAAATCTTGATAAACAATTCTGCCTGCACCAAGATTCAAGTGACCGACTTCCGAGTTCCCCATTTGACCATCGGGTAATCCTACATATTCACCATCTGCGTGGATTTTTGTTGAGATTTCTTCTTCAATTAATCTTGGAACATTAATAGGATGTGACAATTTTGTTGCATCATATTTACTACTGCCCTTGCTTATTCCCCAGCCATCCATTATACATAACAAAACTCGTTTCATATTTTTTATCCTCATATTTAGTTGTTTTTAACAATAGTATCATATCAAGAACAGATTTGAGGTTCAACAGATAAATTATAGTTTATCGAAGGACTTTGTCCTTCGATAAACAGTGAATAGTGAACAGTGAATAGATTAAATTGTCTATTCACTTAAGCCTAGTCACTGTAAATTATAGTTTAGCGAGCGAAGCTCGCTAAAGTCATTAGGACTCTTAAGACGTTAGGTCGTTAGGTTCAATTTTACAGCCTTTG
>CACZPS010000004.1 GCA_902783125.1 uncultured bacterium | reverse complement strand
TTAAACAAAATCAAAGACAAAGACGGGAATATATATAACCTATCAGACCTGCAAGTGGTGAAGGACTTAAACACCCCAACCACAGGGCGTGATTATATCAGAGTATTTGATACCCAAACTGTTGACGGCTTGGAAGGTGCGGACAGAATCTATGTCACAGGCTCAAACAGCACAGTCACTGGCGGTGCAGGGGATGACAGGATCTATCTAAACACAGGCAACTCCAATAACATAATAGAATATAAGCAAGGTCAAGGAGATGACACTGTTCATTCATACGGAACAGATTATGACGGCACAACGGACACCCTCTATTTCTCTGATACGGCGTTTAGTAATTTGACATTTAGAAATTCATATGGTGATTTAATCATCACAACCCCAAACGGTAAGGTGACGGTTTCGGAGTGGTTCTACTATGACAACACCTTAAACAAAATCAAAGACAAAGATGGGAATACCTATAACTTGACAGATATTGTACAGTCAAAAGGTCTGAACACCCCAACCACAGGGGATGATTATATCAAAGTATCCGGCACAAATGAAAACGTGATAGTCACAGACAAAGAGGACGATACGGTGAACGTCAGTGCAAACAAAGCAACAATAGTGTTCGCCTCAGGTGACGGTAACGACACAATCAATATGACAAGTGTCGATAACACAAATCACATAATCAAGTTCACAGATAAAACGGTGAGTGATATGACTTTTTCAGCCGTTGGCAACGGGTTGAAGGTGGTCTATGGCACTGGTGACAGCGTGACAATAACAGACTGGTTCAACTCTGATAATGTTACCAACAATGTGGTCGATAGTGCTGACGTTGATTATTCAGCACAAATATCACAACTCCATAGTGATGTATCGGCATGGATGTCCGCACACACGAGTTACGCTGATGTAGAAACCGCACTCAATAGCAGTGACACCGATGTCGCACAACTCCAAGCATACTTCAACATCGGGTAAAACCCCAAACTACCCTCGCCCTGCGGGAGAGGGTAGAAACACTTGGATTTTGCGAAAATTGGTTGTGGTAACGATGTTACCGCAACACAGCAATATAAAATATGTATGGATTTTGCGAAAGCAAAATATTAGTGTTTCGGGTGAGGGGCATCCCACAAACCACCGACACCACACCGCCCCCACCCCGCTGACACCTTAGCGGCATCCCGCCGTCAACACCACACAGAATAGTTAAAATAAAAAATCAAATTCAACGGATAAAATTGTGATTATTTAGCTTAAATGCGCCACGCCTATTCCGGCGTGGCTTTTTTTGCGCCAATTGTCAGGCAATGCCTGACCTACATGCTTCACTCTACCGAAAATCCGCTCTGTCCAAAGAGGGTAAAAGCGCCGAAGTCACCGCATGGGAATCAGCAACCGCAGACGCAGCAATTGCACCACAAACCGCAGACAAAGAATGTTTGCAACAATCATCTCACACAAATTTCTAAATTCGCAAGCTCATTAAGAAATTTTACCCTCTGTCTTGGATTATTCGGGTAGTCGCAAAAGCGTGGTTTTGCTCCTGCTTACGGGTTTCGCTTCGCTTCATCCTACCGAAAATCCGCTCTCTTGAATTATTCGGGCGAGCATAGCACTCTTTTCACTTTCAAATCCTATCGGATTTTGTCGTTCATTCGTGCTATTTGCTCTTACGGGCTAGGCTCACTTTCGTTCGCCGTCGCCCTACCGAAAATTCGCTCTGTCCAATTTTTCCGACAAAAGACTCCCGACATATCGGAAGTTTTTAAATATATTTCCCCCTGTTCATATCATCTCACCTATGTTGGCTATTTTTTCTCAAATCCCAACAATAAATAACAAGTGTACATTGTGCACTTTATCCAAAATGCCTAATATTACTACTTTTTAGCCATATATTAATTAGTGTAAAAATAACACTTGACAAATATTTCAACTTGTATCATAATAAAAGTGTAACAAAAAGTGTAATAAAAACACTTAAACAAGAAGGCAAGAAAAATGAAAGTAAACACAATAAACAATATAACTTATACAGCCAACGGTCAACCAATCGCACCGCGTTCACAGCAACAACAAAACAAGGTAAACTTTGAGAAAGAATTATTATTAGCAAAAAAAGCTGACTCAATTGATACTAATCCTGTTACAGCTTTAGGCTATAAACTTTACAGAACTTTCAGATTTTTATCTGAACATGAAACTCCTAATGCACAACAACTTAATGTTGTTGCATAATTAAATATAAAAACACTAAATTTATAATATGTAACTCCAAGGGCTATTTTTTAGCCCTATTTTTATTTGAAATATTTATCAGTAAGAATATCAACTGTCTTGTTGTATTTTGTTGTTACGTTTGTAGGAGTTGAGTTTTCTAAAGCATACAAAAAAATATCAGAATGTTCTGGTTTTCCGCCTAAAAAATCTTCAGATAATGCAACATCTTTTCTGGCAGGCACTATTAAACCATCTTCACACATTTTTGCGATATTTTCTTTACTTGACAAAAACAAAACAAATTTTATTGCTAATTTTTTATGTTTGGAACTTTTAGATACAGCCCAGCCTGAAGTATCTGATGGGGACGAACATTTAGGGAAATTTACGACATCCCAATCAAATTTTGCACACTCACGATATTTAGGCACAAGCCATCTGCCAGAAAGATGCATTGCAATTTTACCTTCCAAAAACATTTGCGCTAAAGTTTTACTTCCGATTTGAGGAGCAGTAGGTGCTATATGATATTTATTTGACAATTCTCTATAAAATTTTATACTTTTTTCTGATTCTTTTGTATCGGCTATGTACTTGCCATTTTTATCAAATATTCCGCCGCCAAAATATCGCATAAACGGAAGCGCATAATATATTCCTGGTTCTAAACCTATTCCCCAATTTCCGTTTTGCGACAATGCACTTGCATAAAAAACCAAATCTACCATTGTCCAACTTTTTGTCGGATAATTTACTTCATATTTATTGAACAATGCCTTGTTATAATATATTACAAGAGTTGAAACATCTCTCGGTATTGCATAGATTTTATCTTGAATTGTCATTGCTTCAATTGGCTGAGAATAATATTCATCGGACTTAAATTCTTCATTTAATTCCAATAAAAAATCTTTATACAACGGAAGGTTTAAATTATTGATAAAAACTACATCAGGAGTAAGATTAGATGCAAAAAGAAGGTGAAGTTTTTTAAAATAATCTTGCGGAATATGCATTAATTCTATTTTTACACTAGGATTTTCTTTTTCAAATTCGGCTATAATTGGTTTTAATATGTTTAACTCAGAAGCAGAACCCCACGTTGAAAATTTTATTATGGTTGGTTTTTCCCAAAAACAACCTGTAAGGGTAATACATAAAAATAATAATAAAAATATTTTAAAACCACGAATGTACATTATAAGTCTAATAATCTATTCATTGTTGTATCAGAAACTTCAACAACCATTTTACTTTTACCGACTCGTACCAAATATCTTTTTGAGTCTTTAAGATTTTCTGTTTCTTTCAAGAAAATTCTTCCTGTTACTATTTCATCAAATTTCTTTAATACAAAGTAATCATCATTGATATGACCGACAAGCGATGAGAAATTATCATAATTAACCAAATACATGCCGGTTGTATCGTTTAACTTAACTTCTGTTAGCATAGTTAACTCATCATCACCGCTTACATAAGTTTGGACATCCGGTTCTTCTATTGTCGATTTTTCTTGAGGTTTACTTATAAACTCTTGAAGTTGATTATAATCTTGTACATCACCGGATATTGGCTTAATATCAGCTTTATTTTCGTTTGAAACTTTACTTTCATCGATATAATTAAATACATTATCAGCAGGTGACTCTTGAGGCAAACCGTTTTTGTTATTATCTGCCATAGTTTGGATAACAAGTTCATCAAAGAAGTCACTATCATTTATTTCACTTATCTGAGCCTCTGTGAAATCAGCGATATAACCGTCAGGATTATATGGTTCTGCCGGCAATTGAACCTCTTTTGCAATAGCTGCGTTTTCTTTCGGCTCAGGAATTTCTTCTACAACTTCCGACTGAATAATATTATTTTCATTTTGTTCTATCTTTGCTGAAACTTCACTATTATTCTTGCTCATTCCTATTTCAGTTTTTGACACCGGTTCAGTATCAAAATCATCTGAAACAAAATCATTATTAAAGCCTTCAACAGATTCTTGTGAAATATAATCAATATTCTCTGCTGAATTCAGTTTCATTGATTGAGAAAATTCTTCAAACTCACTGCGGGCTAATTGTCTTTCATGGTAAGTTGTTTCCGGCTCATCAACATGGCTCAACATTTCATCAAAACTGTTATATTTATGTTGTTCACTTGTAGACATAGTATCATCAACATTTTGCACAACTGATTCTTGCTGAAGGTAATTGGGGGTATTTTCTTCTTCACGCTTGAAGGTTGTATCTATTTTCTTATTAATCTTTTTATCAAGGTTAAGTATAATCATTATCACAATGATTGGAAATGTAATAGCACCTGCAAGAAGTAACAACTTCCAGAGGCTTATATTTTTATAACCCTTAAGAACCGATTTTATATTATTTATAACAGATGTCTGATGAACATTTGTGTTAATAGCAGTATCCTGTTTGGTTTCAGATATTGTATTTGTTTTTAATTCATTATTACTTAATTCATCACTTTTTTCAGGTGGAATATTTGCATATTGCCCTGTTTTTACCTCTTGTTCAAGCACCTGAATAGGCTCTTTTTTAATCTGCTCCGGTTGTTTTTGTATCGGAGCTTGTACAGGATTTTTTACAGGAGTTTGTACAAGTTTTTGAGCCGGTTTTTGAGTTGGTTTTTGAGTCTGTTTGCTTTGTTGCTGCGTTTGTGAAGTTGATTTTTGAGCAACTGCCTGAGTTGTTTTCTTCGTTACAGTCTGTTTATCAGCCGCAACAACCGGTTTTTTATTCTGAACTTGATGTTGTTTTACAACCGGCTTAGATTGAACAGATGATGTTGTTTTAGTAATTGGTTTTTGAACATTTTTATGAGTTGATGAAACAAGCTGCTGCGTTCTCGGAACAACCGTTATTGCTTTTTCAGAAGTTATAATAATCTTTGTATAACCTTTTCCTCCTGCAACCGATTGAGTGTTAACCGATACATTTGAAATTGTACCTGAACCGTTTGTTACGGCAGGTGCGGATTTAAGTGTCGATTTTGTTTCAGGCATAAGTATTACATATTTATTATTAGCTTTTTTATTTACAACAACCGGTTCGGTATACGGTCTGTCTGTATATATAGTAACCTTAACAGAATCGCCGGATTCTTTATTGACACGAACATCCACAACGTTATTCTTATATGTGTCACTTGCGCATACAAAATTAACGCTAATCAAACTTGCCAAAAGCAGAGCTGATAATTTAGATTTTCTGCTAAATACACTCATCGTTCTTTCATTTTAACATATATATTTTATGTGTACAATTGTAAAGTTTTAAAATCATGTTGAAATTCATCTGTTTGAAGGAGACTTTATATATATGTAAATTACAAATATTAATTTATTTTTTTAGGAGAGCAAATGAAATATTACAATACTTGCTAATAAAACAAACGGCTACATTACTTGCGGGAGAAATATCAAATCAAAGAAATAAAGAATTTAGAGAAAAAACAGAGCTTAAATAAGAAGAAAAAAGAGAAAAAACAAGAAAGAGAAGATTAGAAAGAACAAACAGGAGCTTTATATTATGAATGTATTATCAAGATACACATTTATTTCTAACTTTAATACAGAAAAAATAACCAAACAAGAATCAAGAGAAAACGGAATCGGAATGAACGATTTTGAAAAGTGTGATACCAATGGCGATGGAAATCTTACAATAGACGAAATCCTCGCAAACCAAGAAGTATGTGACAAACTCTTAAAATCAATTCAGGCAAAACTGGATAAAGTAACAGCAGAAGAAGCAGGTGTCAAAGCAGAACAGACAAAAGAAGAAAATGAGCCGGCTCACAAATTTAAATTAGCTGCATAATTATATTAAAAATCAGACGGGGGCTTTTCTCTCGTGGTTCTGATTTAGGTCACAATATTAAAAAACGGGACAAATTTTTGTCCCGTTTTCTCTTGAAAATATTTTTGAAATTATTTTAATTAACCACGAATACCTAATTCTTTGATTAAACTTCTATAACCTTCAAGGTTTTTAGATCTAAGATAAGACAACAAACCTTTTCTCTTACCAACCATCATCAAAAGCCCACGCTTTGTTGCATAGTCATTTTTGTTAGTTTTTAAGTGTTCTGTAAGTTCAGAAATTTTTTGAGTTAACATAGCAACTTGAACTTCGGTAGAACCTGTGTCTTTGCTGTCTTTCCCAAATTTAGAAATAATTTCTTGTTTGTTTTTTAAATTAATTGACATAATATTTTCCTTTTGTTTTTGTTGAGTACATATTGGCGTAAGCACCCTACAAGTCTATGATAATATGATGAATTATTAAAATCAAGCATGAAATTAATATTTGTTAAATTATAATTATATTTAAAATCTTCAAATCCTATATATGTATAATGCACAAAATCAAAAAATTAGTTATAATAATTCCATAGTTATATAGAAGAAAGGAGCATACATAATGGAAATAAAAATTATTTCAAATCCTGCTGAACAGGAGTGTGATATTCTTGTCGTTAACCTTTTCGAAGGAGAAAAAACTACACAAGAACTTGCTAACAAATATGCAATAGAAGAAGATAAATTTGAAGGAAAGTTCGGTGAAACTTATCTTTTACCAACTTATGGCAAACAAAAAGCAAGAAAAATCTTAGTAGTCGGGTTTGGTAAAAAAGACGAATTTTGCCCTGATAAGTTAAGAAAGGCAACAGGAAAGGCTATAAAAAAAGCCAATCAAATGGAAGCTAAAACAGTTGCGTTTGACTATAGCGGAGTGGATTTCTGTTTTGCAGAACAATTCACATATGGGGTTGGAATTGCTGATTATTCCTTTGATAAATATAAAACGAAAAAAGATAAACATGTTGAAACAGTTTATGTTAATGCAAATGAAGATGCGGTTCGCAGAGCTGAAAAAATTACAAAAGCTATGAAAGTATCAAGAGATTTGGCTAACGAACCGGCTCAATATGCAACACCTTCTAAATTAGCAGAAATAGCACAAGGGCTCGGACTTGATACAAAAATTTATGACAAAGAAGAATGCGAAAGAATGGGAATGGGTGCATATTTAGCCGTTGCAAAAGGCAGTGCGGAACCTCCAAAATTTATTCACATGAAATATTCAACTCCAAACCCAAGAAAGAAAATTGCTATTATTGGAAAAGGTATTTGTTTCGATAGCGGCGGATTAGACATTAAGCCTGCATCATCTATGTTAACAATGAAAGATGATATGTCAGGTGCAGCTTGTGTAATCGGAACAATGACTGCTATAAAAGAGTTCGCTCCCGATGTAGAAGTACACGGTATAATTGCTGCCTGTGAAAACATGCCGGGGTGTTCTGCGTACAAGCCTGGGGATATTTTGACAGCTAAAAACGGTAAAACTATTGAAGTTGATAACACAGATGCTGAAGGCAGATTAACCCTTGCCGACGCGCTTTGTTATGCAGATGAACTCGGGGTCGACGAGATTATTGATCTTGCAACCCTAACAGGTGCTTGTATGGTTGCCTTGGGAAATCAGGCAGCCGGCATTGTAGGAAACGACGATAACTTGGTTAAATCTGTAATTGAAACAGCAAAAGCGTGCGGTGAAAGATACTGGGAACTTCCTATGTATGAGGAATACAAAGAATCTTTGAAAAGTAGTGTAGCTGACATGCAAAACACAGGTTCTCGTTGGGGCGGGGCTTCAACCGCAGGATTATTCCTAAAAGAGTTTGTTGAAAAAACAAAATGGGCTCATATTGATATCGCAGGGGTTGCATACTTCGACAAAGCGCAAGGGGAATTTATTAAAGGTTCAACAGGCGCAGGTGTCAGAGCTATGATTAATTATATTTTGAAATAAATTATTTTAAAATAATTATTTTAAAGGGAAACAGCTTTTATAATACTCTGTTTCCCTTTTCCAATTACAAATTTTATTGTTACAGTTTATAAAATTTTATTTGATATATTAGATTTTAATTACAAACTCTGACCATTCTCCCTCTTTACTGTTTACCTCAAGAGTTCCGCCATGCGCCTTAACAAGTTTTTGTGACAGATAGAGTCCTAAGCCCGTACCAATTTTTCTGAATTTTTTATGGGCAGAATAGTATTTATTAAAAACCTTATCTAAATCTTCTTTCGCTATACCTTTACCGTAATCTTTTACAAATATATAACTGTTTCCGTCTTTTTGTTTTACTGTTATTTCTATATTCGTATCAGGTTTTCCATATATTATTGCGTTATTAACCAGATTTTTTATTACTCGCTTAAATTGAAGGTAATCAATATTGATTTCAAAATCTGTTTTTATATTAAGAACAATTTTATTATTATTTTTAAGTGCGATAGCTTCCATCTCTGCTGATGAATCTTTCAATAATTTTGTAACTGATACATTTTCAAAATTTAAATCAATTTCACCCTCTTTCACCTTGTATGTATCAAGAACCGTCTGAACAAGTTCTAAAAGCTCTTTATTGGATGAACTCATAGAAATCAATGCCTCTTTTTGAGTATCATTTAGTTCCCCAAATTTCTCGTTCAAAAAGAAATCCAACATATTTGCTTCAGCAATAATAGGAACTTTTAAATCATGGGTAAGGGTTGCAACAAAATCTTCTTTTAAAGATTCAATTTCCTTTTGACTTGTATAATTTTTAATAATTATAAGATATTTTCCTCTATGCTCATCAGTTTCCAATGGGTTCGTTGTAGCTCTAAAGAACATGTCTTTTGTACCTTTGAGAAAAACTTCGTCATTCTTTAATTCAACAACTTCTTTATCATCAGCAATTGTAAGAAAATTTTCTAATTTGTTATTTACAAGTTTTTGATTATTTAACCACGTTTTGATATTTTTATTCACATCAATAATTACAAATTTTTCATCACAAACAATCATTCCGTCCGAAAGTGAATTGATAAGTGCGGATAAAAAATTGTTCTTTTTAGTCAATTCCTGTCTGTATTCAGCAATCATTTTTTCTCTATCAACCAGAGTTTCAATCATTCTGTTAATATTATCGGTAAGTTTTTTTAAATCTTTTTGTGAATTATCACCCGCCCTGACAGATAAGTTCCCGTATCTGATAGAATTAATGATTGAATTCATGTCACCAAAATATTCGGCAATATTCTCATATTTTTTGCGCAAATTATTATTACGGTGATGAAGATACACTATCACCACCGTCGTTAATACTATTGCGGATAATAATATAATTTTAATAAGCATAATTTAAGTGAATAATGAATAGTGAATAGTGAATAGTGAATGGAATTTATCCACTATATGTATTCACCGGTTATAAATGTTTTTCTACATTAGAAATAATAGTAGATTTAGGAACAAGTCCTGCCATTCTTTCAACAGTTTCGCCATTTTTAAACACTAAAAGACTAGGCAAACCACTGACAGAATATTGTTTTAAAAGTTCTCTATTTTCATCAGCATCAACTTTTACGATTTTAGCTTTACCGGATAATGTTTCTTCTATTTCATCTAAAACAGGTGATAACTTTCTGCAAGGTCCGCACCATTTTGCTCCAAAATCTACCAAAACAGGTAATTCTGAGTCTAAAACTTCTGATTTAAATGTTTGTTCAGTTACATCAATTGACATATCGTACTCCTTTTTTTAGGTGATTAGGTTACTCTTATCTTAATAACTTAGTCACACAGTCACCTTATCACTTAATATATGATAGCATACTTGAAATTTTTATGCTATTATTCTTTTGGAGAGATAAAGATTATGCCAAGAAAAAAAGTTATTGAAATTGTACTGGATACTGAAACAACAGGTTTAGATTTTACAAAAGAAAAAATTATAGAATTTGCAGCTGTCAGATTGGAAAACGGAAAAATAAAAGATTCATTTCAAACCCTTATAAACCCTGAACAACATATAAGAAAATCAAGTATTGCAGTTCACGGGATTACAGAAGATATGGTGGCTGATGCACCAAAAGAAGCAGAAATTTTACCTGCAATAAGGGATTTTATCGGAGAGTATCCGATTGTTGCGCATAACGCAATCTTTGATCATTCTTTTTTAAATGAAGCGTATAAACGAGTTTTCAAAAAGAAATTTGAAAACGAAAGAATAGATTCTCAAATGATGTTCAAAGAAATTTGTCCTGATTTGGAATCACACGGGCTTGTTGCTTTAACTGAAAAGTTCAATGTTACTATGGAAAATCATCACAGAGCGATGGACGACACAATGGGTTTGGCTTTAGCTTATCCAAAACTAAAAAAACTTTACCTTCAAAAATACGATTGGCAAGTCAAACAATTAGATAACATAGATTATTTGTTTGAAAGATTTTTGAGAATCCAGCAAAGTATTAATACAATGCAGGCTGAGCTTCAGGATTTGAAATCTATTTTTAAACTTCATTTTGAAATGGGCGGGGGCCCAATTCAAGCTGAAGATGGCGACACGATGGTATATTCCTCAAAACGGTCATTTGGCTACAAACTGTCCGAGGTAAAAGGGGTATTAGAAGAACTTGGCTCGTTTGAAAAAGCCGTTAAATTAAACAATGGATTTATTGACAGACTTTGTAACAGCATGAGCCTTTCAGATGAAAACAGAAAAATACTTTGCGATGCAAGAAAAACGCTTTCAGAAACAAGAAATTTGCAGGTATTAAAACCAAATAAATAGATTATGGATATAAACGAACTTAAACAAAGAGTATATAAAAATAAGGAGTGTCTTTGACCTGGAGTCTTTAAATAAAGAACTGGCTGATACTGAAACTAAACTTCAAACTCCTGAGGTTTGGTCAAATCAAAAATTGGCATCTGAATTGGGCCAAAAATCCAGAGAATTAAAAGAAACAATTGATGGGGTTCACTCTTGGGAACAATTATTAGATGATGCTCAGACAGCTTATGAAATAGGGGATGAAGAACTTATCACAGAAGCAAATATTGGTCTGGAAAAACTCAAAAAAATGCTTGACAAGTTTGATTTTCAAAAGATGCTGAGCGGAGAATATGATGAAGCTGATGCAATACTTTCAGTAAACTCGGGAGCCGGCGGAACAGATGCACAAGATTGGACACAGATGTTGCTCAGAATGTACACACGCTGGGCAGAAAACAAAGGCTGGAAGGTTGAACTTTTAGATAAATCCGATGGTGAAGAAGCCGGAATAAAATCAGCAACTATTAAAATTTCAGGCAGATATGCTTATGGATATGCAAAAGCTGAAAAAGGGGTACACAGACTTGTTCGAATTTCTCCTTTTAATGCTAACGGTAAACGTCAGACTAGTTTTGCATCTTGTGAAGTGTCTCCGATTATCCCTGATGTAGAGAAGGCTGTTATTATTCCGCCTGAAGATATTGAGGTTGATACAATGCGCTCGGGCGGTGCCGGCGGGCAAAATGTCAACAAAGTTGAAACAGCAGTAAGAATTGTGCATAAACCGACAGGAATTGTAGTCAAATGCCAACAGGAACGCTCCCAACTCCAAAACAAAGAATATGCTATGCAAATCTTAGCATCAAAATTGCTTGCAATAAAACAAGAAGAACACGAAAAAAAATTGGCAGAACTTAAAGGTCAAAACTATGATATAAACTTCGGTTCCCAAATCCGTTCTTATGTATTTCACCCCTATAAAATGGTAAAAGACCATAGAACAGGATTTGAAATGGGAAATGTTGATGCGGTTATGGACGGTGATTTAGACGGATTTATTGAATCCTATCTTAAATCGATATAGGTGTTGATAAGATACAAAAAAAGGCTCGGATAATATCCAAGCCTTTTCTAAATATGAATTTATGACCGTATTATACAAGTTCATGAACTCTGTGAGTGTTATGAGAAGCAATTTCAACCAAAGACTTTGCAACTGCTATCATAGAAATTTCAGAATCCAACTTGTTCACACAAGAACCGCAACCGATTGCTGATGCACCTGAAGCGAAAGCTAATGAAGCAGTTGTCGGGTTAATTCCTGTTGCTGTCATAATAGGAATTTCCACATTTCTTGAAAGTTCGATTGTATTAGAAAGTGTTAACTCTGCTCTTTCCACCAATCCTCTAACCCCTGAAGGGATTTCTTCCGATGAATAATGACCTTCTGTTTGAATCAAGTCAATACCTAATTCTTCAAGTTCTCTTGCCATAGCAATTTGTTCTGAAATATCGATAGAACCAGGGATAGTAACGCAGAAGAATACATCTTCTTTATTGATTAAACTAAGTGTTTCATGAACTAAGTCCATAACTTCTTTAGCTGACATTGAAACACCATTTTTATATAACGCATCAAAGTTACCTAATTCAATAGCATCAGCGCCAAGTGCAATTGCATTAGCCAATTCTTGAGGCTTGATTGAAGAAACAAAAACCGGCATATCTGTCATAGATCTAACCATAGAAATAATTTCTCTATCAGCACAAATATCAACTGCTGACGCGCCTGATTGTTCTGCCGCAATAACTACATTTCTCACTCTGTCTGCATCAAAATTATCAATACCTGAAATAATTTTTACTGCTCTTTTTTCACTCAATGCTTGTTTGAATAAGTCTATTCTTGACATCTAAATTCTCCTTTTTTCTGTATTTACTGAATAATTTCAGCCTATATTACATTTACCCCTCTATTATAGATTAAAATTTTAATATTTACAATAAGGGGTAAATGAAGTGGGAAGTAGAGTAATTTATTTTCGTAGTGAATAGTGAATAGTGAATAGTGAATAGATTTTTTTATGAGGGTATTATGCGAAAATTTATAGTGTTAATTATACTTATATTTCAATTATTTTTATCGACATTTGCTTACGACAGAGATGAAATAACAAACATAAGTGTTTATGAAAAAATAAATCCTGCCATAGTGGCAATTGATGCCAAAATCCCAAGCGGCACATCGAGCGGCTCGGGTTGCATTATAACATCCAAAGGCTTAATCCTAACCAGCTCACACGTTATTTTAAACAGTAACGATATAACAGTAAAAACATCAGACGGCGAAGAATATAAGGCGGTTGTTGTGCGAAAAACGGGACTTGGAAAGGATTTAACAATATTAAAAATTTCAACTAATCACCCGCTAAAAACTATAACAATGGGTAATTCTTCATCAGTCAAGGTAGGACAAAAAGTCCTCGCAATAGGTAATCCCTTTGGCTTCAACGGCACACTAACTCAAGGGATTGTTTCAAGAATAGATAAACAAAGAAACAAAATCCAAACTGATGCGGCAATAAACCCCGGCTCATCAGGCGGCCCGCTATTGAATACATCTGGAGAAGTTATTGGTATAAATCAGGCGATTTATAACCCTGACAATAATACTTCTAATATCGGAATAGGGTTCGCAATACCTATAAATGAAGCAAAATCAGTATTCAGGTAGTGCGTTTTATACTATTTTAAGTTAGCTTTTATACATAATGTTACACAAGATAACATCTAAATGCAGTCTTATTAAACCGTTATACGAAATATTCCATACACTTGAAATTATTCGGCTGAAAGCCACAGAAAAACGCCATTTTACCACAATTTAGAGCAATATTATATAGGGTTACTTTAAATAATTATATGTAATTTTTTGATAAATTGGTCTTATAACCTATTATCACATATTTTATCCAAACAAGAATAATCACAGTTTTGATTTCTATCAATATAATCAGGTACAAAAGTTACAAAATTTGTTAGTACTTACTGTATAAATTGAGGTTATAAAAACAGCAGCCTATCTAATAGTACTCATTATCTTCATCTTCATCGTCATATTCGGAATCATCTTCTTGAACAATATCGTCTTGTTCTTTTTCTTCGGAATTATGCTTGTGGTTGTCCTCGTCATCCTCGTCTAATTTTACTGTAGACACAATGCTTTCTGCTTCTTCTAAAATTTTCTTTATATCGGAATTAGGGTTATATTTTGGCAGCTTAGAATTAATAACAGAGGCAACATTCATCATCGCCAACGAATTAAGTGTTGCATTCAGTTGAGCACTATTATCTATGTATTTGTTTGTGTTTACCGCTTGTTCATCTTCGGCACCATCGACACGTCCGTATTCTGTTCCTTGACTTGCTCGGTCGTCGCTTGTCTTGGCTGCGGTTCCTGATATGTCCCCGCTTTTGAAATTGAACGCACCTGCTACCCCATAGAAGCCCGCGGCTCTGTTATCAACCATAGCATTTACCTTCGTTTCTTGGTTTGCTCAGTGATGTGTCCTGTCCCTGTTTATATAAGCATACCCTTCCGAGTAATATTTTAAATCATCTGAAAGTATTATTTTGCTAGTTTATTATTGTACTTTGTACAATTTATAGCCAAAACCCAATAATAATAAGAAAAATTCAACTTAATATAAATTAACAAACTTTAATATTTTTAAGTAACTTTAAGTAATTTTAAGCAGACTGTGCATCAGACATTCTTACAAACCCTGATATTTTATTGTAACCTTTTGAACCGACTTTGTAGGTTACACGTTTTACCATATTACTAGCATTACCCTCTATTGTATGAATTGTTCCATCGGCATCAACGCTCTCAACAATGCCTGTATGAGAAGCCCCGTTATTTTTTTGAATCATTACATCGCCGGCTTTTGGAATATAACCTGAGTTTATTGTCGAATATAAACCTTTTTCTTGTGCTTTTGCTCTGATGCCACTTACGGCTGCCTGATATCCAAAAACATTGTTGCCTTTATAACACCATGAAACAAAGCTTGCGCACCAGTGGGCTCCGTTATTGACTCCTCCTCTGTACTTTGCAACAGCTGCTCCGTCATTGTGTCCCGTAGATTCTCGCACTCCAATTTCACCGATTGCATTAGAAAGAGCTTGTGCCGCGTTTTTCCCGACGTGATTATCATTTACGAATCCTTTTGCAACATCAGCATAATATATACTTTTAGCGCCCGTTTCTTTTACAGTCTGTACAAGCTGGGTTTGGTATGTTTGCATTCTTTGTTCAATTTGAATTAAATCATTTTCCAGCTGTTTATCAACTTGATTTAATTCATTTTGTTTTGTCTGAATTTCTTCAGTCACGCTTGTATTGCTAAGAACCTCACTAAGTTCGTTTAATAAATCAACTCTTTCTTTTTTTAAGTTTGCTATATTTTTGTTCAAAGCTGTGTAAGTTTTATTTTCTTTATCTAATTTCGAATTAAGTTTTTTAAGTTCATTTGTTAAATTCTTCTTTGAATTTTCATCTTTTGTCGAAGTAATCATGCTTTGTTTTTTAGCAATTTCAGCATTTAAGTTATCAATTTCATTTTTCGCAGCATTTTGAAGATTATATTTTTCTTTAAGTTCGGCATCTGTTTTTTTTATTTTTTTATTTATTTTTTCAGCTTGCTTTCTGGTTTTTGAATCTGTTTGTTGAATCAGTGTATCGATTTCAGCCATTATCCGTGATTTGTTAACAGAATAACTCATCAGCTTTAGCATTTTTATCTGAGATAATAAATCTAAGGCTTTTGCGGAAGATATCTGAGGTTTATATTGAGTATTGTCTTTCATATCAGGACTAATTTCAGGGTCATCACTTACAATGCTATTATCAAGTTCCGTATTTAATTCTTTTAATTTATCCTGATAGTATAAAATCATATCTTTTTCAGATACAGAACTATTATCTCCATCATAGTTGGCAATAATATCAACATCTTTTTGTGAAATAGAAATAGTGTCGCCAAATTGTCCGTCATTATGAGCGGAAGTTACACTGTTAAATAATAATGAAATGGTTTCATCATCTGTAATATCATCAAAAATAGACATTTCGACATCTGAATCTTTTGTCCCGAAAATCATTTTAAATCTTGACAGAAAGGATTCTTTTGTTTGACCTGCTTTTATTAGTTCATTATATTTTTTATCTGACACTTCACTCATAGATTGCTCTCCATATATATAAAATATAAAACATACTGTCCAATTTCAGGTGTACGACATATTGTAACATTTGTTTACTTATTACTTAAAAATATTCGGCGCTAATTATATCTAAAAGTAACTTCTAACAAGAAAATGTTTGAAAAAATATACTCATTTGATGTAAAATAATTATAATATCTTATGAGGTGTGTGTATGAGCAAAGCATGGAAAATAGTTTTATATAGTCTTTTAGTGATTTTTGCGGGATTGTATTTATCATTTTTATTTATACTTCCAAATGTTATAAACCTTGATGAATATCTTCCTATTGTCAAAAATTTAGTAAAAGAACAGGCAAATCTTAATCTTGAAATAAAAAATCCGAAAATTGTTACGACTCCAATATTAGAAGTTGGGATAAAAACAGACGGAATAAAACTTACATTAGCTGACGGTTCACCTGTATTGGAAGCTGAAGGTTTTAAAACTAAGTTATTTTTACCATCAGCTTTATGGTTGACGGTTAAAGTATCCTGTTTAGAACTACATAACCCTAAAATAACACTCGATACAAACCCGCAGGCAACACAGTATCGTTTAATGGAAGAACTTGAAAAGATGCTCGACAGGCTGAATAAAGAAAAAAACGAACTGCCCGAAGTTGAACAGGGCTGGTTTAATCCTGAATGGATTAGAATAAAAGTGCCTAATGCTGTAATTACAAATTACAATATAGGGGTAAATGATAAAAAAGCTAATCACAGTCTTACATTAAAGGGTGATGAATTGAGATTGGCATACCTGAACGGAACAAAGGCTAAACTCAAAACGTATGCCTATCTTATGAGTGATAATAAAGAAAATATCACTGCCAATTTAAAAATAAATACATTTTTGCCGAAAGTAAAAAAGAATGAGCTTGATCCTGAAGATGACAAGGCACAAAAAATAGAAATACCTTTTGTAAATATTGTCAAAGTTTATCAGCATTATGATTTAAAGGCTCATATTAATTCAAAAATAAAGATACGACAACGCAGAGATAAAACAATCACTGCAAAAGGCTCGTTTGATGTAGATAATTTTACTTTAAGACTTGCGAAATATCAGCTTCCTAATTGTTATTTCCATTCAAAAATGAGGGGAACGACGGCTAATATTGATACAAGTTTTTATGTAACGCCATCAGAAAAGGCTACAATTTCAGGTAAGATTGACTATAATAAGCCTGCTATTGATTTAGTTTTTGGTGGAGATAAAATATATTTCAACGATTTAATAGTATTTTCAAAAGCAGTTTTAGACAGCTTCGGAGTAAGGAATGATTTTGCTAACTTAAAAGGCAGAGGATATATTCAAGCAAATGCAAAGATTAAAACTAACTTAAAAAAATTAAAATCAGATGGGAAAATAATCATTCGCGACGGTTCTATTATAAATAACAAAATAGGCTTACTTATTACAGGAACTAATTCTGATTTAATATTTGATAATAATATTTTCAAAATACAAAACACAAAAACTTATATCGGGGGTAAATTATTAACAGTAAACGGAACTATTGATAACAAAACTAAAGCAGATATTACCGCAAGAACTCAAAACATGCCGATTGTTGGGTTATATAACGCTTTTGCTCCATCAGATTTGAAGAAAACTATCAAAATGTCATCAGGGAATATATCACTAGATGCCAAGATTAATGGGAAGCTCAAAAAATCACTTTCATCGGTTATTTTTAAGCTCAACAATCTGGGAATTTCCACAATTGATAATTCTGTTAGTATCAATAATGGGGAGTTAAGTTTTACTGTTATGTATGATTTAGCTGAGAATATTTTGAAGGGTAATTTAAAGAACCAAAACTTTGCTCTATATTTACCACCAACGAAATCTACTATAAAAGATAATTTCTTATCTGTTGATTTTGATAATGAAAATGTCAAACTTAATCCTACGTATTTGTTGCTTAATAAATCTTCTCAAATAAAAATCTCAGGCGGAGTGAATGATTATCAGATATCACCTGTTATAGATATTAAAGGTGATGGCACGTTGTTGGCAGCCGATTTAAGAAAATTCGGCGGAGATGCGACAGCCCCTTATGTTGATGCAAAAGGGACACTTCCTGTTAAATTCCAGCTTTCCGGTAATGACAAAAAACAATTCTTTGTCGGACAAGTCTTATCAAACAACGGAAATTACATAACACCAGTTCATTTTAAAAATATTTTGGGAAAACAATGTATTACGCAGGTAAAAGTTCACTATAAAGGTGACAGGCTGAATGTAAAAGATACGGGTTTATTTATAACTCATAATCCGTTTACGGAAGATTTCAGCTCAAATATGTCAGGTGCAGAAGCTGTTATAAAGACACATGGAACCCTCGCGAAACTTGACACTATTGAACCAAGAATTAATATGTTCAAAGTAGATATCTCTGACGGATTAGAAGGAACAGTTTATGCTCTAAAACGCTCAAGATTTAATCTTAATGGCGGAATCCTTGCAATAGGTAAAATTGCTAAACCGTTTATCCACGGCGGGGTAAATGTAAGTAAAGTAAATATACCTACATTGTTAACTAAAATCAATAATGCAGGGGTAGATTTTAACGGTTATTCTATGAGATTATTTGCTGATAACATAGATTTAAACGGTTCTGATTTAAACGTTGAAGCACATTCTAACTTTGAATTTTCACCTATAACAAAGTTGTTTAAGCTGGATGTTACATCAAATAACTTCAATCTTGATAAGGTAATGAAAGTCGCGGAAGTCTCAACGAAAGCGTTACCGTCAACAGGTTCGACATCTTCTTCAAAAGAGCCTGCAAATCTCCCGTTAGAAGTCACCGGCAGATTCTTAATGAAGAAAATTCAAACAGGAAATATTGTTCTTAATAATACTCGTGGAAGACTGATTTTAGCCAATAATATTTTGACAATAAGACCAATGATGACAAACTGTTTTAAAGGTGTTGTAAGGGGCAAAATCGGGATAAATCTTTTATCAGGTGATATTGATATGGATTTAAAAGGGCATAATCTTGATGTCGAACAGGCGCTCGCTGATGCAGCCAATACAAAAGATGCTATATCAGGTACAGCATCATTTGATATGAAAGCGGGGTTAAAAGGTGCGACTTATGAAGAACAGATGAAGTCTTTGAAAGGAAATGTTCATTTTAAAATAATTAATGGCGGATACGGACCAATCGGTAAAATTGAAAATTTGATTTTAGCTGAAAATATCAGAAATTCCCAGTTCTTCCAGACGGCTCTGGGTGGAATTATTAATAATATTGCGACAATTGATTCAGCACATTTTTCAGAATTAAGAGGATTAATCAAATTTAAAAATGCAAAAGCTGTTCTCTGTCCTATAACCTCACAGGGTAATGTGATGTGTTTGCATATTGCAGGTGATTATGATTTGCTTAAAAATGAAGCAGATATGAAGGTACGAGGAAGAATGGGGTCATTTTTATCAGAAATGCTTGGTCCAATCGCTATGTTGAATCCTGTGAACCTTGTCAAAGCGACTCCGGGGATAAATGTTGTTATGGCAAAGGCTTTTACATTATTTACCGTTTCCATTACTCCTGAAGAAATGCGAGCTATTCCTAATTTCGCAAAAGCATCAACTTCAGATGTTGCGGCAACTAAGTTCCAAATTATATTGAAAGGAGATGCGGCAAAACCGTTATCTATGATAAAATCATTCAAATGGCTTGCAACTCAGGCTGAAATAAATAATGCTCAAAACTTTACTGATAACATGCCGGAGGAATATCTGCTTGCCGATCCGACAACACCGGAGGCTCAAGCCGCGGCGGCTGCTAAAGCAAAAGAAGATGCTAAACTTCTAAACAGAATAAAACGGAAATTTAATAAGTAATATATAAGGAGAATATTATGAGAATAACCAACAATTACAGCCCGCAATTTGGCACTGTTATTTCCACTGACAAAGCAATAGCTTATATGAATAAAGCATTTAATCCAAAACAAATTGAAAAAGCAAATAGAATAATTGCTAATCAAGAAGGGAAACAACCAAATATTCATCTTCACCTTGGAAGTTTTCTATGCCCGAGTTCAAACGAAAAAATGTATTATTTAAGAGCAAAAGTTGAAGATAGAACTTTTAAGGAAGGTCTATTTACATCTGCCTTTGGTGTTTTAAAAAAATCAGCTAAATATGTTGATTCTTTTCAAAAGAATATTTAATAACTTTTTGGATCGATATTAAATAAATCCATTATTTTTTTTAAAATAAAAACTTTATTTTCTTTCTTTGCAAATTTAATGTCAGAACAATGTTTTTTTTCTATCTCTCGATTTGTTCTTATTTCTTCTTCGATTTTGTTTAATTGATATGATTTAAGTTTTTGCGCAAGTTTTTCATCAAGTATCTGAGGCGAAGAAATCGCTGTATCTTTATACTTCCAAGTTTTACGTTTGTTTAATTTAAGCGTAAATTCAATGGAGTAAGGATAATTATTAGGGAAATGTTTATCCTTATTATTAGTTATATTACAACTAGCTGATGCAAATTGATATTTTTCATCAATAGATTTTCTTAAATCAGATTTAATAAATGTATGTAAGGTTTTTTCTCCCCATTTTTTTGGTGATTTATAATACATTCCAAAAGTTTGTGTATTATAGTTATTTTGTCCAAGTGTTTTCATAATATCCTCTTTTCTATTATATATAAAACAGGTAAAAATATTTTTTGCGCAATAAATAATTCAATTTTTACATGCAATTTATCCCATTGGCTAATTTCTTTTTCTTCTTGTAAGAATAATATCTTATAATATGAAGGAGGGATTATGAACACAATTTTTCAATCGAGTACATGTGAGCTAAAAGAATTAAAGGATATATTTATAGAACTCACCGCAAAAAATTGTAATATGCGTTGTCATAATTGTTATATTGATTTTCCGATAACAAAAAATGTTAAAGATTTTATAAAGGTTGATACCGTAAAAACTGCACTTTTACAGTTGAAAGACGAAAGTATAAGATGTATTTATCTTACAGGAGCTGAACCGATGACACACCCTGATTTTAATACTATTTTAAGGTTGTGCATTAAAAAATCAGATGTGTGTATTTGCACAAACGGATCGTTTATTAACGAAAAAAAATCCCGATTTTTAAAATCAGTAGAATCAGAAAGTAATCATTCAATTATGTTCAGGCTTTCTTTTACACATTGGGACGAAGTAAAAAATGATTCTGTTCGTTCGAGAGGAGCATACAGACAAAATATTTATGCCCTGAAATGTTTAGATAAATACGATTTTACAAATATAATAACGGTTTCAAATTATTATAAAGAACCACACAATAAGATAGTTGAAGAATTTGGTCAAAAATTAACGGAAATTGGGGTAGAAAATGCAGTTATACAGGTTAATGAATGGTATTTAAATTCAAATGACACAGATTTTGAGTTTAGTCAGTTATGTAAACCTGATTGTATAACAAGCCGAACTCTTACAGAAAACGGTATTTTTTCATGTCCGTTTCTTGCTAACGATTACAGAGGAAGAATGGGAAGTGATTTTTCTGATTATTCAAAAATAGTAAGACTTGAAACTCCTTATTGTCAAACTTGTATAAAGAATAATGATAAAATGTTTACGGTAGAGTTTTAAATTATAGTTTAGAGGCGATGCCTCTAAACTATAATTTACAGTGACTAAGTGAACCGTGACTAAGTGACTAAGAATTTCTGATTTCTTAATCACTTAATCACTTCGTCACTTAATCACTTTTATCAGCC
>CACZPS010000003.1 GCA_902783125.1 uncultured bacterium | reverse complement strand
GGCTGATAAAAGTGATTAAGTGATTAAGTGACTAGGTGATTAAGAAAAGAGAAATTCTTAGTCACTTAGTCACGGTTCACTTAGTCACTATAAATTATAGTTTAGCGAGCTTCGCTCGCTAAACTATAATTTATAGTATAATAAATAAGTAATAACGCGCATAAAAAGGAGAAATAGATGAAGAATACTGTTGTGGTCGGAGCTCAATGGGGTGATGAAGGTAAAGCAAAAATAACGGATTTATTAGCCCAAAAAGCAAATTTTATTATCAGATACCAAGGCGGTTGTAACGCAGGTCATACGGTTGTCGCTAATAATCAGACATATAAATTTCATCTTGTACCGTCAGGAATTTTATATGAAGGCAAAACCTGTATGTTAGGTGCGGGAACGGTTATTTTGCCTGAGAATTTCAAACAGGAAATTGAAGAACTAAAATCACAAGGGGTTGATTTAAGAAATCTGAAAATCTCTCCTTTAGCCTCAATAACAATGCCTTATCACACAGAAGTTGACGGTTACACAGAATCTCAGGGCGGTAAAGGTAAAATTGGGACAACAAAAAAAGGTATCGGTCCTACTTATACCGACAAATACGCAAGAATTGGATTAAAAATTCAGGATTTGTACGATTTAGAAACCTTAAATGAAAAACTTGATGTTATTCTTCCTCTAAAAAATAAACAATTAGAAAAAGTTTACGGACTTGAACCATATACAAGAGAATGTCTTATTAGTCTTTGTGAAGAATATGCTAAAATTTTTGAACCTTATGTATGTTTTGAATGGCAAAAATTATTAAACGAACATAAAAAAGATGTAATCCTGTTTGAAGGCGCTCAAGGTGTTATGCTTGATGTTGATTACGGAACATACCCGTTCGTTACAAGCTCAAATCCAATCGGAGGCGGTGCTGCAACAGGAAGCGGATACGGACCTTGTCAAATTCAAGAGGTTATAGGAGTTGCTAAGGCTTACGTTACAAGAGTCGGCGAAGGCCCGTTTGTAACAGAATTAGATGACGAAACAGGCGCTAAAATCAGAGAAATCGGACACGAGTTTGGTGTAACAACAGGCAGACCACGTCGTACCGGCTGGTTTGATGCTGTCACTATGAAATATGCGGTTCTTGTGGGCGGACTGACTTCTATTGCTATCACTAAGGCAGATGTGTTTGATACCTTTGATGAAATTAAGGTGTGTACAGCATATAAAGATAAACGTGACGGTAAGATTTATGATTATTATCCTACAGATATTTATATGCACAAATATCTTGAACCCATCTATGAAACTCATAAGGGTTGGAAAACAGATATTACAGATATAAGAGAGTATGATAAACTGCCTGAAAACCTGAAAAAATACTTTGCAAGATTAGAGGAGCTTTTGAACTGTCCAATATCTATCATTAGCGTTGGACCTGATAGAGAACAAACTATTTTTAGAAAACAGGGGTAAAGAGGTAAAGAGGTAAAGGGGTAAATAAAATTGCTGGGTGCGTTGTTTTGATGCACCATTTGTCAGGCGATGCCTGACCTACATTTTGTCCTAAAGATTAAATTGTTCTGTCATAATTTTTTCTTCGGCAGTTTTTAAAATGTTTTCAACGTTTACACCGGCAATGTCAAGATTTTCAGCCTTTATACAAAAAACATCTTTTATACCGTAAAAGTTGTTACATAATGATTTTATGTAACCAAAGCCATATTCATTGTTATAAATTTTACCACCTGATGTTGTTATGTAATAAAGTTTTTTTGCATTACAAAGTCCGTATGGAATTCCATCAGGTGTATAATCAAATGTTAAACCTATAATATTTATAGCTTCTATATAAGATTTTAAAGATGCAGGAAAAGATAAATCCCAAAATGGTGCCGCTATTACAATAATATCCGCTTTTGCAAAATCTTTTGCGTAGTCAAAAATTATATTTTCAAAATTTTTCGCTTCTGCAAGTTTTGTTCTCAATTCTAAAGTTTCACAATTTAAGGGGAGAATATTTTCTTTTTCTAAATTGATTTCTTTTATTTCATCACCTAAATTTTTTAATAAACAGTTCGCAAGCCTTTTTGTTCTGGATTCTTTTCTGACGCAAGCATTTACAAATAATATCATAATTTCTTTCTCCAAATTTTATTTTTTATTAGAATATATAAGTAATATATTCGAAATTTAAAAATTCTAATAATAAATATGTTCTAACATGTTTATTTTAAATAATTATTATACAAAAATCGGTATTTTGCTAATCTATACTTTTACCCCCCAAGTAAATCGGACATTTTTACAATAAACATCAGGATGCGATGTTTAGCACCGATTACTGACAAAATAAAGCAGGTTGAATATACTTGCTCAATACAATATAAAAATAAGGTGCGGTTCATTCCGTACCCTATTTTGTTAATTATCTTTTACATATTGTTGGGGTAGAAACCCCAACTTGCCACTAAAGACAGTACCCTATAAATTATAATATAAAACCTCTCTCATTTTTCAAATATTTTGAATAGCAAAATATTGAAAAATTTCTCTCTCCTACGGGAGAGATAGTCCATTATTCACTTTCAATTTTCCACTTTCCACCTTCTACTTATAAATCCCCTTTACCCCTATTTACTCCAAAAAATCTAATTGTTCATCTAATGGACTTTTTGCATTCAAATAATTGATTGTTACATTATTTCTTGATGCAATATCATAAACCTTCATAAATCTGTCATAATCTTTTTGGATATTTTCAGACGGAATAGTAAACGATTCATTTATTTCTCTTGATTTATTTGGAACATCAAAACCTCTGTCATAAGTTGTGTCAATAAGTAAATTATTATCAGAATCTACCCCTATTTTTTGAATATTTTTCGTATCTATATTTTGATAATTCTTTTTATCATCTATAAATGTAATATGTCCTTTAAACGCAGTGTTGTTGATACCTAAATTCATAATTTATTCTCCTATTTTTTATTTTGTTTATTATATTGTCAGGCGATGCCTGACCTACAACTACATTTTTAATTTTTATTTAGCATCTTTTGCAATAATTTCTTCCATTTCTTTAAATGATGTTGGATAATATATTGTTATTCCATTCGGCAAAGTTTCATATGATTTAAATCCAATATTTTCATAAAATGACTTTGCTGAATGTTCCGGATTATGAAACATTTCATGTTTTAAAGATTTTAATACTTCTTCTTTATTGTTAATATTTAACTTATTTAAAATGATTTTATTCTTACACCCAAAATTAGTTTTGCATTGATAATTGTTGTTGATACCTAAATTCATAATTCACACTCCTATATTTCTACACTTTTGTTGCCATGTATAAAACATATCAATATATAAAATTGATTAATATTTACTCACACGTTACAAAATCGTTACAATTTACCCCCCCCTGAATCTACCACATCTTTTTTATTATTGTGTTGCGGTAAATCACAGATTTACCACAACCTACCGACTACTACTCTTCTGTCTACCAAATTAATTTTAGAACTCAAATTCTGAATAATATTATTCTTTACTTTTATTTTTCACCGTTCTACCATGGGATATATGGAGATGAGATATGTATAACCCTAAGTCAAGCAAAGCCGAAGAATTTATTTCACATGACGAGATTTTAGAAACATTAGATTATGCACAAACTAACAAATCTAACGTAGAGTTAATTGATAAAATTATAAAAAAAGCAAAAGAAATGAAAGGACTTTCTCATAGAGAAGCAACCGTTCTTTTAGAATGTGATATCCCCGAGAAGAATGAAGAAATTTTTAAACTTGCAAATGAGATTAAGGTTAAATATTACGGGAACAGAATTGTTACTTTTGCGCCATTATATCTTTCTAACTATTGTGTAAACGGTTGTGTATACTGTCCTTATCATTTTAAGAACAAACATATTCCACGAAAAAAAATGACACAAGAAGAAATAAAACGCGAGGTTATTGCGCTGCAAGATTTAGGTCATAAAAGACTCGCACTTGAAACAGGTGAAGACCCTGTGAATAATCCTATTGAATATATATTAGAATCCATTAATACAATATATAATATCAAACATAAAAACGGTGCTATTCGTAGGGTTAACGTGAATATTGCCGCAACAACCGTTGAAAATTATAAAAAACTTCACGATGCAGGAATTGGTACATATATTTTGTTCCAAGAAACTTATAATAAAGAAAGTTATGAAATTCTTCACCCAACAGGTCCTAAACATAATTACGCATACCATACCGAAGCTATGGACAGAGCAATGCAAGGCGGAATTGATGATGTGGGTCTGGGTGTTTTATTTGGATTAGAAAATTATCAATATGAATTCACCGGATTATTAATGCATGCAGAACACTTAGAATCCGTCTTCGGCGTAGGGCCTCATACAATCAGCGTTCCCCGCATCAGACCTGCTGATGACATTGACCCTGATGCGTTTACTCACGCAATAAATGACGATATTTTTACAAAAATTGTTGCTTGTATTAGAATAGCTGTTCCTTATACAGGCATGATTGTTTCAACCAGAGAATCAAAAGAAACAAGGGAGAAAGTTTTAAAGCTAGGGGTTTCACAAATTAGCGGCGGGTCAAAAACAAGTGTCGGCGGATATGCTCAGCCTTGTGATGAAGATGAAAATTCCGCTCAATTTGATGTTACAGACAGACGTTCGTTGGATGAAGTTATGAATTGGCTTATGAAACTTGATTATGTCCCTAGTTTTTGTACAGCATGTTACAGAGCAGGCAGAGTTGGGGCTGATTTTATGAAAATCTGCAAAAAACAACAAATCCATAATTTCTGTCACCCTAACGCACTTCTTACCCTCAAAGAATATTTGGAAGATTATGCCTCTCAAGACACTAAGTTAACAGGTGAAAAACTTATTGAAAAAGAATTAAATAATATAGAAAACCCTACTATCAAAGAAAAAACAAAAGAATATTTAAATAGAATTGCTAACGGCGAAAGAGATTTTAAATTTTAGGAACGAAAAATATTAACATTTAACACTAAATATATCTGAAGTATATACCTTGTATTTACTATATTTCAGAGTGTAACAATATTAATTAAAAAAGGCAATTTTAGAATAAAAAAAATC
>CACZPS010000002.1 GCA_902783125.1 uncultured bacterium | reverse complement strand
TATTAACAGAATTATGCGTCGTGGTAAAAAATCACTCGCTGAAAGAATTTTCTACGCTACATTAGAAAGAATTAAAGAAAGAACAAACGAAAACCCAATCGAAACATTCCAAAAAGCATTACAAAATGCAACTCCATTATTGGAAGTTAAGGCTAGACGTATCGGTGGTTCTACTTATCAAGTACCTATCGAAGTTAAAGCTGACAGAGGTTTCGCACTTGCTTCTTCTTGGTTGATAGAATCAGCTAAGAAAAGAGGCGGAAAATCTTTCATCGACAAATTGACTAATGAGCTTATGGATGCTTCAAACGGTCAGGGTTCAGCGTGCAAGAAACGTGAAGATACCCACAAGATGGCTGAAGCTAACAAAGCATTCGCTCACTATAGATAAAAATTTTAAACCCCGCAAAGTATTGCGGGGTTTTTTAATCTAAAAACAACTAAATTAAAACAAAGGGGATTAGTAAAAATGAATACAATCGACTCAAATAAGCCGAATATTTCATTTGGTATCGCATTCAAAACATATAAAACACCTAATGGTAATTATACAAACGAGATGCTTAGTATTAAAGAAGAACTTGCGTTGTATAAAAGATTAGACCGAAAATTAAAAAGGGATAAATTTGTTAAAACAGAATTTGGATTAAAAACTCAAAATACAGTTCTGGAAAAAGATAATTATACTCCAAATTCATTAGCAATGAGATACACAACAAAAAAAGAATCATTTTTTATGGATCATAACAAAATCAATCTGCAAGGTGTTGGAGATGCTTTTCATAAAGTAAGAAACGCTTTAGAAAATCTTATGAATAAATAATTTTGTGATATCATAGATACATAGAAATATTGGAGTGTTTATGAATTCATCTGTTGTTATTTTCGAAAAAGATTCTTCTGTCGTTAAGATAATGCAAGCTCACCTTAAAGATTTTGACGAAGTAATTATTGATAAGGTATATTCTGATTATAATAAAGGATTTAAATACGTAAAAGAAAATAAACCCAAAATTGTTTTATTTTCTATCACGTCTGATAGGGTACTCTGTTCTAAAATGATTGGCAAATTGTCAGAATTTGGAATAAATGTTATAGCTTTATCCGAGGATTATACAACTTCAAATATTATACAAACCTTAAGATGGGGAGCAAAAGATTTTGTATCAAAACCGATTATAAAAAAAGACTTGATTGTTGCCATAACTAAATGTTGTCAAGATGATATAAAAGTTTTAAAAAAATCACAAATAATAACAATTTTTTCTAACAAAGGAGGCATCGGTAAAACTGCGATAGCCGTTAATCTTGCTTATGAATTATCAAAACAAGTCAGAGATAAAGTCGCATTGATAGATTTAAATTTACCAATCGGGGATATCCCTACATTTCTTGATATAAGACCCAGTATAGATATATCTGAAATAGCTAATAATATTCGTCAAAATAACTTTTTAAATATTTCTGATACTTGTTGCAGATATAAAGACTCTGATTTGTATGTATTAGCGGAGCCGCTTCATTTAGAAGAAGCCAGAAATATTAGTGTTAATCAAGTAAAAACACTTTTTGACAGTTTAAGAAATAATTTTTCATATATTATTGTTGACATGGGTTCTAATGTTAATAAATTAAATTCTGCAATTTTAAAGCATTCTGACAGAATTCTTTTAACAACGGTTGTCAACTTGCCTCAGATAAGGAACTGTCAACGATGTTTAGATTTGTTTAAGAATATTGATATTCCTGACAAAAATGTGAAAATAGTTCTTAACAGATATTTAGAAAATGATGAAATAACTGTTGATGATGTTGAAAAAGCATTGAATAAAGCTGTATATTGGAAAATTCCAAATAACTATTTTACGATGATGTCATCAATAAACAAAGGTATTCCTGTTTCAGAAATTAACGAGAACTCTAATATTACTGACAGTTTTTCAAAACTTGCTTCAAAAATAGCGGATGATATGTTTGAACAAGATTTGTTATAACGGAAAGGGGAAATTATAACATTGAAAAAATATAGCATATTTATAATTATATTTTGTATTTTTTTTCTCACTCCGGCATATTCAAAAAGCATAAAGAAAACTTCTAAAAAAGTTACTGTCAAAACAGTTAAACCACAAAGATACACAGTGGCTAACGCCAAATCAGATGCATTTAAAGATGTGAAAACATATTTGCCGCTTGTTTATTATCGTGCTGATTTAACTGACAGATATTATGATGTAAATATGTCTTATCTTGAAAAACAAGTTAATTCACCTTATGATAATTCAAGAATCATTTTGCCCACATATCTCGGAACAACACTTATATCCTATGGGGTCAGGTATTCTGATAAATCAGATAAAATATATTATTATAATTCAAGAGGTAAGTTGACAAGAATAGAGTTTGATAATAATAATCCTGATTCTTTCCCCAAACGAACTGTGACATACAACAATAAAGGGAACTTGCATTCTGTAGTGTTATATATTTCAAAATCAGAACAATATAATTTTGATGGTAACGGGAATCTTATCGTTCATTGGATAGGCGAGCGAGGATTTAATCGTTTGGGGCAACCATTGAAAATCAGAAGGAGTTTGTAGATTAATGTTCTCTAAAACCTTTCTGAGCTTATAATTCGCCACCGGAAAGTCTTATAATTGTATAGGAGTTATCTGCTATTTTATTTAAAACTTCAGATTGTTTTTAATAATTCCTCAGAAAGTTCTCCAAATTTTTCGATTGATAATGCTTCACCTCTTGTATTTTCATCAATATTAAGTTTTTCAAGAACAGATTTTACATTATCTTTGTTAAATCCGCCGTTTACAAGACAGTTTTTGATATTTTTTCTGCGCTGAGAAAATCCGGCTTTTAAAACTCTGCGGAAATGAGAATAATCACTGAGTTTTAACATTGGCTCAGTGTTTATTTTTAGCCCTACAAGTGCTGAATTAACCTTTGGCGCAGGGTAAAATGATTTTCTTCCGACAAGCCTTATTATCTCACATTCTGTCCAGAACTGTGCAAGAATAGTCAAAAGCCCATATTGTTTTGACGGACTTTTTTCTGTTGCAACCATTCTGCGTGCAACTTCTTCCTGAACCATTAAAACAACTTCCGATATAGAATTTCTGTTTCTGTTATTTAAATCATCAATTTCACCTAAAAGATGAGAAATAATCGGAGCAGTTATATAATACGGAATATTAGCAACAACTTTAAGTTTCTCAACACAGTTCCCCTCTGCTATTTCTGCAATATCAGTTTTCAGAATATCTTTGTGGATTATTTCTAAATTATCAGCGTCAAGTTTTTCAAGCTCTTTTATAGCTTCTTCATCAAGCTCTACCGCGATAACTTTTTTTGCGTATTTAACAAGCTGTTCCGTAACAAACCCGACTCCTGCGCCTATTTCTACAACGATATCATCTTTTGTAATATTTGCGTAATCAATTATTTCGTCTATGACTTCTGAATTTATCAAAAAATTCTGCCCAAGACGTTTTTTTGTTCTGAAATATTTTGCCCGTTCAAATAAATTCATAGTCCTATTATAATACAAGGGGTAAATAAGTAAAAGGCACTAAGGCATTAAGGTACTAACGCTTTAATGTCTTTTATTCAATAACATTTAACTAACTTCATTTATTTATTAATAATATGTTCAAATATTGACTATAACGAATTTAAAAGATTATAATAAATATTGTTGGCAAAAATGGAATATTTACCATTTTAATAAGGAGAAACAGATGAGCGAATTTACATACAGAAGACTCGATAAAAAAGAATATACCTCAGAAGATATTAAAAGGATGATTGAAGAAAATAACGTTCGTTTTATAAAACTACAATTTGTTGATATGAACGGACAAGTCAAGAATTTGTCTATACCTGCTTCGCATATTGATAGAGCCTTAAATAATGACATGATGCTTGACGGTTCATCAATAAAAGGATTCAGAAGTATTGAAACATCAGATATGTTCTTTTATCCTGACAAAAATACATTTGAAATTCTTCCTTGGAGAAATGAGGAAGGTTACCAATCTGCCCGCATAATATGTGATATTTATAATGCAGACGGAACACCTTTTGAAGGCTGCCCTCGTTGTAATCTAAAAAGAGTTATGAGGGAAGCTGAAAAAATGGGATTCACTATGAACATAGGTCCTGAAGCAGAATTTTTCCTTTTTGCAAAAGATGAAAACGGTGATATTACAACGACAACAATGGATAAAGCGGGGTATTATGATGTAGGACCGGAGGACTTGGGTGAAGATGTTCGTTCCGATATTGTTACAACTTTACAAGAAATGGGATTTGATATTGAAGCATCTCACCACGAGGTTGCTGACGGACAACACGAAGTCGATTTTAGATACGCAGATGTCCTTACAACTGCTGATAATGTTGCGACCTTCAAAGTCGTCGTAAAAGCAATCGCAGCGTTACATTGCCTTCATGCAACATTTATGCCAAAGCCAATATACGGCATCAACGGTTCAGGTATGCACTGTAATGTGTCTTTGTTTAAAGATGGAAAAAATGCGTTCTATGATGAAAATGCGGAATATCAATTGTCCGACACGGCAAAATGGGCTATCGGCGGTCTTTTAAAACATATTAAAAGTATTACTGCTATCCTTAACCCAACAGTAAATAGTTATAAACGTCTTGTTCCGGGGTATGAAGCTCCTGTATATCTGGCATGGTCGTTAGCTAACAGAAGTGCATTATTAAGAGTACCGGCAAAACGAGGGGTCGCAACAAGAGTCGAACTTCGTTCGCCTGATCCTGCGTGTAACCCATATCTAGCTTTTGCCGCTATATTAGAGGCTTGTCTTGACGGTATCAGAAACAAAATTGATCCGCCGGCTCCTGTTGAAAGCAATATTTACAAACTAACTTCTAAAGAAAGAAAAAGACAAAAAATAGATTCACTTCCGGGGACTTTGAAGGAAGCAGTTGATTTATTTGATAAATCACTCGTTGCTAACGCTGCACTCGGTCAGCATATTATGAACGAATTTGTTACAACCAAAGAAAAAGAGTGGGATTCATATCGTACAACTGTTACCCAATGGGAATTAGATAAATATTTAGCCAGATATTAGGGGTAAATAGGGGTAAATAGGGGTAAATGTTTAATTAACGTATGAATTATATTTTTTATTTTCTAATAGTATTTTCGATAATTTTCGGAATTATAAACGGCAGGACACAAGAGGTCGTGAACGCAATATTAGACGGTGCGGATGTATCCGTTAAAATTGCATTGTCTTTAATCGGGATAATGGCATTTTGGCTTGGAATAATGCGTATTGCAGAAAAATCAGGGCTTGTACAATGGATAGCAAAAATAATAAAGCCTGTAACAAAATGGTTATTTAACGACGTTCCGCCTGAGAATGAAGCAATTGGGAATATCGCTCTGAGCGTTTCCGCAAACGCTCTTGGGTTAACTAATGCAGCAACTCCTATCGGATTAAGAGTTATGCAGGAATTAAAAGAAGTAAACGAGTCAAACAATAATGATAAGGAAACCGCATCAGATGCTATGTGTATGTTTTTGGCTATGAATACCGCCGGATTTCAGATTATTCCGGCAACTGTTATTGCAGTGCTTGTTGCAGTCGGATCAAAAAATCCTACCGAAATAATTGTTCCGACTCTTATCGTAACTGCTTTTGCATTTGTATCTGCGATAATCTTGGCTAAATTCTTCCAAATACTGTATAAAAATAAATCAAATTTTCCATTTGTGAAAAAGGAGGTAAATGATGATTAATCTCTTATCTCTTTATGCATTGCCGTTTATAATTGTTTTGATATTAACAATTGGAATAGTTAAAAAAGTACCTGTATACGAAGAATTTACGGAAGGTGCAAAAGACGGGTTTAAAGTAGCGGTGAGTATAATTCCATATCTTGTTGCAATAATAGTCGGGATATCAATGTTCAGAGCATCAGGTGCCATGGATAGCATAGCAGCATTTCTCGCACCATTGTTGAATAAATTTTCTGTTCCCGTTGATTCTATTCCTATTATGATAACCCGTTCATTATCAGGCTCGGCAACATTAGGATTGTTTACGGAAATTGCGCACAAGTTCGGACCTGATGCTTATGTAACGAAACTATGCGCAATTATTGTAGGAAGTTCGGAAACTACATTTTATGTTCTGTCTGTTTATTTTGGCTCTATTGGGATAAAGAAATTCAGATATGCTCTTATAGTTGGTCTTTTGGCTGATTTTATCGGAATAATCGGAGCAATTTTAGTGGCTCAAAAGTTTTTTCTGTAATTTTTACTCACAATAAAGTATTAGGGTGACGTAGTGCGGTAAAATAAAATCCCTTATTCCTTCCAATAAACTTTAAATTTTTTTATTTCATTCAAAGTATCTTTATATTCCCCCTTGAAACAGATACATCTGTCATCGATGTACAAATAAGACGGAATTTTTATATTTGTTATATCTTTAAAATATATATCAAGATTATTTTTAATTAACCATTTGGTTGATAACATAAGATTACGTGTTGTAAACAGGTATAGCTCTGCTGATTGATGTAGTTCTTCTAAAAACTCTTTTGCGCCTACCTTAACCTGAGGAATATAATTTTCGTCAAATTTTTCATTACCGTAGTTGTTTAATACCCCATCTAAATCAATTAATATTTTCTTTTTAAAGTTATAAGTGCATTTATCCATATATTTGTCCGTGTGGCGGTTTGTTTACTTTGTCATTATAGCGGACAATTATCTCATGAACAAGCAATTATTAAGAAAACTTGCAAAAAGAATAAAAGAATTACGAAAAAAGAATAATTATACCCAAGATGATTTGTCAGATTTATCAAATATTGCACGTTCGACTCTTGGTAATATTGAAACCGCATCAAATGATATTACTTTTTCAAAATTAAATCAACTTGCCAAAGCATTTAATATGTCTTTGTCAGAATTTTTAAATTTTTAAAATATTTAATATTATTCGTACCGAATTATAATAATTACAAAATTTTTCACTTTACTTTTTACCCCTTACCGCTTAATTGACCGCAGGCAGCATCAATGTCTGCGCCACGTTCTAATCTTACGGTTACTTTTTTTCCTGAATGTTCAAGCAGATATTTAAATTTCATTATTTCATTATTTGATGGTTTTTTATATCCTGTGTTTGTTACGTCGTTATACGGAATAAGATTTATATTACATTTTATATCTTTTAGAAAACAAGCCAATTCTTTAGCCGTTTCAATATCAGAATTAAAATCTTTAATCAAAATATATTCGATTGTTATACGTCTGCCGGTTTTTTCGACATAATTCAAGAGTACAGGTTTTAATTTTGAAATCGGATATTTTTCTTCTATCGGCATAATTTTTTTACGAATTTCGTGAGTCGGAGCATGAAGTGAAATTGCAAGAGTAGATTGAAGTTCGTGATTTGCAAGTTCATTTATTTTAGGAATAATACCGCTGGTTGAAATTGTAATTCTTCTTGCGCCTATCTGAAAATCGTTATTAAAAATTTCTAACGCTTTGAGGACATTATTAAGGTTCAACAACGGTTCGCCCTGTCCCATAAAGACAATGTTAGTTATTTTTAAACCTGTGTCACGCTGGATTGTAAGCACTTGTTCTATTATTTCCCGATAAGTTAAGTTCCTGATAAATCCACGCTTTCCGGTTGCACAAAATGAACAATTAACAGCGCAACCTACTTGAGAACTAACACAGGCTGTTAAATTTGCGCGGTTATCAAATCGCATAAGAACTGTTTCCACGCATTCGCCATCTGGGTACTCGATTAAGTATTTTAAAGTTCCGTCAGAGCTTTCCTGTTTAACCTTAATTTTTGAATCTGTAACAACAGCCTTATGTTTTAATTCATCTCTAAAACTTTTAGCCAGATCGGTCATTTCATCGATAGAGGAAACTGATTTTGAATAAATCCAGTTATGGATTTGTTTAGCACGAAATTTTGAAGCGTTCATTTCTTCGACAAACGCTGTAATTTCTTCTAATGACATGCCGGATAAAATTTTCATGGTACTAAATATAGCATAAATTGACAACAAACAAAAGATGCAAATAAAAATATATTTCATTATTAAACAGCTTGTGGTATAATAAAGGCATGCGGACGTAATTCAGTGGTAGAATGCAACCTTCCCAAGGTTGACGTCGCCGGTTCGAGTCCGGTCGTCCGCTCCATTATCGGACATTAAACGAACAAAAAACGGACGAGAACCGGCAACAAGCGGAGCTTACTTAAAATTTCTTTTATTTTTTTATAAAATCAACTTCAGGGGTATTATATGGCAAAAATATATATAGTAGATGTTACAAACAGAGATGGTGTTCAAACATCAAGATTAGGTCTGGCGAAATTGCAAAAGACCATTATTAATCTTATGCTTGACGATATGGGAATAACTCAATCAGAGTTTGGGTTTCCCACAACAACACACGAACTTAACTATTTGAATGCCAATTTAGAATTAGCGGAAAGGAATGTTATTTCTAATACAAGGCTTTCCGGCTGGATGAGGGCTATAGCTTCCGATGTTGAAAAATCCTTTATTAATGTACCGAAGCTAAAGCATTGTAATCTTTCACAGTCCACTTCCGAGCAGATGATACAGGGTAAATACCTTGGCAAAAAAACAAAAGAAGATATTTTGCGCATGACGTGTGAAGCGGTAGAGTGTGCTAAATCAAAAGGAGCTTTGACAGTCGGAGTTAACGCAGAAGATGCATCAAGAAGTGATATTGAGTTCCTTAAAAAAGTTGCAAAAGAAGCAAAGAAATGCGGAGCCGATAGGTTCAGATATTGTGATACATTAGGTTACGAAGATCCGTGGACAGCCTATAGCAGAATATACGAAATCGCAAAGGCAACGGAAATGCCGATAGAAGTTCATTATCATAATGACTTGGGAATGGCTGTGGCGTGTTCTGTAATGGGTGCAAAGGGTGCAATTGATGCCGGTCAGGATACATATATAAACACTGCAATCAATGGTATGGGCGAACGTGCGGGAAATGCTGATTTGGTATCGTGTTTGTTATCTGTATTAAAATCTGCAGGATTCAGTGGTAAATATAAACTTGATGAAAGAATTGATTTGAGTAAATCGTGGAAATTAGCCAAATATACAGCTTACGCATTTGGGATAGATATTCCTATAAATCAGCCTGCAGTTGGGGATAACGCATTTGCGCATGAATCAGGCATTCACGCAGACGGGGCTTTGAAAGACCGCAGAAATTATGAACTGTATGATTACGAAGAATTAGGCAGAGGTGAGCCTGAAATAATTGAAACAGGAAGAATGATTACAACCGGTGAATATGGCGGTATTAAAGGCTTTAGGAATGTTTATGACAAACTTGAAATAGAGTTTAAAGATGAACACGAGGCACGTAATATTCTAGAGCTTGCCCGTTATGCAAACGTTCATACCCAAAAACCGTTGACAGACAGTGAATTGAAATTTATCTATCACTATCCTGATATTGCGGCAAGAGTAATGACGGTTTCGCCATATTATGAACCGGAAGGGGCATTAAAACAAAGGGTTGATTCAAATGTATTAACCTTACCAAAACATATCATATAAAATCAAGGAGCATAAAAGTGGGATTAACATTAGTTGAAAAAATATTATCAGAACACGCAGGACGCGAGGTTCATGCTGATGAATTAATAATATCAAAAGTTGATGTATGTGCAGTACAAGACGGAACCGGACCGCTAACCGTTCAGGAATTTAAAAAACTTGGAAAAGATAAGTTAAATAATCCCGAAAGGACTATTCTGTTTATTGACCATGCATCACCAAGTCCAAGGAAAGAGTTATCAAATACCCACATGGTGCTTAGAGATTTCGCTAAAGAATACGGGGCAGTGTTGTCTGATATCGGGGAAGGCGTTTGTCATCAAAGATTGGTTGAAACTTTTGTTAACCCCGGAGAAGTTCTCGTTGGTGCAGATTCCCATACCTGTACTTCAGGTGCTTTAGGAGCATTCGCAACAGGCATGGGTTCGACTGATGTTGCAGTTGCTATGGCACTTGGCAAAACTTGGTTAAAGGTTCCTAAAACATTTAAGATTATTATTGATGGTGAATTAAACGACGGTGTTTATGCAAAAGATTTGATGCTACATATTATAGGATTAATCGGTGCAGATGGTGCAACATACAGAGCATTAGAGTTTTGCGGGTCTACTATCGAAAATATGTCAATGTCAGAGAGATTTACTCTTTCTAATATGGCAGTTGAAGCCGGTGCTAAATGCGGTTTGATTGTTGCGGATGACACCACAAAAAGATATTTAAAATCAAGAGGTAGGGAAGACAAATTCAGACAAATTCTACCTGATAATGATGCGAATTATGAAAGAATAATTAACATCAATGCTCAAGATGTGCCAAGAACGGTATCTTGCCCTCATACAGTTGACAATACAAAGAGGGTAAGTGAACTAAATCATATAAAGGTTAATCAGGTTTATGTCGGAACTTGTACAAATGGCAGACTAGAAGATTTAAGAGTTGTTGCAAATATTTTAAAGGGTCACAAAGTTAATGATGATGTAAGAATGCTTATTTGTCCGGCATCACCTGATGTATATAAAGCCGCATTAAAAGAAGGTTTGTTAGAAATATTTATGGACTCAAATGCTGTTATTTTACCTCCGGGTTGTGGACCTTGTGTTGGGGTGCATGCCGGAACTCTTGGCGATGGAGAAGTTTGCCTTGCAACCCAAAACAGAAATTTCCAAGGTCGTATGGGTAATACAAAGGGTGAAATCTACTTGGCTTCTCCTTATGTAGCAGCTTATACTGCAATAAACGGATATATCTCTGAGAGGTAAAAGTCTTTAATAAACGAAAAGTGAGGAATGAGAAGTTTTAATTTACCCCTCTGATTGATAAGCCCATGCAGAATGGTTATGTATGCTTTCTATTGATTCACATTCGACTTCAAAGCTGTCAATTATCTCATTTCTGCGTAACGCAATAACAACATCTCTAAGTACATCTTCAACAAACTTAGGATTTTCGTAAGCGTGCTCCGTTACATATTTTTCATCTTCACGTTTTAATAATGAATACAGTCCGCAAGATGAACAGTCTTCCACCGTTTTAATTAAATCTTCAATCCAAACATGTTCATCTTCAGGATATTTAACTTTTACAGATACAAGTGCACGTTGGTTATGGGCACCATAATCGGAAATTTCTTTTGAACACGGACAAAGTGTTGTAACGGGAACTTTTACGCCTAAAACAAATTCATATTCTTCATCTTCATCACCATAATTACTCAAAATCCCCTCAAAAGAACAATCATAACACATTGGGGCAGAAATATGCGTAACAGGCGATTCCTTGTCAATAAAATATTTGAATTTAAACTTTATATATCCGCTTTTAGCAGAAAGTTTTTCGACAACCTGAGTAACACAGTCTTTTACATCAGAACCAAGGATACTTTTCCAATCATTCAAAACTTCAACAAAACGTGACATGTGAGTACCTTTATAATGTGCGGGCAGACTGACACTAACCTTAGCATTAGCATACACCATAAGGTCTTCAGCATTTTTTCTTTGAATAATCAAAGGCAAATCAAAATCTTTTATACCAACTTTCTGGATTTCTATGCCCCGAGTATCATGTGTATTCTGAATATCTTTCATAAGTATATTTTAGCATAAATAAATTATAGTTTAGCGATGAACTTCGTTCATCGCTAAACAGTGGAAAGTGGATAGTTGAAAGTTGAAAGTTACTTAACAGCCTACG
>CACZPS010000001.1 GCA_902783125.1 uncultured bacterium | reverse complement strand
GAAATTCTTAGTCACTTAGTCACGGTTCACTTAGTCACTGTAAATTATAGTTTAGCGAGCTTCGCTCGCTAAACTATAATTTACCCTTCAATTTATATACCTATCCGATTAAATCACTAGAGTATTTTAAGAAATTCTTAACCTGAATAAACTACAAATATGTCAAAAACAAATTATAAAAAAATTCCGCAATATCTATTAATAGAAATGGCACAGAATGATAATTTGCAAGCACTTGAAGAACTTTTGAAACGTATTCAAAAAGATATCTTCGGCATGTATTCCCATATTTGTAAAAAACGGGAAATAGTGTCGGATTTGACTCAGGAGGCTTTGGTTAAAATAGCAAAAAATATCCAAAAATTACACGATACAAAGAGTTTTAAAACATGGTCTAACAGAATTGCTCTGAATATTTTTTATGATTTTGTCAGAAAAGATACAAAACACGACTCTGATATAAGTCTTGATGAACCCGAAAAACCTGAAATAGAAGATAAACATATTCAGCCAATGGAAAAATGTATGGCATCAGAATTGGGCTGCATTATTAAAAACTGCATATTATCACTACCTATTAATTCCCGTGTTGCAATAGTTTTGCGTGAGTTTGAGGGTATGAGTTACGACGATATTGCCCACATGACTAATACCTCAATCGGAACGGTTAAATCAAGAATATCAAGAGCAAGGTTAAAACTTCAAGAAGAACTTAGTGACTATTTATAAATAAAAATGGAGATACTATGGAAATAAACTGTAACCAATTTGAAGGTCTAATTACTTTTTATATAGATGATGATTTATCAGAGAGTCTTAAACAATCGTTTGAAGAACATTTGAAACATTGTGATACCTGCAAGATGAAATTTAAGGTGATAAGCTCAATAATAGATGATATAAAAGGAGCCTATGACAAGATTCTTTCTGAAAACGGTTATAATAATGAAGATTTTGAAATTACAGAACCAATTTATAGCCAAGATTCAGCTGAACATATCTCAGAACTTGATTTATCGGCATATATAGATAACGAATTACCCTATGAACACAATGTTAAAATCAGACGAAATATTATCGCAAAACCAAAAATAAGGACTAAATTAGAAAAAATGTATAACCTTAGAAAAATATTATCAGACTCTTTTGCAGAACATAAAAACATAATGAAAACAGATTTTTCAAGAAACGTCATAAAATCACTAAATAAAGAAATAACTCCAAAAGAGATTTATCTTCACTGTGCAATGTTCATATTAATCGTGGTTGCGGCGCTAGTGATTTCCGTACTTGTAATACTTAGCGTATTATAACTGTAATATACATAAACTATAATTTAACTAACAAAAAATATTTTCACGAGTTTTATATAAAATATGAACTCAATTAATTTCACAGCCAACCATATAAAAAATGTTAATATAATGAAAAAATGTTATAACCAATATAAACCATGTGATGTTGCTTTAGTCGAAATGGACGTAAAAAACAAAAACGATATAAAAGCAATGGAAAAAACTACACTACTTTGGGATACAACATTTACTTCTTTTGTTCTTGATGACATGGAAAGATGTTCAAAATATACTAAACATCCGAGCTGGCTTAAAATATATGCTCTTACGACTCAAAAAGATAATTTTGAAAAAATACAAGCCTCAAAAATTTTAGGAGTATTGGAGCTCATCAAGCAAGGAGATTCCGCAAAAATTGAAACACTTCAAACAAACACAAAGTATATAAAAGAAAAATTTAATCCGACTCCTAAATATAAACACATTGGGTCCGAATTAGTATCCCACGTCCAAAACCAATTTTTTGATAAAGAATTATTTTTAATTCCGGTAAAAAAAGCTGTGGATTTCTATAAAAAACTTGGCTTTGATTTTGAAAAAGGTAATGAATACAAAAATACACTTGTCTGGAAGAAAAAATAAGGGGGAAACATTTGGTTTTAAACAAAAGTTTAAAACCAAATGCAAGGTTAAAATTTAAGATTGATTAACTCATAGCAAAAATCATTAAACGTTTTTGGATTACTATAATCTTTATAATTATTTTGATTAATATACAAAGATTTATTTGCGGGTTTACGACGTTTCAAAATAGCATCCGTCTTGAACAACGGCATTTCAGTAATTAACGGTGATTTTTCCTTAACAACATTAGCAATAGAATCTAACTCTTTTTGCTCAATTTTACTTTGAAATCTGTTCATATAGTCTAAGCGCGTTTTTTCCGCAACTTTATGTTCAATAAATTGTTTCTTTAGACTGACGGGTTTTTCTATTACAGTGATAGATTCTGTTGAACTCTCAATATCATATTCTTCCTGATTATTTGATTTAGCATTTTTACCTGACAATTCGGGTCTTATAACCCCATCAGGATATACTTCATCAATCATTTTTGCTGACACATCAGCTTTATACCAAAAACATAGTTTTTGTTTTGTTTTTTTCAAGATATTCATGATTTTTGAATCTTTATTTGAAGCGACTTTAGGTTTGTCAGATTTTCGCATACCCCATCTTCTGATAGGTTCAATAACAATTTTGGGATTTTTCTTTTCTTTGAATATTGCGGTTTTTCTAACAGGATCAGAATGAAGCAGATTTGCTGTTTTTTCAGCAATTTGCCCCAGCATATATCTGAATCCGAATAATAAAGAAACTCCCCGTCGTCCGCCACTTCTCAAGGTTGCCTGAGCAAATCCTGAATATTTGTCTGCCCAACGTTTTTGCACTCCTAATCCATATTCTACATAAGGATCAATTGACATTGACGGTAAAACTATATTGTTTGCAGTAAAACTTGATTTTCCGCCAAAGTTACATACAACATTAATAACTCCATAAGGTTGCCAACCATTTTTGGTATTTCCGATTATTTTAACACTTGGAATAAAATGCATAACATGAAGCGGATCGGTATTTATTCTTGCTCCGCTTGAGGAGGTATAATTCCAAGAACCTATATAAGTATAACCCATATTTAAAGACGGTTGAAGAATAAATCTTCCGTTCAAAAATTCAATATTATACCCAAACTTGTCAGCAAATCCTGTGATAAGCATATTAATTAAATCAGAGCCACGATTACCATCATTATCATTAACTGCCCAACCAACATTTGCCGTTAAAGTATTAAAGAAATTTCCCCTGTATATATTAACAGTTCCGCCGATTAATCCGCCTTGTTGTACGGAATTTATTCCGCTATAGCGATAATTATTACCGTTATAACCGAAATACCCGCCATAGACGAGTTTAAATCCGTGTCCTATATTTATTAAATTGCTATCTCCGCCGGCTAATAATCCATAGCTTATTGAAGATATTTTGGGACCGTTTTTGAGCGGAACGCTTTCAAACGAAGTGTATGGTCTTACCCATATACTTTTGATTTCTTCAGGAATATTTCTATATCCGGAAACTTTTCCACCAAATTCATCAATATTACCGGCTGCGAGCCTATTTTGCATTCCTAATCTGTCACGTTTTGGAAGCATCATATAAGTATTTGCATGATAAGTTGCATATTCATAATTCGCTAATTGGTTTGCATAAGCCATTTGCTGACCGACAGAGCCTGCTAATACAATAGGATTGAAGTCAGATACACTGCCGCTGCCACGTTTAAAAGTAAAATAACCGTCTGATGAACTGTATGATACGGCATATTTATATACCGGAGAGTATGCCACTGTTTTAACAGAAGTCCCAACTTTGTTCTTAAATTCCGGATCGGCAAATAATATTCTTGTTCTTTCTTCCGGAGTTTCTGATATAAGATTCATTCTGCTTACATTAAGTTTTCCTGAAATAGAACCGTATGTTTCAGCCGTAACTCTGTCCATTACTGCATTAGCTAAATCTACATCAACAGCAATATTTGTATTTTTAGCAATACTATATGTTTTGAAATCAGTCGAACCTATTTGCCCGTTTACAAGGTTCAACATTCCTCCTCTTGCGACAAAGTCATTTTCTTTTAAAATATTTTCCTGTGCTAATGTTAAAACCCCGCTTGATAAATAAACATTTGCATTTTCCATTTTATTATTAACATTTATTTTCCCTTCGGAATCACCTGTAATATCGACATTATATCCTTCCGTATTACCGGAAATCTTATCATTCAAATTTATAGTACCGCTTTCAGCATTAAGAGTAAGCGTTGAATTTGCACTTGCCATGTATATTGCATTATTCTCACCGTTTGCTGTGTTCCCTTCAAAAGTTGTTGTACCTTTTTCTGCTCGGATTGTTATATCTTTATCCGAGTATATCGCCCCACCTTTACCATTAGAAATGTTATTTACAAAATTAGTATTAACTATATTTGCACCAGCTTCTCCTGTAAAATATATTGCTCCTCCGTCTCCACCTGATGTATTATTTGATATTGTAGAATCCTCTATGCTTATACTCCCTTTTGTTGCATAAATTGCACCACCATTTCTGTCTGCGTGGTTGTCTGTAAGAGCAGAAGAATTTCGTATACTAAATGTTGTTGTAGTAGTATTATTTAAATTAGCTACAGAACCGTCTGATGATGTTGTTGCATTTTTGATAGTTAAATTATCTGCTGATACTGTGCTGAAATTATTTGTTAATACGAACATTGAATGTCCGTCTGCATTGATAACGTGGTGATTCGGATTTAATTTTTTTATATTTGTTTTATCAATATAGTTTAAGTATAAATCTGTGAATTGAGGAAGTTCTGTCAAATCTTTTGTAAGATTATATTCAGTATCTGTCCTGAAACAAAAATGTTTATTATTTCTTGAAATATCATTATCTGCGACCATCTCATACAAAACATCACTAACATTGTTAAGAATAATACTATCCCACGTAGTATCAGTCGTACCTATTGAAATTGACTCAGCAAAAATTGTATCATTGTACATAACACTTTCAACTGAGGACATTCTTTTTTGCTCTAGTTGAGAAATATCAAGAGTTATCCTATCTGCCTGCTTAAGAACTTGAACAGTGGTGTTATCACTTGTCGGAGAAGACAATATATTTAAACTTGATATGCTCATTGTCCCTACTCCATTGCTAGAAGTTAACGTATCAACTTGGGAATTTGCCAAATCAGCATCAATAATAAAATTAACATTTTCACCTATGGTTAAGTTATCTACCACGTGGTTACTCGTGGTATTATCTGCAAACGTTATATCAACATTAGAAGCATTAACTCTACCATTCTTGATAGAACCAAATAACCCGATTGTACCGTTCTTTCCTGTCAAGTTTACTCTATATCCACTTGTGCCGTCTACATTATCTTTTAAGTCTATTCTACCGTTATTTTCCGCTGATAGTTTTAATGTAGAATTAATTCTCTCCATATAAATAGCATTATTTGATTCTGTAGAAGCAGTGTTACCACTGATTTCAACGTTATTACCGTCAGCGGTTATTGTGACGTTGTTAGTGGCATATATGGCACCGCCGTTTACTCCGGCATGATTGTTTGTGATAGATGTATTTATCATTGTTAAAGGGGATTTTGAATAAATAGCTCCTCCTAATCCGTTTGTTGCGGATGTGCTGGAATTATTAGTTATATTAAGGTTTGTTAACGTTATAGATGAAAAATCATCCGTGCAGTATATTACCGATGCAACTTCAGATACAGCATTTTTGATTGTAAGATTTGAAATCTTAAGGGTTGTGTTTGCATTTGAAACCTCAAAGCCTGAAAAAGTGTTAAAATCTATTGTGTTAGTGGTTTTATCTAAGCCTGTAATAGAGAACATCCCAACAGCCGTTGTTCCCATATTTTCTTCCAGTGTGACAGTTTCATTTAATTTAAAGTTGTAGAAACGAGTACCTTCTACAAATTGGTTAAGTTCGGGTAATGTCGGATTTGTTTCATCGGCAAACGAATATGAACTGCAAACTGATATGATTAATCCCATACAAAGCAGCCATTGAAAAATTTTAGTAAATTTTTCTGATTGTTTTTTCAAATTTAACCTTACAGTACTCTTAATGTTTCCCCTTGGAAGTCTAGTTTACACTATTTTCCAATGATATTATTACATATATAATGAAAGATTGCATAATGTAAATGGATGATTTTTTATAAAAAAATATCTCAATTGCTATAATTAAGGAATAATAACTTCAATCGCTCTGATAATTATGTTATAATAGTCTTATGGTATGCAAAGCTATAACTGCAACAATAGTAGGATTAGATTCACATAAGGTAGAAGTTGAAGTTGATGTTATCAATTCTTTACCCGGAATTATTATTGTGGGACTTCCTGATAATGCAGTATCCGAATCCCGAGAGAGAATACGTTCTGCTATTAAAAATTCAGGATTTACTTTCCCTAAAGGTAAAGTCGTTATAAATCTTGCGCCTGCTGACTTAAAAAAAGAAGGTACTTTTTTTGATTTGCCTATGTGCGTCGGAATACTTCAAAAAGAAGGTTTGATTGATTCGGAAAAGATAAAAGATACAGCTTTTATCGGAGAACTTTCTCTTGACGGTTCTTTAAGAGGGGTTAACGGAATCCTCCCTATTGTCACAGGATTAAAAGACTGTGGTATAAAAACGGTGATTGTTCCCGAGGAAAACTCAAAAGAAGCCGGTTTGGTTCAGGAAATAAATGTATTAGGAGCAAACCATCTTATTGATGTTGTAAATAATTTTACCGATAACCCTATAAAACCTACGGTTATTAATATAAATGAATATCTTACAAAATCAAATGACGAAGATTATATATACGATTTTAAAGATGTTAAAGGTCAGCAAAAGGCGAAAAAGGCTCTGGAGATAGCTGCCGCCGGCGGACACAATCTTCTTATGTCAGGTTCTCCGGGGTCAGGAAAAACTCTTATGGCAAAATGCTTTGCATCTATTTTACCACCATTGGAATTAGAAGAAGCCCTTGAGTTAACTAAGATATACAGTATTAGCGGATTACTCTCAAAAGACAGTCCTCTGATGACAAAACGTCCATTCAGACCGGTTCATCATACAGCATCATCCGTCGGTATTATTGGAGGTAGTCAAAATCCAAAACCGGGGGAAATAACTTTAGCTCACCGAGGAGTACTATTTCTTGACGAAATTGTTGAGTTTCCAAGAAATGTTTTGGAAACTTTAAGACAACCGCTTGAAGATGGGTATGTAGTAATATCAAGAGCAAAAAGTTCTGTAACGTATCCGTCAAAATTTATGTTAATTGGAGCGATGAATCCTTGCCCTTGCGGGTTTTTAGGGGATATTGAAAAGGACTGTACTTGCACTGATATTCAAATTCAACGCTATAAATCAAAATTATCAGGACCATTATTAGACAGAATTGATATGATTATTGATGTTCCTCGTCTGACTTCCGATGAATTATTAAATATAAATAATAAAGCAGAAACGTCTGCCCAAATTCGAGAAAGAGTTACAAAAGCGCGTAAAATTCAAGCAGAACGATACAAAGATGAAGGAATTTTTACGAACTCTGAATTAAGTGCTAAACTCATTGAAAAATATTGTATCCTTGACGAACAAGCTCAATCTATAATGCGTACTGCTGCTGTGAAATATGGACTTTCCGGCAGAAAATATTCAAGAATCTTAAAACTCTCAAGAACTATAGCAGACTTGGCCGGCGATAAGAATATTTCAGCGTTACACATATCCCAAGCACTTCAGTACAGAACGGAAGAATAGTTTTTTATTCAAATAATTTGCATTATTTGTTATAATCATTTTATGAGATTAAAGAATTTAAAACTTTTAAACTACCGAAATTGCACTGAATTATCTTTAGATTTTGATTATAATAAAATTATAATTATCGGTAAAAATGCACAAGGTAAAACGAATATTTTAGAAAGTATTTATTTTTTATCGGCTCTTAAATCACCAAGAACATCAAATATAAAAGATTTTGTGAAATTCGGAGAAAAAAATTTTAAGATTGAAGGGGAATTGTTCAAATCTGACACGGATATTTTATTAGAAGTTGATTATGAACTTAATAAAACAAAGTCAGTTAAACTTAATGGTCTTAAAACTACCCCAAAAAATTACAAAACTGCATTGAATACTGTTCTTTTTTCGACACAAGATTTATTACTGCTCAGAGGCTCTCCGCAAGACAGGCGAGATTGGCTGGATAGTGCTATTTCTCAAATTTATCCGACTCATGATGAGAGATTATCAAAATATAATAAAATCAGAATTCAAAAAAATAACCTTCTCAAAGAAGAAAAAGTCAATTTTGATTTGCTTGATGTCTTTAATGAACAATTGGTTATTACCGGTTCAAATATTATTTTTACAAGACAAAAATTTTTATCCGAACTAAAAAAATTTGCATTAAATAAATATGAAGGGATTTCATCAAAAGAAAAATTCTCCTTTGAATACAGCTTCCCTCATAGTGAAATAGAAGATATCGCAGAGGCTCTCAGAAAAGAGATTTCCGAAAGACAGTCGGAAGAATTGGCAAGACATCAAGCATGCGTGGGACCGCATCGAGATGATATTTTATTTTCAATTGACGGAAATGACTCAACAAAATTTGCATCTCAAGGTCAACAACGAACAATTGTACTTGCTCTTAAACTTGCAGAAATTGAATTGATACAGTCAAAAAAGGGTTATAGTCCGGTGTTATTACTCGATGATGTTTTAGCCGAACTGGATGACGTAAGACAAAATTATCTTTTAAAATCAATTTCCAATGACATTCAAACAATAATAACATCTGTTGATACTTTGCTATTTGAAGATAACTTTTTACAAAATGTTAAGATATATAAAATATCTAATGGCGTATTGGTAGATTAAAAATCGTTAAAAACCACACTATTACGTAAATACAACTTGACTACGTAATCTTGATTATTAAATATTAATTTTATTATCATTAATAGCCCCACATGTTTTGCCCAACCGATAATCTTATGTTAGACTATTAATATAATAGTTTTGGGGAAGAGAGTCATTGAACTCAGTTAATATAATAAGAAAAAGTTTAATATTGCTATTTGCATTTTTTACACTCGCCGGAATAGCTAATGCCGGTGCGTTATTTAATGGTGAAGAATCTCAGTTTGCACTTCCTCAAAATAACCCCAATGAAGAATTTTTTAATACCTCTATTAAAAATGCCCAAACTATTAAAGACATTGAAATCCTTGGTACTAATGTTATTAAACCTGCTGTTGTTATTTCAAGGATGCAGATGAAGAAAGGTGATCCTTTTGATGCCGATATGGTTCAAAGAGATTTAAAAAACATTTACCAAATGGGGTTCTTTACCGAGAAGATGAGAGCAATACCTATTGAAAATGCCGATGGTACTATAACTCTCAAAATATTAATTGAAGAAAATATCCCTGTAAAAGATATCGTAATTGACGGTAATACTGTAATTGCGACAGAAGAACTTATGCCATTGGTTTCCGATTTAATAGGAAAACCCCAAAACATTGACGATGTAAATCAGGCTATTGAACGAATCAATCAATATTATGCTTCAAAAGGTTACATACTGGCGCGGGTTGACAATATTTATGATGACCCTGACGGAACTATTAATATCGGTCTTAAAGAAGGTACAATCAATAAAATTCTAATTTCCGGCAATAACAAAACAAAAGAATATGTCATTACCCGTAATATTTTGACAGAACCGGGGATGGTTTATAATGAAAACCAAATAAAAGAAGATTTGGTGAGATTATATTCTACTCAAGCATTTAAAGATGTTAACAGAAGTATTGATGCTTGTCCTGATGACCCTGACAAATATGATGTAACAATTGTGATTACGGAACAAAGAACCGCATCAATTTCTCTTGGTGGTGGTTTGGATTCAAGCACAGGGGTTTTTGGTTCACTTGGTATCAGTGATAACAACTTTAGAGGTTTAAACCAAAGAGTTTCTTTAAGCGGTTTGGTTGGTTCAGGTGTAATTATGAGTGATACTACCGTTAAGAACCACATGAATTTTCAGGCTGAATTAAGTTTCTTTCAACCATATTTTCTGAACGCAGATACCTCGCTTATGAGTAAAATATTCTTTAGGAATTTCGGGAGTTATAATGTCCCTCTTGCTGTTGAAAACAGAATTGGGGTGGAAGCTACTTTAACCCACCAAATGAAATATAACCCTAATTTACTCGGAACCTTCTCAATTGGTGCTGAATATATCAACGTAAAAGAAGGTGATAAAGATAGAATTGTTGGGATGTACCGTGCTAAAAGAATCAATTTTAAAGAACGTGACAAACAGTTAGAAGGCGGTTTGTTCTTAACTTTTAGTCCGGGGCTTCGTTATGATACAAGAGATTCTCAGCTTAATCCTAGAAATGGTGTGTTAGCAACAGCAAGATTTGATCAGGCTTTTGCACTTAATGACTTCAAAAAAACTCACGGTAAATTAACCGGTATGATTAAACGCTTCTTCCCTGTCGCAACCAAATCATCATTGTCGTTTACAGCAAAAGCCGGTGGAAAACTGTATGGGGATAACATGCCGGAAGTTATGGCATTCCGTTTAGGCGGTCCATATACTGTTAGAGGTTATAAAATCAATGGTGTAGGTACCGGTGACGGATTTGTTATGGGTTCTGTAGAACTTGCAACACCTGTATTTTTCTTAGACAGATTAAAAGTTAATTTCTTCCAAAACTTACGTTTAACTTTCTTTGTTGATGCAGGTAAAGTATTTGGAACTTATCTGTCTGATAAGTTATATGACAGACCAATGGAAGCAATTTCGGCAGGTATTGGTTTGAAACTATATATTCCGGGGGTAGGTCCGCTGTCTATTGATTATGGTATTCCTCTTACACGTAGTGGCGCTTACGGCAGCAAGCACGGTTACTTCACCTTCGGTGTCGGTGATATGATGTATTAATCGCAGTGAATAGTGAACAGTGAATAGTGAATAGAAAATTTAAGGAGAAATAAAAATGAAAAAAATTAAAGTTTTGATATTAACAATGTTGTTAACACTTATGTGTAACGGTGTTTCTTTTGCAGGCGGGCTGGGTTATGTTGACTATGAAGAAGTTATTGAAAACTGTTCGTTTGCCCTAAATGCTAAAAAACAACTGGATTCTAAAGCTCTTGCAATCAAGCAATACATGTTTGATAAGGAAAAAGAATACGAATCAATTCAGTCACCTGTACAAAAGCAAAACTTTCAGGATAAAGTTACTGCAGAGCTTAAACAAAAACAAAATGATTTCTTAAGAGAGCAAGCTAAAACCGAACAGGAAATCTTTAACAAGATTAGAGAAGCTGCAAACGCTATAATGGTAGAACAAAAACTCGATGCCATTATCAGTGATAAGGCTGTATTTTGTGGCGGAGTTGACATTACTAAAGAACTTATTAACCGTATGAAAGGTGTTAAATAGGGGTTAAGGGGTAAATAGTGGGAACCGTAAAGATTCTTATGCTCTTTTAATAAAAGGATAGAAGCATGTTTAGCAGAAATTTAGAATACATAATAAAAGAAACATCAACTGATGATAGACAAGGCTTACAAGATTTATTGAACGAAATGTCGCAAGAAGGTTGGGATTTGTATACAATGCACGAGGTTGAAACTGACGAGGAATTTGTATACAGTTGTATATTTATGCGTGAAAAACCTGTAAATGATGATGACGAAAAGTTTGATAAGGTTGTTAATGTTAAGAACTTTAAAGCTCAAATGGAAAAGATGTTGTCAAATAATATGACACCTTATGAGAGCTGTAAGGATATTATTGCAAAAATAAAAGCTCAAAAAGAGCGTGTTGCGAATGTTAAATCTCAGATAGATAAGGTTGATTGGTCTGAACGTGATACTCTGAACAGGCAAATGTCTGATGAACTGCAACGCTTAGACAGTTTGAAGCAGGATTTGGCAAAGGAGATTTCTCCGGGGGTTATGTATTCAAGAATCGGTGAAGAAAAATTTACAGTTAATCTTGGCGAGGAATTGCTAGAGTTTGTCAGCCCTGATAGCGATAATGATTTATTATCAGAAACAGTAAAATCCCGTCAAAAACTTACTGATGAATTAGGTTATGTTATTCCAAGAATGATTTTTTGTGATGATGATAATCTCCAGCCTTACGAATTTAGTATAAAAATCCATGATTTAGAGGTTTATAAATCAACTGCTGTTCCTGAACACATCGCTTTTTTAAAGGAAGATTTACATTTGAATAAAAAACCTGCCGGAACAATTGTTGTAAAAGATGAAATAACCGGAAAAGAAGTTTGGTGGGTGGATTCTAAAGAGGCTCAAGATTATTGGGCAGAAGGTTATAGCGCTGTGGAATATATCACAAGGGCAATAGAGTTTATATCAGTTAAATATGTATCTGAATTACTTGATTACAGTGATGTTAACAGATATGTAACTCTTGTGGAAAAACGTAACCCATATGTTATAAATAATATAATTCCTGATTTTATCACTCTTGCAGAGCTTAAGTATATTCTTATTAATTTAATTCAGGAGCGAATTTCAATAAAAGATATTGATTATATTTTTGAGAAAATAAATGACTTTTCTGATGAAGTATCAAAAGACGGATTATTAGACAGGATAAGATTATCTCTGGCAAAACATATTTCCAAGCGTTTTGTAACAGATGAACCGACTTGTGTTATGGAGTTTTCCGCAAAATCTTTGGATGATATGTTTAATCTTACAGAATCCGAAGAAGGTGCTATAATTAAAGTTGACGGCAAATTTGCCGAAAAACTTGCAAAGAAAATGAAAAAAATTGCAGACGCTAACGGATTAAGAGAGATTATTCTTGTCGTTCCAATGGAAATAAGACACATGACTTTTGCAATCTTCTCTGAATTTATCAATCACCTGACAGTTATAGCTCATGAAGAACTTTCTTGTGATACTAATATCAAAGTTATTGAAACTATCTAGTTTTGAGTTTTAAATTTGTATTTTGAATAAAAAATAGGGTAATTACTTTAATTACCCTATTTTTGTTCATTATTAATAAAATTGTCTATGAGCAACCTGAATAACCGCAGTTTAGACAAATGAAACAACCTTCAGCCATTTCAATTTTGTTACCGCATTCAGGACAAGTTATAGTTTTAACCTCACCTGTTGGGTTATAATCTTCTGTGTTTTCAATTAATGGTTTTTCTTCAACTTTTTCATTTTCCTCTTTTTTTCCCCCTTCCTCTTTTTTAAGGTTCATAGGTTGGAAAGTTCTTGAATTGTTTCTGTAAACAGTTATACCTTTCAGGTGACTCTTATAAGCCAATATATATGCTTCTTCAATATCTTCACGGGTTGCAGATTCTACAAAGTTAACTGTTTTAGATACGGCGTTATCAGTATGTAATTGGAAAGCTGCCTGCATCTTAACGTGCCAGTATGGTGTAACATCATGAGCGGTAACGAAGATATGTTTAATCTCATCAGATATACCGTCAACATGAGCAACGGAACCATCAACAGAGATTTTTCTCATAAGTTCTTCTGAATAAAGCCCGTGAGAAACCATATAATCTTTAAATATAGGGTTAACCTCCAACATTTCTGTGTTATCCATGATAAGTCTTGAGAATACAAGCCCAAACAATGGTTCAATACCACCTGATGCACCTGCTATCATAGAGATTGTACCTGTTGGGGCAATACAAGTAGTCGTTGCGTTTCTGATACCGTATTCTTTTATTTGAGCATCTAATTCTTTCCATTGTTCATCAGAGATTATTCCTGCTGATTTACCTTTATATTTTTCATATAAATAATTATCTTGGTCATAGATACTGCCCTCAAAATTCTTAAATTTACCTCTTTCTTTAGATAATTCAATTGATTCACATTTAGAGATGTAATCAATATATTCAATAACTTGTGCGCCTAATTTTGTACCCTCTTCTGATGCGTAAGACAGACCTAATTTCATAAGCATATCAGCCCAACCCATTACACCTAAACCGATTTTACGGTTGTTAGTAACCATTTCATCGATTTGAGGTAGAGGGTAATTGTTGATAGCAATAACGTTATCTAAGAATCTTATTGCAGTTCTTGTAGTTTCGCCTAATAAATCCCAGTCAACAGTCCATTTGCCGTTTTCTTCTTTAACCATTCGGTTAAGGTTAATAGAACCAAGGTTACACGCTTCAAACGGTAACAACGGAACTTCACCGCAAGGGTTTGTTGACTCGATAGCACCAATTTTTGGAGTCGGGTTATCATAATTCATTGTATCAATAAATATAATCCCCGGTTCACCATTTCTCCAAGCACCATCAACAATCTTGTCAAATACCATTTTTGCATTCAATTTGCCGACAGGCTCTTTTGTGTTAGGGTGAATTAAATCATAATCTTCACCTTTCAGATATGCATCCATAAATTTATCTGTTATTGCAACAGAAATATTAAAGTTGTTTAACTTTGTATTATCAGCCTTACAGTCGATAAATTCTAATATATCAGGGTGATCAACTCTCAAGATACCCATATTAGCACCACGACGAGTGCCCCCTTGTTTTACTGCCTCTGTTGCGGCATTGAATACTTCCATAAACGAAACAGGACCTGATGAAACACCCATGGTTGACTTAACAACATCATTTTTAGGTCTTAATCTTGAGAATGAAAACCCTGTTCCTCCGCCTGATTTATGGATAAGGGCTGT